>CAJIYX010000023.1 GCA_905181725.1 Alphaproteobacteria bacterium UBA830
ATTTCCGGGCGATGGTTCCGGATCGCGCCGCTCGACAGTTCAATGCCGTTGCAGACGATATCGTACTGATAGGCAAGCACATCCAGCGGGTCCATCGTCTCCAGCGCTTCGATACCGCCCTGGGGCATCGAGAACGGGTTATGGCTGAATTCAATCTTGCCGGTCGCCTCGTCCAGTTCGTACATCGGATAATCGACGATCCAGCAGAATTCGAAGCTGTTTTCGTCGATCATTTCCAGGGTTTCGCCGACCTGGGTCCGCGCCTGACCGGCGAAGGACGCGAAATCCTTCGGCACACCGGCGACGAAGAACACCGCATCGCCGTCGTTCAGTCCAAGCTCGGTGCGCAGCGCCCCGGTGCGTTCCTCACCGATATTTTTGGCGACCGGGCCGGCACCCTCGCCATCGCGGAAGAAGATATAACCGAGACCGGGCTGCCCCTGCTTCTGCGCCCAGGAATTCATCCGGTCGCAGAAGGCGCGCGATCCGCCACCCGGCGCCGGGATCGCCCAGACCCGGACATTTTCGTCCCTTTCGATCATGCCGGCAAAAATCTTGAAGCCCGACCCGCGGAACGTATCGGTGACATCGCTCATCTCGATCGGGTTGCGCAGATCAGGCTTGTCGCAGCCGTATTTCTGCATTGAATCCGCGTAGGTGATGCGCGGGAACGGCTGTGACGATACCTTGCGGCCATCGGCAAATTCCTCGAACACACCATGGAGGACGGGCTCAATCGCGTTGAACACGTCATCCTGTGTGACGAACGACATTTCGATATCGAGTTGATAGAACTCGCCCGGCGACCGATCCGCCCGCGCATCCTCGTCGCGGAAACACGGCGCGATCTGGAAATAACGGTCGAAGCCGGCAACCATGATCAGTTGCTTGAACTGCTGCGGCGCCTGCGGCAGCGCGTAGAACTGGCCCGGGTGCAAGCGGCTTGGCACCAGGAAGTCACGCGCACCTTCAGGCGAGGTCGATGTCAGGATCGGGGTCTGGAATTCCATGAAGCCCTGATCAATCATCCGCCGCCGGATGCTGGATATAACCGAGCTGCGCAGAATGATGTTCTGATGAACCTTCTCGCGCCGCAGGTCGAGAAACCGGTACCGCAGGCGGATTTCTTCGCCGTAATCGCGGTCACTGTTCACTTCAAGCGGCAGCGGCTCGGTGGTGCCCAGCACTTCGCAGGCATCAATGCGCAGTTCGACGGAACCGGTCGGCAGGTCAGCATTCTTCGTGTCGTCCGTGCGTTCCTCGACACGGCCGGTGACGCAGATGACCGTTTCCAGCCGCAGCCCTTCGATCTGGGAAAAGATCTCCGATTCGCTATCGATCACGCATTGGGTCAGCCCATAGTGATCGCGCAGATCGACGAAAAGCAGATTTCCGTGATCGCGCTTGCGGTGAACCCACCCGGAAATCCGGGCTTCGGTGCCGGCGTTTTCGGCGCGAAGTTCGCCGCAGGTATGGGTGCGATATGCGTGCATGGTCTGACCTTTGTTCGGATAACATTATCTGGCGTTCGGATAAGTATCATCTGGTGTTCGGATAAATATCATCTGGCGCGTGCCGATGCGGGTGCGGGCCGCAGCGGGTTTTATAGCCTACGCTGCCATGCTTCAAGTTATGTTGGAATCCGTGTATGACTGCGCCATGACTATAATAACAGAAACGACAGCCCTTGCAGCGTTCTGCGAGAGGGCAGCAAACTTTCCATTCCTGACCGTCGATACGGAATTCATCCGTGAAAAGACCTACTGGCCGGTGCTGTGCCTCGTTCAGGTCGGCACGCCGGACGAAGCAGTGGCCATCGACGCGTTGGCGGACGGAATAGACCTGACCCCGCTATTCGGTCTGATGGCGAACGAACAGGTGCTGAAAGTATTTCATGCTGCCCGCCAGGATGTTGAAATTTTCGTCAATCTGTCCGGCAAGGTCCCGACGCCGATGTTCGACACACAGATCGCCGCCATGGTCTGTGGCTATGGCGATTCGGTGGGATATGAGCGCCTGGTGCGCGATATCGCCAAGAAATCCATCGACAAGACCATGCGTTTCACCGACTGGTCACGCCGGCCGCTCGGCGACAAGCAGATCGAATACGCGCTGGGTGACGTGACGCATTTGCGGACTATCTACAGCAAACTGGCCGAGAGGATCGAAGCCAACGATCGCACGTCGTGGCTCGATGACGAGATGGCGATCCTGACCAATACCGCAACCTACCTGATCGATCCGCAGAACGCCTGGAAACGCCTGAAGACCCGAAGCCGGAAACCAAAATACCTGGCCGCTGTCCAAACGCTGGCCGCATGGCGCGAAAAAACCGCGCAGGACAACAACGTGCCGCGAAACCGGGTGGTAAAGGATGAATCGATCACCGAGATCGCCGCCCATTTACCAAAGAGCGCCGAAGAGCTGATGTCGCTCCGCGCTATCTCGCGCGACCGGATCGGAAATGACCGGGCCCGCGAAATCATCGCAGTGCTGGCCGAGGTCGAGAAAATGGATTCCGCCGATTATCCGGAACCCCCGGCAGAGCGCGCCGATACATCCGATAACGGCCCGTCGATGGAGCTACTCAAGGTGTTGCTCAAGCTGAAATGCGACAGCCACAAGGTGGCGCAGAAGCTGATCGCGTCGTCGGGCGATATCGAAGCTATCGCCGCCGATGACGCCGCCGATGTGCGCGCACTCTCGGGCTGGCGGCGCGACCTTTTTGGTGAAGATGCGCTGCGGCTGAAACGCGGCGAGATCGCCCTTACCGCCGACGGCGCCCGCATCAAGGTTATCGAAACCCCCAACTAACAACGGTCTGAAGGCAGCACGATGGCAGGCACCGGCCCACATGAAGTTGTTGTGATTGGTGGCGGCTATGCCGGCCTGACAGCCGCCGCCCGGATCGGTGAGACCGCATCCGGCGTGTCGCTCACGCTCATCGACACAAAGCCCGAATTTGTCGAGCGCATCCGCCTGCACGAAATGGCGGGTGGCAGCACACCGCGTGCCCTGCCCTACGAAGATTTCATGACGGCGCGCCATGGCCGGTTCGTCCAGGCGAAAGTCATGTCCATCGATCCAGGCCGCCGCCGGGTCCTGATCGAAACAGACCATAAGGGACAGAGCGAAGTCGCCTATGACACGCTGATATACGCCCCCGGCAGCTATACCGACCGCCAGACTGTTCCCGGCGCTGATCGCCATGCCGTCTGCCTCGACATGGCTGACGGTTCCGCGGCGCTTTACGCCCGCCTGACAGGCCTAGCCCGCACCGGCGCCCGCACCGGCGGCACCGTGCTGATTGCCGGAGGCGGGCTGACCGCTATCGAAGCCGCCTGCGAATTCGGCGAACGGATGACCGACCTCAGAATTATCCTCGCACCGGGTCGGAACTTCGCGCCGGGCACCAAACCGGGCGATCTGTCAAAAGCGGGTTTCGATCACGTGATCGCGACACTGGAACGACTGGGGGTCGAGATCGCCGCTGGTGCGCGCATTGCCCGCGTTCAGCCCGACCATGTCGACATGGAAGACGGCAGCACGATCGCGTTTGATGTCTGCCTCTGGGCCGCAGGTTTCCTAGTGCCACCGCTCGCCGCCGATGCCGGCATCGAAGTTACGCAAAGCGGCCAGATTGTGACCGACGAGACCCTGACATCGGTCAGTCACCCCGACATCCTCGCGGTTGGCGATGCGGCTCACGTGATGACGGAGATCGCGGGAAAATGCCGGATGAGCTGTGCCGCAGGACGGCCAATGGGCGAAGGCGCGGCCCGCACCTTCGATGCCCGGCTCAACGGCGCACGTCCGGATGCATTCACGTTCGGATACAGTTTCCGCTGTATCAGCCTCGGCCGCGAAGACGGGCTGATACAGTTTGTCGACGCCACGGACCAGCCGGTCGAGGAAGTCTGGACCGGCAAGCGCGGCGCGGTCTGGAAAGAATATATCTGCCGCCGCGCCCTCGCCGGGGTCGGGTTTGATAACGATCTCGGGCCGCCCCCGAACGTGCCACCCGATACACCGCCCGAGATATCTTAAGCTTCGGAACCTTTTTCAAGCGCGTCAAAAACTTCGCGCGCCAGGGGAATCGTGATCCCGCGCCGGGTCGCCAGTGACGCATTGTTCAGACGTTCGGCGAGGGTTCGCGCCGCCTCGAAGGACCGCTCCATCCGGTTGACCAGGTAATCGAGAACATCGGCACCGACATCCATCTGCTCATCGGCAAACATCTTCAACATCACCGCCGCGATCAGCGGCGTGTCAGGCGATTGAATCTGAATGTTGGCGGCCGCCGCAAGGCGGGATTTCAGATCGGGCAGCCGGTTCTCCCACCGCGCCGGAGCGGTATGACTGGCGAACAGCACGAAGCTGCCCGCCGCCCCTGCCGCATTAAACAGATGAAACAGCTCTTCGTCCCGCCCGGGTGCGTCTGCATCATCTACGAAGACAGGCGCAAAAACAGACGTGTTCGGCCCGGCTGTCGCGGAAAGCAGATCTGCCCGGTAGGGCTGCGCCCCCGCCCGCGCCTGCCAGACTTGACCGAGATGCGTCTTGCCGCAGCCCGGCGGGCCGACCAGCACCAACGCGTGCCCCGGCCAGTCGGGCCAGCGGTCGATCCAGGCAACCGCCTCTTCGTTCGACGGCGAGACGAGAAAATCTTCGCGGCTCATCGCAGCGCGATGACGCAGGTCGAGCGCAAGCTGTGTCGCTTTTTCCGTCATCACCTCGCCGTCCTCGTCACTTCGCCGAAGATCCGTCGTCTTCGATCCCGGCCATCTGACGCGCCCAGGACACCATATAGCTTGCACCGGAAATCACCGTTGTCGAGCCAACCAGATAAATCATGACCTCGACGCCCCCCATGATGTCCAGCTGCAGTCCGAGCTCGGCCAGGACGACCGCCGCAAGCCCGATCTGGGTCGCGGTGTTGATCTTACTGATGATCAGCGGGCGCATCTTTACGTCGAGCCGCACCACAAAAAGGATAATGACCCCGCCGATGATCAGCACATCGCGGAACACGACCAGCACGACAAGCCAGCTCGGCAGGTTTCCCTGCAGCCCCAGCGTGACATACACCCCGACCAGCAGCGCCTTGTCGGCAAGCGGATCAAGAATCGCGCCGAGCTTGGTCGTCTGATTATTTCGCTTGGCAAGATAGCCGTCGAGGGCGTCAGAGGCGCCCGCCAGCAGGAACAGGATAAACGCTGCGAGATACGCCGACTGCATGAGCAGACAAACCGTGATGGGAACGGTCAGTAACCGGCCAAATGTAATTAGATTGGGCAGATTCACCGGGCGGGATCCCCTTCCGTCCTTTCGTTGGACGGACCGGCATTCGGCAGAACTGGCGTATCGGCGCCCGGCAAAACAGGCGCAGCGGCGCCGGAGGATACAGGCGCAGCGACGCCGGGAGACACAGTTTCTTCGGCGAGAGGATCAGGCGAACCGGCCCGTGCCTGCCGCGAATCGCGCAACAACCAGTCGACGGCTTCCGGTTCAAGGATCAGATCGCGCTGGGCAAGCGCAATACGTAGTTGCTCCGGGTCGCCGTAATAGGTCAGACGCACGGACGCGCTGCGGCGGGACATTGCAACCAGCTGCCAGCGCTGCACGAACGCGATGCCCTGTAATTTGCGCCTCACTTCCACCCATTGGCGAAGATCGGTCAGCGCGATCCGGGCAATGAGACTGTCCTGATTGTCAAACCGGATCAGGTTTTCCTGCTTCCAGTCTTCCTCTACCTGGAGCGCGACCTGCTGTGCGGCACGCCCGATAACCGCCTCATCGGCCTCGCCCTCGGCATATGCAAAACTGCGGACCGCGGTACGACCGTCAGAGGTGCCCCCGAAATAGCGGGTAGCGACCGTCAGAGAGCGCGCGCCGGAACCGGGGTCGGCGGTGAGCGATCCTTCCGCGACCAGCACCGAGCTGGCGCCGTAGCGTTCAGCGATAAGGGCCAGTTGGCCGGTATTTCCGGCCACTGCCTGCTCTGCACTGATATCGCGAATATCAGCCAGATCGCCGGCCGGCAGACGTAACGGCACCAGACCATCAGAGGGCGGCACCGCATTCCAGGCCAGGAACCACGGGTTGGGATCATCCCACAGAAGTTTTGCGCCGGCGGAATCATAAATCGGCAAAAGCAGAACGGGCTTCAGTCGGGTTTCCGCAAAAGCGACCCCGCTACTTTGAAGAAACTGCCGCACATCCGCCCTCCGGAACCGGAATTTGAGCGATCCGAGATAGCGGACGGATGACCGTTTCTCGGATTCAAGTTCAAAGCTGAGCACCAGCGGCACGATATCGGATTGCGCAAGAGCCGGCAGCACGGCGCGCTGACGTTCGGGTACAAGCCGCGCCATCAACCGCCTGAACGCGATCACATGGCCCGCGTTGATTGCCTGTTCACGCGCCACCGCCGCGGTATTAGCCGTCCTATCCACATTTACGCCGCCAACGGTGTAGACGCCGCTGGTTTGCGCGATGGCGTTGCCAATGCCGCCGACACCCCCGCCGACAACGATGAAGAGCGTCCCGATCAGGCCAATCCAGAGACGCGCGTGAATCCGCCCAGACAATCTCTGAGAGATTCGCAGGACGCCGTTCATTTCCGGTCGCGCATTCGCTATCCTGCGCAGAGCGGGTAGGTTTATATCCATCATCCGTTCAGTCTAACATTTTCATTCGAGGCGGCGCAGTCATTAACGGTCCCAGCTACAAAGATTCGGGCGTCGATATAGACGCAGGCGCAGATCTCGTCGAGCGCATCAAACCCATGGCGAAATCGACCCTACGTGCAGGGGTCATGGGTGTACTCGGCGGTTTTGGAGGGCTTTTTGACCCCAAGGCTGCCGGTTATGAAGACCCGGTGCTGATCGCCGCCACCGATGGCGTCGGCACCAAGCTCAAGATCGCCATCGATACGGGATGCCACGATACCGTGGGAATCGACCTTGTGGCCATGTGCGTCAACGATTTAGTGGTCCAGGGAGCGGAACCCCTCTTTTTCCTCGATTATTTCGCCACCGGCAGGCTCGACACCGACGCCGCGGCCGATGTCGTCAGCGGTATCGCCGAAGGATGCCGCCAGGCCGGCTGCGCGCTGATTGGCGGCGAGACGGCAGAAATGCCGGGAATGTACGGCGATGGGGACTACGATCTCGCGGGTTTCTCCGTCGGGGCAGCGGAACGCGGAAACCTGCTGCCGCGCGAGGACATCGCCCCCGGCGACCGGATACTCGGTCTCGCATCCTCGGGCGTGCACTCGAACGGCTTTTCGCTGGTCCGGCACGTCTTGGCGCAGCAGGGCCTGGATTACAGCGTTGAAACAGCGTTTGACGCCGGCATGACCTGGGGTGAAACGCTGCTCTCACCGACGCGCATCTATGTAAAATCCTGCCTCGCCCTGCACAAAGCCGGTCTGGCCAAGGCATTCGCCCATATTACAGGGGGCGGCCTTACGGAAAACGTGCCGCGTATCCTCCCTGACGGAATGACCGCGCGGATCGACCCCGCCGCCTGGTCGATGCCGCCGGTGTTTTCATGGCTTATGGCCGAAGGAGGCGTCGCCCCGGCGGAAATGGCGCGGACCTTCAATTGCGGTATCGGCATGGTCGCCATCGTGCGGGC
>CAJIYX010000024.1 GCA_905181725.1 Alphaproteobacteria bacterium UBA830
CAGATCTCAGGCGATGATAACCCTGTCCATGTTAATGAGGAATTTGCGAAACGGACCATTTTCAAAGGCCGTATCGCCCATGGCATGCTGACCTGCGGGTATATTTCGGCGGTTCTCGGCACCAAACTGCCGGGGCCGGGCTGTGCGTATCTGAACCAGAACCTGAACTTCCGCGCCCCTGTTCGCATTGGCGATACGGTGCAGACGCGGATCACGATCAAAGAAATCGATATGGACACAAACAACGTCGTTACCGAGATCGTTTGCTCCATTGGCGAGAAAGTCGTCATCGATGGCGTCGCCACGCTGTGGGTGCCCAACCGCCGCAAGAAAGACTAGTCAGGTCATTTCCCACCGTTCGCGGTGGGTTGATGGTTTGACTTGACCCCTTGCGGTAGTTACCAAGACCTTCGAAATGCGCATATTCAGACATGTTGCGGGGCTGCCGGGTTTTGTCCGGGATACCTCTGTCGCCATCGGTAACTTCGATGGCGTCCATCTCGGTCACCAGGCGGTGATTCGAGAGGCGGCGGTGCATGCTGAAAAGCTTGGTACCACCCTGTCGGTTATCATGTTCGATCCGCACCCCCGGCGTTTTTTCCGTCCCGAAGACCCGCCGTTCCAGCTGACGCCCTTGCGCAGCAAGGTTCGCCGGTTCGAGGATGTCGGTGTTGACCAGTTACTGATTGTACATTTCGATGCAGAGACATCGCATCTGACCCATGAGCAGTTCGTTGACACTTTTATATCCGGCGGCTTTCACGCGAAGCACGTTTCGGTCGGATATGACTTCGTGTTCGGGGTCGGTCGCAGCGGCAATGGTGATTATCTGCGCGAGCGCGCTGCGCAGGATGGCTTCGGCGTGTCTATCATTGAGCCGGTCAAAGACCAGAGCCAAACGGTTTATTCATCGACGAATATCCGGAACTGCCTGCGCGACGGCAATCCGGCCGGGGCGGCTAATTTGCTGGGCCGGCTGTGGGAGGTCGAAGGGCGCGTCATCAAGGGAGATCAGCGGGGCCGCCAGATCGGCTTCCCGACGGCGAATATTGCGCTGGACGACTATCTGGAACCGGCGCTCGGTGTCTATGCCGTCTGGGTCGGTGTTGAAGAGGGCGGTGAGACCACCTGGCACGCGGGCTGTGCGAATATCGGTCGGCGGCCTACCTTCGACAAGAACGAAGTCAATTGCGAGACCTATATCTTCGACTTCACGGACGATATCTATGAAAAGTTGCTTCGTGTCGCGCTGGTTGAGTATATCCGTCCCGAGAAAAAATTCGACGGTATTGCACAGCTGCGCGAACAGATCGCGCTCGATTCCCACGATGCCCGGGCGCTGCTGGACAGCATCGGTCCGGACGATTTAAGACGGGCGCCGAAATAACGCGTCCTTCAGGATAGTTAAGAATTATGGCGATCGACTATAAATCCACCGTCTTCCTGCCGAAGACCGAGTTCGAAATGCGCGGCAAGCTGCCCGAGCGCGAACCGGGTATTCTTGCGCGCTGGGACGAGATGAATCTCTATCAGCGCCTGCGCGAACAATCGGCCGGGCGCGAGAAATTCATCCTGCATGATGGCCCGCCCTATGCGAACGGCAATCTGCATATCGGCCATGCCCTCAATAAGATCCTCAAAGACGTTATCAACCGGTCGCAGCAGATGCTCGGCAAGGATGCCAATTACGTGCCCGGATGGGATTGCCACGGCTTGCCGATCGAATGGAAGGTCGAGGAAAAGTACCGGTCCACAGGACGCGACAAGGACGAAGTCCCGATCGTCGAATTCCGCCAGGAATGCCGGGACTTCGCCGAACACTGGATCGGCGTGCAGCGGGAGGAATTCCAGCGGCTTGGCGTGATCGGCGACTGGGAAAACCCGTATACGACCATGAACTTCGCCGCCGAGGCGCAGATCGCCCGCGAGTTGATGAAATTCGTCGATAATGGACTGCTGTATCAGGGATCCAAGCCCGTGATGTGGTCCGTGGTTGAAAAAACCGCGCTGGCCGAGGCAGAGGTCGAATATCACGATCATGAATCCGACACGATCTGGGCGAAGTTTCCGATGCGGACGGCAAACGCCGAGGTGCTTGAAGCGCTTTCGGGTGCGTCGGTCGTCATCTGGACCACGACCCCCTGGACGATTCCCGGCAACAGGGCGATCTCCTATTCGTCAAAAATCTCTTATGGTCTCTACGAAGTCACCGACGCACCTGAAGAGAACTGGGCGAAGACCGGCGACAAACTGATCCTGGCCGACGCGTTGGCTGACGATGTTATGGGCTCGGCACGGGCAACAACGTGGAACCGGGTATCGGACGTCACGCCGGACATGCTGGCCGATGCGGCCTGTGGGCATCCGCTGGCAGACATGGGTTACGATTTTGATATTCCGCTGCTCGACGGCGCACATGTGATGGATGACGCAGGCACGGGCTTCGTGCATACGGCTCCCGGCCATGGCCGGGACGATTACGATATCTGGGTTGCTAGCAGCCAAAATTTGACCGCACGCGGTATCGATACGCGTATCCCTTATACGGTTGATGCCGACGGTATCTATACCGACGAAGCACCCGGTTTTGATGGCAAATGCGTCATCACCGAAAAGGGCAAGAAGGGCGATGCCAACCAGGCGGTTATCGATGCGCTGGTCGCGGTCAATGCGTTGATCGCGCGTGGCCGGGTCAAGCATCAGTATCCGCATTCCTGGCGGTCAAAAAAACCACTGATTTTCCGCAATACGCCCCAATGGTTTATCGCGATGGACAAGCCGTTTACTGAGAACGGCGAAACCCTGCGCAAGGTCGCGCTGGATTCCATAGATGCCACGGGTTTCTACCCGGAGACCGGGCGTACACGCCTGCATGGCATGATCGAAGGCCGGCCCGACTGGGTCGTGTCGCGTCAACGTGCATGGGGCGTGCCGATCACGGTATTCGTCAACAAGAAAACCGGTGAATTGTTGCGGGATGCGTCCGTGCAGGAGCGGATTGCCACGGCGATTGCCGAAGAAGGGGCGGATGCCTGGTTTGCGTCGGAAGCGTCACGTTTCCTCGGCAACGATTACAGTGCCGACGATTACGAACAGGTGTTCGATATCCTCGACGTCTGGTTCGATTCTGGCTCCACGCACAGCTTTGTGTTGGAAGATCGCGACGACCTGCAATGGCCGGCATCGCTGTATCTCGAAGGATCCGACCAGCATCGCGGCTGGTTCCATTCCAGCCTGCTCGAATCCTGCGGTACCCGTGGGCGTGCGCCTTATGATGCCGTCCTGACGCATGGTTTCGTGCTCGCCGACGACAAGCAGAAGATGTCGAAATCCACCGGAAATGTTGTCGCCCCGCAGGAGATCATCAAACAATATGGTGCCGATATCCTGCGTATCTGGGTGGTTGCGTCCGACTATTCCGAAGATCTGAAGATCGGGCCGGATATCATCAAATACCAGACCGACGCCTATCGCCGGCTGCGGAATACGTTGCGCTTTATTCTGGGCAATCTCGACGGGTTCGAGGAAAGCGAACGCCTGCCGGTCTCAGAGATGCCGGAGCTCGAACGCTGGGTTCTCCATCGTCTGTCGGAGATCGACGAACTGGTGCGTGACCGGGCCGCGATATTCGATTTCCACGAGATGTTTACGGCGTTGCATCATTTCTGCGCAGTCGACCTGTCCTCGTTCTATTTCGATATCCGTAAAGATACACTTTACTGCGACCGTGCCGATTCAATCCGGCGTCGCGCGGCGCGCACGGTGCTGGATGAGGCGTTCAATTGTCTGACCGCGTGGCTGGCCCCGGTGATCTGCTTTACGGCAGAGGAAGCGTGGCTGTCGCGTAACCCGGAAGACGGCAATAGCGTTCATCTGCAGACCTATCCCGATCTGCCGGCTGACTGGCGCGATGATGTACTGGCGGAAAAATGGGCGAATGTCCGCCGCGTTCGGCGGGTCGTCACCGGCGCGCTGGAAATCGAACGGGCTGAGAAGCACATCGGATCGAGCCTGCAGGCAACGCCCACTGTCTATCTGGATAGCGCCACCGTCGCCATCCTCAGTGACGTGGACCTTGCTGAAGTTACCATCACGTCGGATGTCATCGTCGACACGGGTGCGGCACCCGAAGGCGCATTCGCGATCGATGAGGTGCCTGGCGTCGCGGTCGTGCCGGGACTGGCTGATGGCGGCAAGTGCGAACGCTGCTGGCAGGTGCTGCCTGAAGTCGGCGGAGACGGCGAGAATGCCGATATCTGCAACCGTTGCGTGGACGCCGTAGCGAATATTTCCGCGGTAGCGGAGTGAGCATCAGGTTTTGATACGGCTCGGACTCCCGGTTGCGGCAGCGATCATCGCTTTCGATCAGGTGACGAAGTTCTGGATCGTGCTCGACATCATGGCGCCACCCCGGATCATTGAGGTCTCGTCGTTTTTCAATATCGTGATGGTGTGGAACCGCGGGGCAAGTTTCGGCCTGTTCAGCAGCAACTCGCTATGGACGCCGGTCTTTCTCGGCACTGTTGCGGTGGTTATTTCCATTGTTCTGGCGATTTGGATGTACAAGGCGCGATCGCGCTGGCTGGGCATATCGCTCGGCCTTGTGATTGGCGGCGCGCTGGGTAATGCGATCGACCGGGTGAATTACGGTGCAGTTGCTGATTTCCTCGATTTTCATGCTGCCGGATATCACTGGCCGGCCTTCAATGTCGCGGATATCGCGATTTTTGTGGGGGTCGTCATGCTGTTGTTTGATGGCTTGATTGAGAAGCGTCGCGCCAATAGATTAGAGGTGTGAGTCCGGTTCACTATGGGTCCAGCAAAATGATACGTTCTTTAACGATGTCCCGCCATGTCCTGTTGGTAATTTTGGCGGCGTTCACGCTGTCCGCCTGCGAAAATGCGCGGGAAGCGATTGGTATCGGCAAGCAGTCGCCGGACGAATTTGCCGTGGTTACCCGTGCGCCGCTGAGCATGCCGCCGGATTTTAGCCTGCGTCCGCCGCGACCCGGCGCCGAGCGCTCGCAGGAAAAATCCGTCACGGATTCGGCGCGTGACCTCCTTGTCAAAAGCACAGAGGCAGAAAGGTCACAGCAACAGGCGCTGGCGACCTCCAAGGGAGAATCGGCGCTGTTGGCGAAAGCCGGTGCCACCAATTCTGATTCGTCTATTCGCCGCACGTTGAACCGTGAATCTTCGATCCTGGCGACCGAAGACGACAGTTTCGCCGACCGGCTGATTTTCTGGCAGGATCGTCCGGTGCCCGGCACCATTGTTGATGCTGCTGCGGAACAGAAACGGCTGCGTGAAAATGCCGGGCTCGGCGACGCGCCGACCAAGGGCCGGACGCCTAAAATTGCGCGTAAGCCAAAAGGCTGGTTCGAGGGAATTTTATAGCTAACCCGAACGTGATGACGACGGGTCTTGCATCTGTCTGACGTGTACCCAATTGTCTCTGGACATGCTGTTTCAGCCTGAAGACCGCAGTGAGACTGCTGCGGCCTAACGCCGGGAGTTTGATTTGCCTGCTTTTCTAAGACTGCTTTGTGCCACCTGCGTCATGGTGATGAGTACCGTATTCATGACGGCAGGGTCGCCGTCAGCAGCCGTATTTTCGCCAAAAACATTCACGCTCGACAACGGTCTTCAGGTCGTCGTGATCGAGAACCGCCGTGCCCCCATCGTGATGCAGATGTTGTGGTACCGGGTTGGTGCGGCCGACGAAGAGGCCGGTGAATCCGGTCTGGCGCATTTTCTCGAACATCTGCTGTTCAAGGGGACCAAAACGGTAAAACCCGGCGAGTTTTCGCGGACGATCGCGCGCATCGGCGGTCGGGACAACGCCTTTACGAGCTATGATTTTACCGCCTATTTCCAGCGTGTCGCGGCACATGAACTAGAAACCATCATGCGGCTTGAAGCTGACCGTATGCAGAATGTCGTCCTCACCGACGAGGTGGTTCTGCCGGAACGCGATGTTGTGATGGAAGAGCGCCGGTCGCGAACCGATAACAGCCCGGCGGCGCAGCTGCGCGAACAGGTGCGCCGCGCGCTTTACCTGAATCATCCTTATGGCCGGCCTGTTATCGGCTGGATGAGTGAAATTCAGCAGCTTACGACCGGGAATGCGCTCGCGTTCTATCGCAAACATTACGCACCGAATAACGCCATGCTGATCATTGCCGGCGACACTTCGGTCGAGAAAGTGCGTGCGCTGGCGGAGAAATATTACGGTCCGATTCCGCGTCGGGCGGTGCCGGAGCGCGTGCGGCCGAAGGAACCGCCGCACCGGGCTGCGAGACGAGTGATTCTGACAAATCAGCGTGTCAGCCTCCCGTCCTATTCGCGGACGCACTTGGCACCGAGCTACGGGGCTGACGAAAAAGGCACGGGCTACGCGCTCGAGGTGCTTGCACAGGTTCTCGGCGGCGGGTCGACCAGCCGACTGTATCGCAAACTGGTGATAGAACGCGGTATCGCGTCGAACGCTGGCGCCTGGTTTAGCGGCGACGGACTTGATTATGGCGAGTTTGGCATTTACGCGAGCCCGAAGGCCGGCGGCGATATCGATGCCCTTGAAAAGGCGGTACTCGAAGAATTGGCCGCGGCCCTCAAGGAGGGCTTCAAGCCTGCAGATATCGACCGCGCCAAGCGGTTGATGTCGGCGAAGGCGATCTACGCCCGGGATGGTATCCGCACCGGGCCCAACGCCATCGGACAGGCCTTTACACAGGGCCAGACGATCGCCGACGTGGAGGATTGGCCCGAACGTATTTCTGCTGTGACGCCTGAACAGGTTATGGCCGCGGCCAAAGCGGTCATTAAACTCAAAAGCTCGGTCACCAGTATTTTGCTGCCGGAGGCCACTAAATGAAGAGATCCCGGATTATACCCACTATTGTTAATGCTGCCTTTGCGATTGGCGTCTTCGCATCCGCCAATACGCTCCATGCGATGGATATCCGGAAGGTGGTTTCGGACAAAGGCATCGTCGCCTGGTTTGTGCCCGATAAATCGGTCCCCCTTGTGGCGATGAGCTTTGCGTTCCGCAATGCCGGATCGGCGACCGATCCCGACGGCAAGGAAGGTCTTGCCGAAATGACGTCCGGTCTTCTCGATGAAGGGGCGGGCGAGATGGAATCCCAGGCATTCCAGCGTGCGCTCGAAGATATCGCCGCTCAGATGTCGTTCAGCGCCGGGCGGGATACGTTTACCGGCCAGTTGCGGACATTGACCGCCGAGCGCGAAAAGGCATTCGATCTTTTGCGTCTGGCGCTGAATGCGCCCCGATTCGACGAAGCGCCTGTCAAACGTATCCAGTCGCAGATGCTCGCATCTCTGCGCCAGCAGGCAAAGAACCCACGGAAAATCTCCGGCCGCCTGTGGTCAGAAACCGTGTTTCCGGGCCATCCCTATTCGAAGCCATCTGACGGAACTGAAAAGACCGTCGCCACGCTGACGGCGGACGATCTGAAGTCGTTTATCCGCGACCGTTTCAGCAGGGACCGGCTGATCATCGGCGTTGTCGGCGATATTTCGGAAGAAGAGCTCAAACGCCGCCTCGACAGCGTGTTCGGCGACCTGCCTGCCACCGGTCGTAAATTCGCGATCCCGGAGACCGCGCCTGCCGGCAAAGGCAAGACGCTGATTGTCCGCAAGCAGATACCGCAAAGCATGGTGATCCTCGGCCATGCCGGGATAAAACGCGACGATGCGGATTGGTACGCGGCACTACTTGTGACCAGAATTTTCGGCGGTGGCGGGCTGAGCTCACGTCTGTTTGAAGAGATCCGCGAAAAGCGGGGGCTCGCCTATTCGGTCTATGCGTATCTCAGCCCGATGGAGCATTCGGCGCTTCTGGCCGGGGGCGTTGCGACCCAGAATGCGCGGGCAGCGGAATCCCTGTCGGTTTTCCGGGCCGAATGGCAGAAGCTGGCGGAAACCGGTGTTACAGCAAAAGAGCTGGAGACTGCAAAAACCTATATGAACGGTTCGTTCCCGCTCCGTCTTGGGTCCAGTCGCGGCATTGCAGGTATGCTGGTCAGTATCCAGATTTCTGATTTGGGCATGGATTACATCAAAAAGCGGCCTTCGTTGATCAATGCCATCTCTCTGGATGAAGCCAACCGGGTCGCGAAACGTCTGTATAAGGCCGATGATCTGACAGTCGTTATTGTTGGCGATCCCGAGGGAATTGACGAAAAACGCTGATTTTTTATTGTCACCGCCATTTTGACGGGATTTGTACACAGGACATGGCGAAGAGGGTAATCTGGCCTTTTCCTGATTCGCTGTCATGACTTAAAGTGAGTGCAAATATCCGCTAATGAATATGCCATATACACAGGACCTGACTGATTGCTTCGCCGCCGAGATCGGGGATGGGGGATTGGACTCCGCCAGCTTTGATCAATACGTCGCCACGTCTGAGAGTGCCGTGCTG
>CAJIYX010000025.1 GCA_905181725.1 Alphaproteobacteria bacterium UBA830
CAGGTGAAAAAGCGCAACAAGATCGACGAAGGCTGGCAGCGTAACTTCATGGGCGCCTTCATCGCCACGTCGCAGGGCGCACGTATTTGTGTTGCCGTGTCGGAAGATGCCGATCCGTACGACATGGACGACATCATGTAGAACATCACGACGCGCGTGAATCCGCATACCGACATTCTGAACCCGATCCCGGGCGGCCGCGGCCAGACATTCATGCCGGCGGAACGCATGACCGCGGGCGATAAGGAATGGACGGCGTCCAACACCCGCTTCGAAGGCGGCATGGGCATCGATTGCACGGTGCCGTACGGCTACGAGAGCGATTTCATGCGGCCGGTCTACGCTGTCGACAAGGTCGATCTGAAAAAGTGGTTCAGCGATGACCAGATTGCCAACGGCAAAGACCGTATGAAGGGCTGGGTCAACAGTCTCGCGCGGACTGGACGGTAATCAAGGTCGTTAAGACCACGCGCATAACCAAGAGAGAAGAGCCGTCCTTCGGGCCGGCTCTTTTTATCTAGTAACCGCGACGAACTTCGATCTGTCCAAACAACGGCTGGCCCGAGCGTGCACGCCGGATATTATCGGCAATTACCGGGGCCGCCGATTCCGGCAGCGTCCACGCCGCCGCATGTGGATAAACGGTTACGTCAGGATGATACCATAACGGATGATCCGCGGGCAGGGGCTCTTCTCGAAACACATCCAATGTCGCGCCTGATAGCTGTCCGCTGTCGAGGGCCTCGATCAGATCGTCCTCGACGACGTGTTTGCCACGGGCCGCGTTGATAAGAACCGCGCCGCGCGGTAGCGCGCCCAGGGTCGTTGCATCCAGAATGTCTTCGGTGTCGGGGGTGAGTGGTAACAGGCAGACGAGAATGTCAGTTTGTTCCAACAGTTTGAAAAGGCCGTCTTCCCCGGTATGGCTCGTGATACCGGGGAGTTGCTTTTCGGTGCGTGACCATCCGGAAACCGAGAAGCCAAACCGGCTCAACATCTCTCCGCAGGCCGCCCCGAGATGGCCAAGGCCGAGAATCCCGATGCGACGGTCGCGCGAAAGGGTCTGGCGCAGTAATGTCCAGTCACCCACCTTTTGCTGGGCGCGGTATTCGCATTCGCGCCGGTGGTGACGCAGGACTTCCATCGCAATAAATTCAACCATACCGGTCTGAAGTCCGGGGTCGATCAGACGCGCAATCGGTACACCGGGCGGCAGTTCCGGGTCGCGCAGGATATGTTCGACGCCGGCGGCAAGGGACAGGATCGCCTTCAGGTTCGGAAATGTCGCTATCAATCCGCGTGGCGGCTGCCACGTCAGAACAATGTCGATTTCATGCGGGTCGCCGGCGCCGTCGGGCCAAACCCTGAAGTCGAGATCGGGTATTTCTGCGCGCAGCGTCGGTTCCCACTCAGTGGGAACTTGGCCGTCGCACATGAATAGGAGGGCCATGCAAATCTGCCGTCGTGAAAGGTTTGATGCGCGCGCACTTTGGCGCTAAGCCTGTGACTTGTCACGCAGGAAACAGGGAGAGTGATGTGAAAGTCGGAATTGCCGGTTTCGGCACCATCGGAAAGCCGGTCGCCGCGGCTTTGCAAAAGGGAATCGACGGTCTGGAACTGACCGCCATCTGTTCGCGGGATCAGGATAAGGCCCGCCGCAACATGGAAGGCCTGTGCGATCCTCTACCAGTTGTCGGGCCGCAGGAACTTGCCGATATGTGCGACGTGATCGTCGAATGCGTGCCTAAGGCCGCGTTCCGGGATGTCGTCGAACCGGCGCTCAAAGCAGGGCGCATATTTATTACAGTCAGCGGGGCTGGGCTGCTTATTCACCCCGATGTGGTAGAACTAGCGCGCGAGAATAACGCGCAGATTATTCTGGCGACGGGCGCGCTCCTCGGGCTCGATGCGGTTCGCGCCGCCGCGGAAGGCGAGATCGAGCAGGTCCGTATGATCACCCGCAAGCCGCCATTCTCGTTGACCGGTGCACCCTATCTGGTGGAAAACAACATTTCGATCGAGAACCTCACCGAACCTTTGAAGGTATTTGAAGGAACCGCGCGCGAGGGCGCTGCAGGGTTTCCGGCGAATGTGAATGTGGCGGCAGCCCTCGGCCTGGCCGGAATCGGTCCGGACCTGACAACGCTGGAAATCTGGGCGGACCCCACACTGGACCGCAACACACATCGCATCGAGGTAGAGGCGGACAGTGCCCGCTTCAGCCTCAGTATTGAGAACGTGCCGTCGGTTGAAAACCCCGGTACAGGTAAAATCACCGCGTTGAGCGTCATTGCGGCGCTCCGCGCACTCACCGCACCGCTAAAAGTCGGTAGCTGACGGACTTCAAAGGAGAATACCTATGGAATACCATGCCCTCAAATGGGAAATCCTCGAGAACCCGAATAATCCCGGGGAACGCTCGATTGGCATGCTGACACTGAACCGGCCCGATTTTCTGAACGCCGTCGACGTCCGTATGCGGGTCGAGCTCGACATCCTATGCGACGAGATCGCCCATAACAGCAACATCAAGGTGATGATCATCACCGGCGAGGGCAGGGGCTTTTCCGCCGGCGGCGACCTCAAAAGCGAGGCCGGGCCGCTCGGCGCGGGTGACGAAGACTTCGATTTTGGCAATTTCGGCCCCTACAGGGAACTCGCCAGCCTCTTCTTCAACGATCTGCGCCACCAGGTGCTGCAGCGCGCGTTCAAGAAGTTCGAGGATCTGCCCTGTATCGTGATCGCCGCGATCAACGGCCCCGCGGTCGGTATCGGGCTAGAAATCTGCACCCTCTGCGACCTACGCTTCGCGTCGGATAAGGCCAAACTTGGCGAAGTCGCGGTCCCGGCAGGTTTCCTTCCGGAATCAGGTGGTGCGCGGAACCTGCCGAAGCTTGTCGGCATCGGTAAGGCGCTCGACATGATCCTGACCGGCAAAATCATCATGGCCGACGAAGCGCTCGAAATCGGCCTGGTCGAAAAGGTCTTCCCGCATGACGACCTGATCGCCGAAACGCTGGCCTATGCGGCGCAGATCGCCTCGAACCCATATCTGTCGGTCCGCTACGCCAAGGACCTGGTCAAGATGTACTGGAACCACAACCGGTCAGAAGAAGGCTGGGCGAAGGAATTTGCCGCAATTCAGGAAATTACCCGTACCGGCGATTGCCGCGAAGGCATTCAGGCGTTTCTCGAAAAGCGTCCGTCCGAGTATCGCGGCCCCTATTACGACAACCCGCCCTACGGGGATCCCAAGCGTAAATGAGGACGATGCCGTGACACTGCCGGAAGGATATAGACAGATTCCCCAGCGGATGAATATTGCCGCTGAACTCATTGATCGCATTGATAAAAGAGGTTTCGGTGGTCGTGTCGCATTTGCCTGGGATGACGGTGAGCTGAGTTTCGCTGAATTTGCTAAGCGGGTGAATAAGCTAGCGCATGGGTTCGTGGCGAATGGCATCGAAAAGGGTATGTCGGTTCTGATCCGGATGCATAACTGCCACGAGTTTGCCGAGGCGGTTCTGGCGCTGATCAAGATCGGTGCCTTACCGGTGCTTCAGAATTCGTTGCTGGGCGAGGAAGAGGTCGATTACGTCCTCAAGCATTCCGATGCCCGTGCCGCGGTCACGCTTGGCAGTCTTGCAGTGCCCTTGGTGAATCTATCGCACAAGCTCTCGGCAGGTGTGTTCGCAGCCCGTGGCGCGCCGGATGGAACGACAGCGCTGGAAAGCCTGATCGACGCTGCACCGGACGCGCCGTTTGAGACGGCGGATACAGAGGCGAACGAGCCGGCTTTCTTTGTCTACACATCGGGCACCACAGGGCGGCCCAAGGGCATCGTTCATGCGCATCGGTGGGTAATCGCCCTCGGGGATTCAAATCGCTATAGGCTGCCGCCCGAGACCGGCGACCGGGCCTATGCCACGGGCGAGTGGAGCTTCATCAGCGCCCTTGGTCATAACGTCATGTTTACGCTGCGCAACGGCGTGACCGGCGTGATCCTCGAAGACAGGCCAAGTCCCGAAAACGTTCTGAAAGCGGTTGAACGCCACAAGGTTACGCTGATCTATTCGGTCGCGACCGTCTACCGGCGGATACTGGCCATGGAAAATATCGAAAAGATCTTTAATTTTTCCTCCGTCCGCGGCTGCAACGCGACCGGCGAGGCCCTGGAAGCCGCTACGTGGCAGGAATTCAAGGACCGCTTCGGATGCGACATCTGGGAACATTACGGCGTGTCTGAAATGCAGATGGTGCTGGGGCAGGGACCGCGTCACCCCGTGGTGCCAGGCTCGATCGGTCTGCCGATACCGGGCACTCATGTTGCGGTTCTCGATGACGATTATAACGAGATCGAACCGGGCGAGATCGGTCATTTTCTGATTGCGTCCGACAATCCCGGTTTTTTCCTCGGTTACCACAAGGACCCGGAGAAAACCGCGGAGGTCGTCCATGACGGCTGGTATCATACGGGAGATCTCGCATCCTGCGATGACGACGGGTATTTTCGGATCGCCGGCCGCAGTGACGACTGCTTCAAAAGCCGGGGTATCTTTATCTCGCCTTATGAAATCGAAAACGTCCTGCGCCAGCATCCCTCTATCGTTGAAGCCTGCATTGTACCACTTGCCGACAAGGAGATCGGCTATCGCATTCGTGCGGTCTGCGTCCTCCGCGACGGTGTCGAGGCGTCCGACGAGACCGCCGAGGATATTCGCCTCAGCGTCCGCACGCGGATCGCCCCCTATAAAACGCCGCATGTGGTCGAATTCATCGATGCTTTGCCCAAGAGCCCCGTCGGTAAAGTGTTGCGGCGGGAGCTCGTCTCCTGACGCCTCTCTCAACCACAGTTGAGCCCGCAAATCGGCAGGGCCCCGGCTGGTTGTTTCTGGTTGCATTGGTCACGATCACGATGATCGGCCCGCTCGCCGTTCACATGTACATCCCGATAATGCCGACGATCCAGCAGGCGTTCGGCGTCTCCACCATCATGACGACGCTGACTTTCAGCATGGTGTTGTTCGTCATGGCGTTCGGCACGCTGATCTATGGCAGCGCATCCGACCGATATGGGCGCAAACCGGTCCTCATGGTAGGGCTCGTTTTGTTTGTTGCAGGCTCGGCCATTTGCGCTGTCTCCTGGAATTTTGAAGTCCTCATTGCGGGGCGTTTGCTCCAGGCGCTTGCCGCCGGGTGCGGTGTCGTGCTGGCGCGGGCAATTGCGCGCGATGTTTACGGTCCGGACAAGCTGGCACAGGTCATCGCATATATCACCACTGCCTATGTGCTTGGCCCGACCCTGGCACCCCCTATCGGCGGCGCGATCTCCGATATTTTAGGCTGGAATGCGGTTTTTATCTTTGCGACGGTCATCGCCGTGATCGTGGCGTTGCTAGGTAGCAGCGTCATCCGCGAGACCCATCATGACCGGATCACCGGCCGCAAGAACGGCGCGTTGCTTCGTGATTACGCGATCCTGTTCCGAAACCCCGTATTCGTCGGCTATGCGTTCGTACCGGCGTTAACGTCGGGCGCGTTCTTTGCCCTCGCGACATACGCATCTTTCCTGATGCGCGACCATTACAAGACCACGGCGGGTGAATACGGGTTGTATTTCATGTTCCTGACCATCGGGTTCATGTCCGGCAACTTTATCTCGGGACGCCTCGGTAACCGCGTTTCTGCCGAATTTATGGTGACAGCGGGGTGTCTGATCGGGGTCATCACTGTCGAAGTGATGACGGTCTCTCTGATAATCTGGCCGAATTACCCGCTTGCGCTGTTCCTGCCGGGCGCGTTTATCGGTATCGCTCAGGGTCTTGCCATGCCGCACGCCCAGGCGGCGGCGATCAATGCCGAACCCGGCCTGACCGGCACCGCATCCGGTGTTGTGATGTTCCTACATTTCTTTTCCGCGGCGACAGCATCGTTGTTTCTGTCGACGCTGTATGACGGCACGTTCTACCCGCTGATCGAGATCATTTTTGTGCTGAGCATCCTGGCGCTCGCAAGCGCGGTGTTTGCGAATGCCGCGAAGCGCCGCCAGACAGCCAGGATGTCTGCCTAGAAAGGAAAGCCTACTGGAAAGACCGATCTCAGGTCTTATCGAAGCCTTCTTCATTCCGGCCGAGCGCGGACAGGGCATCGGCCACGAAGGTCCGGGGGAGAATCTCGTCCTGAGTAACATGGCGAAGATCTGGATAAAGTTCCCGGTAAAGCTCCATCTGGCGCGTCCAGTGAGAATCCGACATTTCGCCATTCACGGCAAACCCGCCTGAATCGTGCTCCTGCTGCCAGATCTGTTTGACCTGGTCATCGGGCACAGGGACCGTGACATTCGCGTCGTAAACTTTGCGGAACGTATCGTAGCTGTCATGCAGGGCGCGCGATGCGCGGATCATGCCGCGAGTAAGGCGCGCCAGTTCTTCCGGGTGGGCAGTTTCGTAGGCTTCGGTCGTGCCAAGCACGCCATGTGGCTGCGTCGGCACCAGTTCTTTGAGCTGCGCAAAACCCAGCAGGTTGTGAACTTTGCCGGCATGTTCGAGGCTGAGCGAGATTGCTTCCTCGACCCGGATCAATGACACGTCGATTGTCGCGTTCAGCAACCGTTCGATCCGCTGCGGCGGCGGTCCGACCACCTGCCAGTCGATATCGGCCTCGTCGATACCGAGGGCCCGCACCGTGAGGCGCGCCATGTGATGGCTCAGTGCGTTCGTACCGTCGAGCGCCCAGGAAACGCCTTTGAGGTCTGCAGGCGTGGTGATCGATTTTTGGACAATCAGGTTCTGCGCGAGGCCGCGGGCCATCGATACAATTGCCCGGACCGGATTTCCTTCGGCACGCGATTTGATCAGCGGGCCAAGCCCGCCATAGGAAACATCCACCGTGTCATCGAGCACCGCGTTGATCGCCGCAACACCGCCATGGACCGGGGTCCACGTGACGTCGAGGCCTTCATCGGCCCACAGGCCGAGCGTGGTCGCGGCGGCGCAGGACAGATCGTCAACGCCAAAGGTGGGGCCGGATCCGGCGGCGAGCCTTATGGAAAGGCGGTCGGACATTTAATTTCCTTGGGCTGAGTGTGAATTGGGGACTGAGAGTGATTGGCGAAAACGAATGCCAGGTCTAATTCGAAGTGGGTCGTCTTCGAACAAAGTGAAGACTTGTCAGGATCATAACGATTTCGTCATTCTGGTTCAGCGTATTATAGCAAATACGCACGCCGTCGCGACCGCCTTCTTTCTGAGCGGCGGAAATCTCCATAATCTGTGCCTTCACGTGCAGTGTATCACCGACCTTAACGGGCCGTTTCCAGCGAAGATTGTCGACACCCGGCGAGCCCATACCGCTGAGGCTGAGGGCGCCCGTTCTGGCGAACAGGCCGAACGTGACGGCGGCCGTCTGGTAGCCGGCGGCGACGAGTGTCCCGAAACTGCTGTCTTTCGCGGCATCGGGGTCGGTGTGGTACGGCAGTGGCGCATATTTCTCGCCGAATTCGATGATTTCCTGCTGATCCAGCGTCTGGGTGCCGGTCTCGTAGACCTGGCCGACTTCGAAATCCTCGAAGAAGAGCGGCTTTTGAACCTTCATCGACGGTACTTTCTTTTATTGATTGGGGGCGCTCGCGATCGATGACAGCTTCTCGGCAAGTTGTCTTACGCCGCGCAGACGGTCTTTAGCCAGGGTCCAGTCCCGCCGGACAACAATCGTATGATCCGGGCGCAACTTGCTGCGCCCGACATCGGCGGTAACGAATTCCATCAGACCGCCGGGGTTGTCGAAGCGGTTATTCCGGAAGGAAAGCGTCGCACCCTTGGGGCCGGCATCGATTT
>CAJIYX010000026.1 GCA_905181725.1 Alphaproteobacteria bacterium UBA830
GCTGTTTCGCGGCCAGAACCTGAGCGCGGAACGACAGACCGAGGTGACAGAATGGTTTGGTAAACTGGCATCAATCGCCCGGCCGAGAGACACGTTCCCGAAAGGCTATGCCGCCCTTCCGGAGGGCGTGATGCTGATCACGAATATCCGCGAAAACGGCGAGCCAATCGGCGCCCTGCCTGACGGTGACATGTTGTTTCACCACGACATGATGCATGCCGACGAGCCGCACAAGGCGACCATGCTGAACGCCGTGGATATACCGTCGCATGGCGGCAATACATTATTTGCGAGCGGCTACGCAGCCTATGAGACCTTGCGGGAAGACATCCGCGCCCCGCTTGAGGGCCGCAGGGCCTTTCATCATTACAATTACGGCACCACACACAAGGGCGACAAGAACGGAACGGAAGCGTTCTCGGAATCTAGCCACCCGGTGTTCCGCACCCATGACGACACCGGCAAGAAAGCCATCTACGTCAACCGGCTGATGACCGAAGGCATCGTCGATATGGAGCAGGCCGAAGCCGACCGCCTTCTCACCGCTGTGTACGATCATTCGGAAAGCCCCGAATTCGTCTACGAACACGAATGGGAGGTCGGCGACCTGGTATTGTGGGACAACCGTTGTTCAATGCATGCACGCACCGATTTCCCCGAAACTGAGCGCCGGCTTCTGTTGCGCACTACGATCGAAGGACACGGTCGGCCCTACTAGATTTTCGAAACCAATACCGGGACTGTGACCAACGGCGAGTCTGTGACCAACAACGAGTTTGTGAAATGCCCAAAATTCTGACGGAAGAACAGATTGCGGCCTGGGACAGCGACGGCTGCATATTCCCGATCCGGGCGGATTCGCCTGCAGAGGCGGGCGCAAACCTCGCGCGGTTTTCAGCACTCGAAGAGAAAATCGGCGAGGAACCGCAGAACCGCTTCAAGATAAAGGCGCACCTGCCGTTTCCCTGGATGTGGGACATCATCCGCAACGACACAATCCTGGGTTCGGTCGAGGATATTCTCGGCCCGGATATACTGTGCTGGGGCTCGTCGTTCTTCTGCAAGAACGCGCATGATACGCGCTATGTCTCGTGGCATCAGGATTCCACATATTACGGGCTGTCGGAGCGCGCGACGGTGACCGTCTGGTATGCGTTCAACGGATCGGATGTGGAATCTGGCTGCATGCGGTTTATTCCTGGTACCCATAACATCGGCCAGATAGACCACGACGAACTTCACGGCGAGGGTAACCTGCTGATGAAGGGCCAGACCATCCAGGATGTCGACGAAAACAAGGCTGTGGATGTGACCCTGCAGGCCGGCGAGTTTTCAATCCATCACGAGGCCGTGGTGCACGGGTCCGGCGTCAATAACGCGCCGCGTCCGCGGATCGGGCTGTCAATCCACTATATCGCGCCGAATGTGCATCAAGTGAAGCTCAAGGAAGTCGCGGCGGCGACGCTGGTGCGCGGCACGGACACCCACGGTCACTGGCGCGAGGACCCGGAACCGGCAGCCGATTTCGACCCCGTCTGCATGGCGGCCCTCGATGCGACCTATGGCGCCTATCTGACGGGTGGCGGCAAGTTCTAACCCGCCAGCGCAACACATTGTTGCGCCTAACGCATGGCTCCGCCGTGGCGCGTGAGCGCACCCTGCGATAGACTACGGGCACCGTTATCCGAAGATCCCTCCAATAAGGACTCCCGAACATGCAAGGATCGTGGCGCACGCCTGCCGTAGTTCTGACCTGCGGCACCATCATTCTGTTCCTCAGCTTCGGTGCGCGGAACATCTTCGGAATACTGCTCGACCCGATGACCGCCTCGACCGGGCTGGGTGTGGACGATTATTCGCTCGCGATCGGGATACAGGCTGTCATCTGGGGCCTGACCACGCCAATCACTGCGTCGCTTGCCGAGCGCTACGGCACGGCGCGGATGATCGCGCTTGGCGGCGTGCTCTATGCGGTGGGCCTGGGCCTGATGTCGATGGTGCAGACGCCGATGGACATGAACCTGACGGCCGGGATGATGCTCGGCCTCGGGCTGAGCGCGACCGGTTTTCCTATTATCCTGGCGGCGATCACCAAGAGGGTGGACGCCAAACGCCGAAGTCTTTTCCTCGGCATCGGTAGTGCCGCGGGCTCTTCCGGCCAGCTGGCACTGGTGCCGATGGGGCAGGTGCTGATCACCGGCTACGGATGGGCCGTAACGGCGATCATCTTTGGCTGTCTTGTCGCCGTGATCGTGCCGCTTTCCAACGCGATGAGGGACCCGAAGCGCGAAGCCGTCGATCCCAATGCGGCGCCCCCGCAGAAACTGGGAGAAGCCGTCCGTGAGGCCATGGGCCACCGCGGCTTCCTGCTGCTGACGGCAGGGTATTTCGTGTGCGGCTATCAGGTGATGTTTCTCGGCACGCATTTGCCAAAATTCCTGACGGAGGCGGGTCAGACCCCATGGGTCGGGGCGACCGCGCTGTCGCTGATCGGGCTTTTCAACATCATCGGCACGCTAACTTGGGGCGCACTCGGCGGCAAGTTCCGCATGAAATACCTGCTAACCAGCATCTACTTGCTGCGCTCCGGAGTGCTCGCGATTTATATAATGCTGCCGATCACCGCAATGAGCACCTATATATTCTCCGCCGCGATCGGGTTGCTGTGGCTCGCCACCGTGCCGCTGACGTCGGGGCTGGTCGCCCGGATGTTCGGCCTGCGCTACATGGCGACGTTGACCGGGTTGGTCTTTTTCAGCCACCAGCTCGGCAGCTTTACCGGCGCCTGGCTCGGCGGGAAGTTCTTCGTGACCACCGGTTCCTACGATATGATCTGGTGGATCGGCGTCGGCCTTGGCCTGGTCGCCGCAGCCCTGCATTTCCCGATAGACGACAAACCGGTTGTGCGGGTGCAGGCGGCGGGGGCATAACCTTCATATGAATTTCCCCAAATCCGTCTCCCCCGACTGGCGTACCCCGTTCGTCATATTGCTCGCCGGGACCACGATTGTGTTCCTGTCGCTGGGCGCGCGTATGACCTTCGGGCTGTGGTTACCCGACGCGTCGTTCGACCTGTTCGGGCCGAACCAGCTCAAAATCCTGTCGCTGTCGGTGGCGCTGCAGTCGCTGTTCTGGGGGATCGGCACGCCGATCGCCGGCAATATAGCCGACAAGTACGGCGCCGGGCGGGTGATCGCGGCGGCGGGTATTCTGTATTCGATCGGCCTAGTGATGATGACCGTGTCGACCACGCCGATGATGGCTCATCTTTCGATTGGCGTGTTTACTGGGTTTGCCATGTCGGGGGCCATGTTCCCGATCATTCTGTCGGCGGTCAGCCGCTCGGTATCGGCCGAAAAGCGGAACCTTTATCTTGGTATTGCCAGCGCCGGCGGCTCGTCCGGGCAGGTCCTCATGATCCCGTTGGGGCAGTACTTCATCGATGCCCAGGGCTGGATCGTTACGCTCTATATCCTCGCAGGCATCACGGCGCTGATTGTCCCGCTGGCCTTTGTGATGATGACTAAAAAGGCCGCTGCCAATGCAGGCCAGGTCGTGCAGGCGCTGTCCACCGGGGCGGCCATCCGCGAGGCGTTCGGTCATCGTGGCTATATGCTGCTGACCGGCGGTTATTTCGTCTGCGGTCTGCAGACCATGTTTATCGGCACCCATTTTCCCAACATGCTGACCAGCCTGAAGGTGGACGCGACGATTGCCGCACTGTCGCTGTCGCTGATCGGGGCGTTCAATATTCTGGGTACGTTTACGTGGGGCGCCA
>CAJIYX010000027.1 GCA_905181725.1 Alphaproteobacteria bacterium UBA830
CCCAAATTTTTGAGCCTCATTATTTCATCCTCCACAGTTTGTTATTTTTTGATTTTATTTTCTTCGCCTATCTTGAGGGTTGCATCGTTGAGTTTAAGCGGCTCGATGTCAATTACCACGCTTGGCAACCTGATGACCATTCTTGGAGATATATCCTGGAGGTCCGTCCGGTGAACCCCGTCAAACCGGCGCCGTCAGTCTCATACGAACAAGCCTCCGGTTTTCACAGGATGTGGATAGTGCGCCGACTGCCGACACCGCGCAGGCACCGCGCCCACGAACTATGGGAAACATATTTGCTGAAAAGGAAAAGAAAAATGGCGGACGGAGTGGGATTCGAACCCACGATACGGTTACCCGCATACACGCTTTCCAAGCGTGCGCCTTCAACCACTCGGCCACCCGTCCACGGCGGCGAATAATGACGAAGTGACCCCGAGGATGCAAGTGCGAAACGGGCGGTTTCCAGACGTTTCCGGGCTATGGTAGTCTGCGCCAAACGGGCTGGAAAAACACGCTATGAAAACCGGATGAAAACCGGACGCATAATCGGCTGGGTGCTCCTGGCATTCGCGCTTGTCCTGATCGGTCATGAGGCGCTGAACGCGCTTGAAGGCGAGGGCTATCGCCTGATCGCGCTCGGCGAAATATGGTTTCGCCTCGACCAGGCAATGGGCACGGCGTCGCTCAACGTCAGCCAGGCGGTTATTCAACGCTATGTCTGGGCGTGGCTATGGGAAGGCGTCATCCAGACGATTCTGCTCGCCCCGGCCTGGCTGGTCTTCGGCCTGCCGGGCGTCGCACTGACCTGGCTCTGCCGCGACCGCGGCCGCCCGACGGGACTGCGGCGCTAGAAACAGCCCGCCACCGCGCATTCACCGATAGCATTCGCACCCTTCGCTGTTCATCTCGGGTGTCACCCCGGCACGGGGCCGGCACGAGGCCGGGATGACAACTTGGTTTGGATTTTGCCTGAAATACGCCCGATAAAAGGCGCGGGGCGCTTATTCGTCGCCGATCTTCAGGGCTTCGATAAAGGCCGATTGCGGGATTTCGACGGCGCCGAACTGGCGCATCCGCTTTTTGCCTTCTTTCTGCTTGTCGAGCAGCTTGCGCTTGCGGCTGATATCGCCGCCATAGCACTTCGCGGTCACGTCTTTGCGCATGGCAGAGATCGTTTCGCGCGCGATAATCTTGCCGCCAATCGCCGACTGGATCGGAATCTTGAACAACTGGCGCGGAATCAGTTCTTTCAGCCGACCGCAGATCGCCCGCCCCCGGTGTTCCGCCTGGCTGCGGTGGACAATCATCGACAGCGCATCGACCGGTTCGGCATTGACCAGAATGGCGAGCTTCACCAGGTCGCCCTCTTCGTAGCCGGTGACGGTGTAGTCAAAACTGGCATAGCCGCGGCTGACGGATTTCAACCGGTCGTAGAAATCGAACACGACCTCGTTCAGCGGAAGCTTGTAAACCAGCATGGCGCGGCCCCCGGCATAGGTGAGGTTCTGCTGGATACCGCGGCGATCCTCGCACAGCTTTAGGATCGAGCCGAGATGATCATCGGGCACCAGAATCGTCGCTTCGATCCACGGCTCCTCGATGTAATCGATGCGCACGACGTCGGGCATGTCGGCGGGATTGTGCATCTCCAGCACCTTCCCGTCATTCAGATGAATGCGGTAGACCACCGACGGCGCCGTCGTGATCAGGTCGAGATCGAACTCGCGGCTAAGCCGTTCCTGCACGATTTCGAGGTGCAGCAGGCCGAGGAACCCGCAGCGGAAACCGAAGCCGAGTGCCGTCGAATTTTCAGGCTCGTAATGAAAGCTGCCGTCGTTCAGGCGGAGCTTGGCCATGCTGTCGCGCAGGTCTTCAAAATCTGCCGCGTCGATCGGGAACAGGCCGCAGAACACCACCGGCACGCTGGGCTTAAAGCCGGGCAGCGCCTCGGTGGCGAGATTACGTTCCTCGGTAATGGTGTCACCGACCTGGGCATCTGCCACCGCCTTGATCGAGGCGGTGAAGAACCCGACTTCGCCGGGACCAAGCTCGGCGACGTCCTTGCGCTTGGGCGTGAACACGCCGGCGACATCGACCAGATGGGTCGAGCCGGTGCCCATCATGCGGATCTTCATGCCTTTTTTGAGCACGCCGTCACGCACACGCACCAGCACGATCACGCCGAGATAGGAATCGTACCAGGAATCGACAAGCAAGGCCTTAAGCGGCGCGGTGCGGTCACCGGTCGGCGCCGGCAGGCGCTTTACCAGAGCTTCGAGCACATCTTTGATGCCCTCGCCGGTCTTCGCCGACACCTTGATCGCCTCCGATGCATCAAGCCCGATGACGTCCTCAATCTCCTGGCGCACCTTTTCAGGCTCCGCCGCAGGCAGATCGATCTTGTTGAGCACCGGGATAATTTCATGATCCGCATCGAGCGCCAGATAGGTATTGGCCAGCGTCTGCGCCTCGACACCCTGCGATGAATCGACGATCAACAGCGAGCCTTCGCAGGCCGCCAGCGAGCGCGAGACCTCATAGGTGAAATCGACATGGCCGGGCGTGTCCATCAGGTTGATCTGATAGGTGTCGCCGTCCTCGGCGTTGTACATCAGGCGCACGGTCTGCGCCTTGATGGTAATGCCGCGTTCGCGCTCGATATCCATGGTATCGAGCATCTGCTCTTTGAGATCACGATTTTCGACGCCGCCACATTCCTGAATAAGGCGATCTGCGAGCGTCGATTTACCGTGGTCGATATGCGCGATAATCGCGAAATTACGGATGTGGGAAAGTTCTGTCATAGCGCGCGGAACATAGGGGGGACAGGGCCTGGGAGCAAGCGATCAGAGCAGTTCCGCGATTATTTTACGCGCGAAAACAAGTATGGAAACGGCGATTTCCCGCCATATCGGTTGGAGCGACCGTCGACACACCCCGGATACCGCTCTCGGTCTCGGATCTTGGCCCAAATCTTGACCCAAATCCTGGCCCGAACGATGGAGTTAAAGGATCCCCGGAGATGTGGCCGGAATAAGGGTGCTATGCCCGGAGGGTACCGCCGGTGCGTTTTTGGACCTCGGCGGTGATCTTCGCGGCGACGGCATCGATCTGCTCGTCGGTCAGCGTCGCCTCGACCGGCTGCAGGGTGACGGCGATGGCGATGGATTTTTTGCCTTCGCCGACATGTTCGCCTTCATAGGCATCGAAGATCTGAACATCGCTGATCAGCACCTTATCGACGCCCGATGCGGCACGGACGATCTCACCGCCGGCGACAGAACTGTCGACGACAAAGGCAAAATCACGGTGTACCGGCTGGAACGGCGACAGGGTCAGTAACGGCCGTGCGGCGGCGCCGCCCGATTTGGTCTTTTTCTGCTTTGGCGTCGGGATCAGATGCAGATTGACGACGATGCCGACAGCGGGCCCGTCGATATCCATCGCCCGCAACACGCCGGGATGAATATCGCCGAACGATGCCAGCGCATTGGGGCCAAGGCGCAGCACGCCGGACCGGCCGGGGTGATACCAGCCGGGCGCGTCTGTCGTGACCTGCAGATTGCCGACCGGCGCACCGGCGGCTTCGAGGGCAGCAATGGCATCGGCCTTCGCATCCCATGCGTCCACCGCGCGCGGCGCATCCGCCCAATGGCGATCACTGGTACGGCCCGTGCGGATGGCGGCGGCGACGATTGCCTGGCCGTCTTCGCCGTCACCGGAATATTTCGGTCCGACTTCGAACAAGGCGACGTCCGCATACCCGCGATCGGCATTGCGGCGCGCGGCATCCAGCAGGTTTGGCAGGATCGACGGGCGCATCGCATCGAGATCGGCGGAGATCGGATTTTCGACGACCAGCGCTTCGCTCGAAAATCCGAACAGTTCGGCGGTTTCCCGCTTCATGAAAGAGAACGTAACGGCTTCGGTCATGCCGCGCGCGGCCAGCGCACGGCGGGCAGCGGATTCACGCCGTTGGCTGAGCGACCACGCAGGGGCTGCCACCGTGTTGGTGCGTGCGAGTGGCACCACCGGAATATCGTCATAGCCGCGGATCCGCAGGACTTCTTCGACAAGATCGGCCTCGCCGTCGACATCCTGACGCCAGGACGGCACCTGGCATCTGATCGTGTCGCCTTCATCAACCGGATCGAAACCGAGATCGCCAAGAATACGCACCTGTTGGTCACCCGGCACGTCGAGACCGCCAAGCGCTGCAACACGTGCCTTGCGCAGGGTGACTCCACGCTGCCAGGCCGGCATATCGCCGGCGACGGTCAATGCGGAGGCTTCACCGCCGCAGACCTCAAGGATCATGCGCGTCGCAACATGGACGCCCCAATAGGCACTTTCCGGATCGACGCCGCGTTCGAACCGGTAGCGGGCGTCGGACATGATGCCGAGCTTGCGCCCGCTGGTCGCGGTGCGGATGGGATCAAACAGGGCGACTTCCAGGAACACGTCCGTGGTCTCGTCGCTCACACCTGACGGCGCGCCGCCCATGATTCCGCCAATGGCTTCAACACCGTTATCGTCGGCAATCACCGTCATGGTGGAATCGAGCGTGTATTCCTCGCCATCAAGTGCTGTCACTTTTTCGCCGTCTTTGGCGAGGCGCATGGTCACGTTGCCGGCGACCTTCGCGATATCGAATACGTGCAGCGGTCGGGAAAGATCGAAGGTGACATAATTGGTAATATCGACCAGCGCCGAGATCGGCCGCAGACCGATGGCGCGCAGGCGGTCCTGCAGCCATTGCGGGCTCGGACCATTTTTGACGCCGCGGAACGCGCGTCCAACGACCAGCGGACAAGCATCGCCTGCCTCACCCGGCAGATCGCGCTGCCACTGAACGGAGGACTCAAATCCGCCCGCCGCTTCCGGCGCATCCAGCGGTTTCAACGTGCCGAGTCCGGCGGATGCCAGATCGCGGGCGATGCCCCGGATACCGGCGCAATCCTGGCGGTTTGGGGTCAGCCCGATTTCGATCACCGGATCAGACAGGCCCATGGCCTCCACCGCAGGGGAGCCGATTTCAGTGTCCGCAGGCAGCTCGACAATGCCTTCATGTTCGTCCGACAGGCCCATTTCGCGTTCGGACAGCAGCATACCGTTCGATTTCTGGCCGCGGATCTTGCTGGTTTTCAGCGTCACATCGATACCGGGAACGTAAGCGCCCGACGCGGCGAATACGCCCTTCATACCGGCCCGCGCATTGGGCGCACCGCAGACAACCTGCACCGGATCGCCATCGCCGAAATCGACCTGGCAGACCTGCAGCCGGTCAGCATCGGGGTGTTTCTCGGCGGACACGACATGAGCGACACGGAACGACGCCATCGCCGCCGCGCGATCTTCAACGCCTTCGACTTCCAGCCCGATCATCGACAGTTTTTCGACGATTTCTTCGAGCGGCCGGTCGGTGTCAAGATGGTCTTTGAGCCAGGCGAGCGTGAATCTCATCGGACAAGCCCTCCAGTGAGACCTGCCGGGACATTCGGCACATCGAGCGGAGCAAAGCCGTAATGCTTCAGCCAGCGAACGTCAGAATCATAGAACGTCCGCAGATCGGGGATACCGTATTTCAGCATCGCCGCGCGCTCGACCCCCATCCCGAAGGCGAAGCCCTGATATTTGGTAGAATCGATACCGCAGTTTTCCAGCACATGCGGATTGACCATGCCGCAGCCGAGAATCTCCAACCAGTCGGCACCGGCACCGATGGTCAGCCCACCGTCTTCGCGTGAACAGCCGATATCGACCTCCGCCGACGGTTCGGTGAACGGAAAATAGGACGGGCGGAACCGTACCGGCAGATCGTCGACATCGAAGAAGGCCCGGCAGAATTCAATCAGGCACCCTTTGAGGTGCCCCATATGTGTCGCCTCGTCGATCACTAGACCTTCGATCTGGTGGAACATCGGCGAATGGGTCGCATCATGGTCGGCGCGGAACGTGCGGCCGGGCACGACGATGCGGATCGGCGGCTCCTCGTTGACCATCGTGCGGATCTGCACGGGCGATGTGTGGGTGCGCAGCACCTTACGGTTTCCGTCTTCATCGGGCGGCAGATAGAACGTGTCGTGATCCTGGCGCGCCGGATGCTCGGGCGGAATATTCAACGCTGTAAAGTTGTTGAAATCGGTCTCGATATGCGGACCTTCGGCAACGGTGAAGCCCATCTCACAGAAAATCGCGACCATCTCGTCGATGGTCTGGCTGATCGGATGGATACGGCCTTGCGCCACCGGGCGCGCCGGCAAAGAGACGTCGATGCGGTCTTCGACGAGGCTGACATCAAGCGCCGCGGCTTCGAGAATTTGTTTGCGGGCATCGATCGCGGCGGCAACCGCGTTCTTGACCGTGTTCAGCTGCTGGCCGGCATCACGGCGTTCTTCGGGCGGCAACTGGCCGATGCCCTTGACCATTTCGGTAATCGAACCGGACTTGCCCAGCGCAGACACACGCAATGCCTCAACCGCCGCCAGATCGGCCGCTTCTACCTGTGCCAGTAGGTCGGTCTGTAGCTGATCAAGATTTCCCATAAAAAAAGCTCGGTCAGGGTTTCCCCTGCCGCCCCGAACATCGGTTTCAAATGTAAGATTTTTGCATGGCCGGTCCGTTCAGTAAGAAAGGACCGGCCATTCAAAATCCGGTTTAGCCGGCGTTGGCGAGGGCGGCCTTGGCCTGTTCGACAACGCTGCCAAAAGCCTCCGGCTCCTGCGCAGCCAGATCGGCCAGCACCTTGCGGTCAAGCTCGATGCCCGCCTTGTGCACGCCGTTCATGAACGTCGAATAGGTCATGCCGTGCAGCCGTGCGCCCGCGTTGATCCGCTGGATCCACAGCGCCCGGAAGTTGCGTTTTTTAACGCGCCGGTCGCGATAGGCGTATTGGCCAGCTTTTTCGACCTTCTCAATCGCAACCTTGAAAACCTTCGAATTGCGACCGCGATAACCTTTTGCCTTTTTCAGGACTTTTTTATGACGGGCGTGTGTTGTTACGCCCCGTTTTACTCGTGCCATGTCAAATCTCCTTTATCTCACGCGTACGGCAGATAGGTTTTGACGATGCGCGCATCCGCGGCGGCCAAAATCTGGGTGCCGCGCGAGTTACGCTTCATCTTCTGCGTGCGTTTGCGGAGGTTGTGACGTTTCTTGGCGAAATTCGCCCGGACCTTGCCGGACGCCGTCGTGCGAAATCGCTTTTTAGCGCCGCTCTTCGACTTCAACTTGGGCATTTCCGTCTCCTTTTTGTTTGCATCCCGGTGTGTTGAGCACCAGTGGATGCGGACGTCTCAAAAGCGGCCCCGGCATGCCCTTCAGGCCGGACCACTTGTTTCAAGCCGGCGGGTTATAACGGGTTGCCAGGGGCTGTGCAAGGGAAACCGGCGGATTGTCGCGGGTCTCGCCCCCTCGCCGTCATCCCCGGGCAGGCGGGGATCTCTCGACGACCGGTGCCGGGGCCATAAGACTCCCGCCTTCACGGGAATGACAGGTCTTCGAGCAACAAAAAACCCCGCAAAATCGGGGTTTTTCGCCGATTATCTGAAAAGGATCAGACGGAGGCCTGAATCCACTCGACCAGCTTGCCCTTGGGCAGTGCACCGACCTTGGTGGCTGCGACTTCACCGTCCTTGAACAGGATCAGGGTCGGGATGCCGCGCACGCCGTATTTCGACGGGGTCATCGGGTTTTCATCGATATTGACCTTGGCGATCGTGATCGCATCGCCCATTTCTTCGGAGATTTCTTCGAGCGAGGGGCCTATCTGCTTACAGGGGCCGCACCATTCTGCCCAGAAATCCACCAGAACGACGCCCTCGGCGCCAAGAACATCGGTATCAAATGAATCGTCGGAGACTGGTTTACTCGCCATTTTATACTTCCTTTATCGTTATAAGCTGCGGATGCGCCACTATTGGCTTTGCCACATCGCCCCTACCCGGCTTTTTTATCTCATGATTGAAACTAGGGGCGGACCCCCTAGTGGTCAAGGCGCGTAATTGTCCAGGAGCTGTGCGTCCAGTGGCATTAATCGGGGGCCATCCGTCCATAAAAGGATGCACTCGATCACTCGGTCTTCATAGATTTCCGCCAGAAGCGCCCGGTAGGCTGCCATCTGGCGCAGATAGATCGCGGAGACGTCTTCTGGGGCCGAGGGCGGCGGTCGATTCGTCTTGAAATCGAGCACTTTGACGCTGTCGGGCCCGATCACCAGACGGTCGATCCGCCCCGAAATCGCGGTTGTCCCGATGACCCCGGCAATCGGCGCCTCGGCGCGCGAGGCCGGGCCGAAAAGATCGCCGTAATCAGGATGATCGAGCACCGCGAAGGTCTCCGACATCAACGCCTTGATCTGCACTTCATCCAGATCATGGACCGGTCGCGCCAGAAATGCTTTTGCCGCGCGCACACGGACATCCTGCGCGACTTCCGGCAAAGTCTGAAGCAGGCGATGCACCAGCAAGCCGCGCTGGAATGCTAGGCCGCTATCGTCACCGAGCGGCGAACGTGGTGCCGGATCGGGCATCGTCGGGCGGGACGGTGCCAGCGGGCGCGGTGGTTCGGGTTCCGCCGGGGCCGGCATATCGGCCCAGCCAGGCAGGTCCGGGATCTCCACCGCCAGCGCGCTCTCGTCGCGTTTGCGGTCAGGCGCGCTGGTCTGGGGGTTTTCGAGCCGCATCCCCTCGCCGGTCCAGGCAAGACCGGCCTGATCGTCGGCCCCGCCGGCATGTGAATCAAAGGCAAAGGGTTCGGCAAACTCATCGAGGCCCCGTTCGATCAGATTGCGCCAGGCGCCTTCGGGTGCGGCACGGCGGGTACCGTACCCGGCGACGTACAGGCGATCCTCGGCGCGCGTCATCGCGACATAAAGCAGCCGCCGGTATTCCTCGTCTTGGCGATCCTTTTCGCCCGCGCTCAACCGCTTGGCCTGGCGTTCCTGCACATGGGTGCGCGGCGGCCACAGCATGACTTCCTGCGCGCCGCTTTCATCCCACAGCAGCCCGGTGCCCGGCCGCGGTGTCTGCATGGTGTCGGCAAGAAAGACGATCGGTGCCTGAAGCCCCTTCGCACCGTGAACGGTCATGATGCGGACTTCGTCGCGCACGCCCTGATCAAGATCACGCTTGATCTGGGCTTCGCCCTCTTCGAGCCAGCGCAGGAAACCCTGAAGCGAGGGCGGGTGGGACTGTTCGTAGCCGAGCGCCAGCGCCAGGAATTCATCGATCGGGTCGTTCGCTTCGTCGCGCAGGCGGGACAGCAGATGCGCCCTGCCCGTCATCGGCCCCAGGATATGCGCAAAGAATTCGTAAGGCGGCGTCATGTCAGCTCGGGTCATGATATCGCTCAGCGTCCGGTACGCGGCCGAACAGGCAGGATCGCGCCGGGCGCGGTTGCGCACCGATGCCCAAACCGAGCCTTCGCGGCCATGGCAGATATCGAAAAGTTGCGCCTCGTCGAGACCGATCAGCGGTCCTTTGAGAATTGCGGCGAGATTGAGATCATCCTGCGGCATCAGCGCAAATGCGCCAAGCGCGATAAGATCCTGCACGGCAAGCTGATCGGTCAGCACCATCCGGTCGAGTCCGGCGACGTCGACGCCACGGTTCTTCAATTCGCGTATCAGGTTGTCGACCAGGTCGGTACGGCGTCGTACCAGCACCATGATATCGCCGGGCCGGATCGGCCGGTCGGCGCTGTCGAGGCGCTCATCCTCGCGCAGCCAGCGGTGAATACGCCCGGCAATCGCATGGGCAAGACGCAGCGCCGGTGTCTCGTCATTGCGGAGCCTATCGGGGCTCGCCCACGGGTCGGCATCGGCGCGGTCTTCGGGAATGACCGGTGGCCACAGTTCAACCAGCCCTGCCTGCCCCCGGCGATGGGCGGTATGACGGATACCTGCAGCGGCCACACCGACGCGCACGTCCTCATCGGAGAACACGGCATCGACCGACTGCAGCACCGCGGACGCGGAGCGAAATGAAACGTCCAGCGGTACCCGGTGCCATTCCTGACCGGCGGCCTTGGTGCGCTCCTCGAAATAATTGCTCATGGTCACGAATTCGTGGGGTGCGGCGCCCTGAAAACTGAAGATCGACTGTTTCTCGTCACCCACCGCAAACACGGTACGCACATGGTCTTGCGCGCCCTTGCCGGTATGAAATTCATCTGCGATGGCCCGCACCACCGCCCATTGATCGGCATTGCTGTCCTGCGCCTCATCGATCAGCACATGGTCGATACCGCCGTCGAGCTTGTAGAGGACCCAGGGCGCGGCGCGTTCGACAAGCGCACGGGCGCGCAGGATGAGATCGTCGTAATCGAGCAACGCGTTGCGGCGCTTGTGATCCTCATAGCGGTCGATCAGCGCGGTCGCGATGGCAATGATTGCCGCCGTCGCCTCGGCGGTCAGGATGGCACGGCGCTTCTCGAACACGGCCAGCACCCGCGCCGCCTCGGGCTGCATCACGTCCGGTATTTCCGGCATCGCCGTACAGGCCACCTTGCTGGCAAGCGACGCCCGGACGGTGCCGGTGCCGGTCAGAAAGGCGAGCGCGTAGTCATCGAACCCGGCGGCCCGGTCTTCCACCGACGCGGCGAGCCACGGGGTAATGCGTCCGGCCTTGTCCTTATCCTGCTTGCCGCCCGCCGACAGCGCGATGACCGCTTCACGCAGGCCCAGTAGGTCGATAACGGCATCGTCGGACGCCGCGGCAAGCAGCGCATCGATGGTCTCCCCCGCCGCAACTTCAAGCAATACCCGCGCCGCGTCCGTCGCCCGGTCGGCACCGCCATGCGCCTCGATCAGACGCCGCAGGCGGCCACGGCTGGAGGCGATTTCCATCATCAGCCCGGCGAACTCGTCTTCGTGGACCCAGCCGGTCACGGTCGAGAGCGCGTCGGCCAGCACGTCGTCATCCCCTTCGCGCGCGCTTATCAGAATGTCATCCCGCGCGGCTTCGAGCACTTCGGCGGCGGTGCGTTCGTCCATCACCTCAAAATGCGGCGCAAGGCCCGCTTCGACCGGGAACCGGCCCAGCAGCGATTCACAGAACGCATGAATGGTCTGGATCTTCAGCCCGCCCGGCGTATCGAGCACCTGCGCAAACAGTCTTCGGGCCAGCGCCCGCGCCGCATCGTCCGGCGTCCCGCCGGTCAGGGCGACAATGGCGGAGGTCAGCGCCGCGTCTTCCATCACCGCCCATTCACCGAGCAGGCGGCGGATCCGGTTCTGCATTTCGGCGGCCGCCGCGCGCGTAAATGTCAGGCAGAGGATCTTCCCGGCATCAGTGCCCGACAGCAGCAGGCGCAGCACCCGATCGGCCAGCACCTTGGTCTTGCCGGACCCGGCGGAGGCCGACACCCAGACCGATGCGGTCGGCGTCGCCGCAATTGTCTGGTTGGCGTATTTGACGATCTCGCCCGGTCCGCTTTCATCCGGTCCTGCGGGAACAGTTTCGGGGGCGCTTTCGGGAACCGGCTCGGTCATTCGCCACCCCCGGTCGCTGCCCATTCCTGCACTCGTTCCAGATGTTCGAAATCGGAATAGCGCGGCGCGATATCGGCATCGGGACGCGCCAGATAGACGGTCGCCGGATCATCGTAATAATCCAGCAACGCTGTCAGCCCGGCGAGCGCCTGTTCGGCCAGCTCGTCCGGCTTGTCGCCCGCCGCACTTATCTTGCCTGCCGGATCGCCGCCCGACAGTTTCCAGTAGCTCAGCGCCGCGACCTCGCCGGGGTCGATACCCGGAAACGCACCTTCGCGGATCATTGCCGCTTCGAGCGACAGCTGCGGCGACAGCCCGGCCATGACGTCCTTCTTGGACGGCACGGCACCGGTCTTGTAATCGATGACCTCATACCCGCCGCCCGATAACAGGTCGATCCGGTCGGCCCGGGCGCGGAGGCGGAACGGGCGCGCTCGGTCGGTCAGCTCCAGCAGGCCTTCAATTTCGGTAAAGCGCCGGACGACATCCGGGCTGCGTTCGGCTTCGCGGGCGACAATCCATTCGGCGATGCGCTCAAACCGTGGCCACCAGAACGCCCGGATGCCCGGCCGGTCGAGCCAGGGGGAGAATTCCTCGGCGCCAATCCGCAGCAGGATATCCAACGCGTCGGGCGGCAGATCGCCCGCGACCTCGCCCAGAAACCGATCAATCGCGTTATGGATGATCGAGCCGCGATCCGCAGCACCCGGATCGGCATCGATCACTTCGAGCGCACGCAGACCAAGAATGCGTTTTGCATAGATCGCATAGGGATCGCGGATCAGCGTTTCGATATCGGTCACCGACAGACGATCCGGCCGCGCCGAAACCGGCGGCTGCGGAGCGGGTGCCCGTATCTGAACCAATGGCCGGCGGGAATCGATCTCGCCCTGCCACTGCATCCAGCGTGCCTGGTCGGCCTGCCAGCCATCAAGAATCTCCGCGCCAGCCTCCTTCGCCGAGAGCAGTGTTTCCAGCCGGGTCAGCCAGCGCGCCGGCACCGTCGGCGACCCGTCGACCCGGGTCGAGCGGGTCAGCACAACTTCCGGCGCAGCAAACCCCTGCACGAAATCATGCGCCGTCAGACCTATCCGGCGTTCCGGCGGTGCCAGCCCGAAGGCCGCGCGCATGGGTCGGCTCATCCATGGATCGGCGGGCGGGTCGGGCGGCCAGACCGCTTCGTTCAACCCGCCGAGGATCATCAAATCCGCCTGTTGCAGCCGGGCTTCGAGCAGCCCCCAGATGCTGAGACGCGGGTGACGCCCATAAAGCGGCCGCACCACCACGCCCGCCATCAGCGCATCGAGCAAAGCCGGCCATTCGCGCCCGGCAAGCGGCGGCAGCGTTTCCAGCGCCGCGCGCAGATCGTTGATCAGCGTCGCCGCGTTCTCGCCCGCCTCGCCCGCCCAGAGACGCTCCACACCTGTCTCGGACTCCGATGCCGCAAGCTTTTCAGCAAAGGTGATATGGGCCTCTAACAAAGCGGCGGGATCGACCCGCCGCTCGCGCATCAAATCGGCAAACGGCCACGCGATTTCTGCGAGATATTCCGCCCAGAGCGCCACACCGGCTTCGGGTTCGATATGGCGCAACGCGTCGCGCAGCCCGTCGAAACCGGGGATCGGACGTGGCCCGCGCAGGACCGTCAGTTCCATCTCGCGTACTCTTTCGCGGAAGACAGCGGGGTCCAGCCCGCCTGCCGCCAGCGGATGTTTGAGCACGGCGAGCAACGGCACCGGCGCGGCGTCGGCGGCAACAACATCCGCCGTCAGGCGCAGAAACACGCCGGGCAATGTGTCGGCAAGCGGGGTGCCACCGGAATCGTCGATATCGACATTCCAGCGCCGCAGTTCGGCGGCAACCCGCCGGGCCAGACGACGGTCGGGGGTGATCAACGCCGCGGTTCGCGTCTCGTCTTCCAGTGCTTCGCGCAGCATCAGGGCAATGGCCAGCGCCTCGGCCTGCGGTCCGGGACAGTCGATCCGCCGCACGCCGGAAAACGCCACACCGATATCGGCCGGCAGCGAAACGGCGGCGGCCGTGGCGGGCGGACGCAAGGCGCCGTTCACCGTATCGATCCGGGGATTTTCATTTGCCGATGCATCGCGCCAGTCGGCGACGTCTTCAATATCCAGACCGATCCGCCCGAGGAGGCGCGCCATGCCGTATTGCGGATGGGACGGGACGAGCGCGGCCAGACTGTCTGCATCCAGCGTTTTATCCAGACCGGGCAGAATAAGCAGGCCGGTATCCAATTCGGCAACGCAGGCGAGCAGGTCGGCCGTCGCGGGGATGCTGCCCGTGGACCCGGCGGCGATTACGGGTCCGGTCGGCGGTGCTTCCTGCCAGAGCGCGATCTGTGCCTCGATCAGCCGGTTGCGCCGGTCCGCGGCATCAAGGCAGCCATGCTCGGCGAGGATCGCCGGCCAGTGCTCGGTGACGATCTGTAGGAAGACGAGGGTTTCCTGCCAATGCTGCGAAAACCTTTCGGGCACAATGTTTTCAAGATCGGCAAAGCTCAGACGCTCGGTCTGAACTTCGTCGATCAGCCGGGCAAGCTCATTGGCGAGCCTGGCCGCATGTGCCGCCGACATGGTGTCGTCCTGCGCCATAATCATTCGCGACAGCAGCAACTGGCGGCGCAGCGACGGCATCGCGGGCGGCAGGTCGGCCATACCGGACAACCCGGGTTCCTCCGCCGCAAGGAAGCCTATTTCGTCCTCGTCGATATCGCCGATCGGCGTCATTGCCGGTAGCAGCGCCGGCTTGCCCTCGGTCGCCCGCAGAAATGCCTCGCCCAGCGCGCGGCAGGCGCGCCGCGTCGGCAGCAGGACACGGAGATCGGCAAGCCCTGCCGGATCGCCACCGAAGCGGTCAAGAATGCCCACAGCCAGCGCATCCACAAACGCCGTCCCGGCGGCGATGGAATACACATTATCAGGAGACGGGCGGGGATTATGCGGGGTACCGGGCATCACATCGCCGCTCAGAACAACAGACGGACGCGGGAGCCTTCGCGTTCAAGAATTTCGGCATCCGCCTGGGCAATCGCGGGCGGCGTACCGACGTGATACCAGTCGCCATCATGGGCAATCCCATATAGCCGCCCCGCTTCCAGCGCGCGGTCGTACAGCACGTTCATCGAAAAGGCACCGTCGGGTGCATTCTCAAACAGGCGCGGATGCAGGATCTGAACACCGTTAAAGACGAAGGGGGCTATGACGCGTTCAGGCCGTCGTTCAAGCCGCCCGACCGGGTCCATCAGAAAGTCTCCGTCTCCGTCATAACCCGTTGCCCGCACCGTAGACGAGAGCAGCAGCAACGCGTCCATTTCGTCGTCATTCCACGCGGCGGCCATCCGGAGCAATGCGGCGATCGGGCCGTCGCGCCATACAATATCGGCATTCGCGGCATAAAACGGCACCTCCCCCAGAAGCGGCAGCGCCTTTGTGATGCCGCCGCCGGTCTCCAGCAGATCGTCCTCGCGCGAGATCACGGTCGACGGCACCGCGCGGCGTTCCAGATGCGCTTCGATCTTCTCCGGCAGCCAATGGGTATTGACCACCACATCGGTGACCCCCGCATCTTCGAGCCGGTCAAGCGCGTGATCGAGCATGGTCGCGCCGCCCACTTCGAGAAGCGGTTTCGGCACGTTCTGGGTCAGCGGCCGCATGCGCAGCCCCAGACCGGCGGCCAGCACCATCGCATGACTGGGCACGAAGGCCGGACGGTCGGGTGTCAAACGTACGGCCATCAGGCGCCACCCCGCGCGGGCGGCACGATGCGTCCACGCGCCGGCGGCACGATGCGCATCTCCGCCGGTATGTGGGTATCCAACCAGGATTTCAGCGGTGCCAGCGAAGGATGGGCGGCAGCGGCTTCGAGCATGCGCCACAGCCGCGGCACATGATGCAGATAGTCATCCTTGCCGTCGCGGTCGCGCAGCCGGGTAAAAATACCGAGCACCTTGCAGTGACGTTGCGCGCCGAGAATGACGCAGGAGATATCGAACGCCGCCGGGTCAAGCGCCGGAAACGCGGCGAGGTAGCGGGCACGCATCCCGGCACGGAGACCGTCACCCACATCGCGCCGCGCATCTTCGACCAGAGAAATAAAATCGTAGCTCACCGGGCCCTCCACAGCGTCCTGAAAATCGAGCAATCCGCAGGCGGAAATCCCGTCACGCCCGGCAATCCGCATCAGGTTGTCGACATGAAAATCCCGCAGCACCAGTGTATCCGGCACATGTCGCGCCAGCGGCAACAATGCCGCCCAGATACCCCGGTAAGCCGCCGCGACCGTATCCTGTGTATCTTCCCCCGTCACAACAGGCAGATACCATTCGGTGAGCAGCGACGCCTCGGTCAGCAGCAATGCGTCCGAATAGACCGACGTTCCCGGCGGCACCGCATCGACAGACGGTGTTCTGTGCAATTCGATCAGCACATCGGTCGCCAGCGTATAAAGCGGCGCCGCTTCCTCGCCCGCATCCATCAGCCGGCTGAACGTCGCGTCGCCCAGGTCTTCGAGCAGCAAGAATCCCGCACCGACATCTTCGGCAAGGATCCGTGGCGCGCTGAATCCCAGCGCCGATAACTGGCTGGCAATCTTCATGAACGGACGCACGTCTTCGCGGTCCGGCGGCGCATCCATCAGAACGGCGGCCTCCCCCGGCCGGGTCACGCGCTCGTACCGGCGAAACGATGCATCTTCGGCAAGCGTGGCGTGATCGGCGCCGGGCCAGCCGGCGGAAGCCAGAAAATCCTCTATCCGGGCAGCGCGGTTCATATCGTTTCCGGCCCTGTACCCGAGTTTGTTTCCAGCATTTCTTCGGGGCCCGTGACGGTCGCGATCCGCGCGGTCTCGTCCGAACCGAAGGCGAAATTGATCCGGATATGATGCGGTGGCAGCAGGTGCTCTATCCGCTCCGCCCATTCGATCACCGATACGCCATCGGCAAACGCGTCCTCTATGCCGATTTCCCAGGCTTCTTCAGGCGCTTTCAGACGGTAAAGATCGAAATGGTAAAGCGTGAAATCCGCCAGATCGTAGAGCTGGACCAGTGTGAAAGTCGGGCTCGGCACATGATCGATATCCGTGCCGGCGGCGCGGCCGAGCGAGCGGATCAGGGCGCGGGCGAAAACCGTCTTGCCCGCGCCGAGGTCGCCAGTCAGCGCGATGACATCCCCAGCGCCCAACCGGGCGGCATATGCCGCCGCAAGCGCTTCGGTCGCCGCCGGATCGGCCAGCGGTATCGTTTGTACCTGGGGAGCGGTTTGAAGAGCGGCCATAGGGATGGTTTATCCCTGCCGACGATTCCCCGCAACGGGTCAGCGCAAAGGGTCGCGCGCGGGGTTACCCCGAAGAACAAACAGCGAGGCCGTCAGTCCTGCGACAAGGCCCTGGGAAGCTCTTCCCCTGCCCGGCGGGCAGGCAGGCGACAGACGACCTTGGTGCCGACGCCGGGGGCGGATTCCAGCTCTACGTCGCCGCCATGAAGCTTGATAAAGCTTTGCACAAGGGACAGCCCAAGCCCGACACCGGTGCGACGCGCTCCGGGCTGGTCGCCGCGCTCGAACCGGCCGAAAATACGCGCCTGATCCTCTGCCGGGATCCCGATACCGGTATCGGTAAAGGTGATGACGATGTGTCTTCAACGCGGCGCGCCGAAACGGTTATCTCGCCCTCTTCTGGCGTAAATTTCACGGAATTGCTCAGAATATTGAACAGGGCCTGCTTCAGGCGGCGCTCATCGGCCAGGATTAGGCCGATTTCTTCCTGACAGTCAAAATCGAGCTTGAGGCTTTTGCGCAGGACCCGTTCCCGCGTCAGTCCGAGGACGCTGTCCAGCAGGACATGCACGTCCTCGGTTTCAAGCTCCAGCGACATATGACCGGATTCGATCGTCGCGAGATCCAGAATATCGTCGATCAGCGATAACAGACGCTGTGAGGATTCATATATTCCCTTGCCGTATTCGGTCTGACGCTCGTTGAGATCGCCAAAATACTCACCGGTCAGAATTTCCGAGAAACCGACAATCGTGTTCAGCGGCGTCCGGAGTTCATAGGACACATTGGAGATAAATTCGGATTTCAGCCGATCCGCGGTTTCGAGCGCTTCGTGTCGTTCGCGCAGGAACTGTTCGACGCGGTGCGAGTCCGACACTTCGACATAGGACAGCAGCATGGCACCGTCAGGTAACGCGACGGTGGCAAAATCGACGACCGACCCATCGGCACGCTCGAGCCGGCCCGACTGCCCTTCGCGTTCGGTCAGCAGGTTGATGTGATCGGCTTTGATGGCTTCCCAGTCACCATGGTCGAGAAATTCCCGCACCCATTCGACCAGTTCGGAAATATGCGGTGCAGCGACAAGGTCATCATCACCGAGCTGCCAGACCCGTCCAAAGGCGGGATTGCTGAGTTGCAGCCGCCCATCACCGCCGATAACGGCAACCGCTTCGTAAAGGTTGTCGAGGGTTTCCTTCTGAACAGCGATCAACGTGTTGTAAGACCGCTCGAGCGCGAGCGATGCCGTGACGTCTTCCCAGGTAAACAGGAGACCGCCAAGCGGATGCGGCGTAATGACAACCCGCAGCGTCTTGCCGTCGGGAAGATGGTCCAGTTCCTCCAGCGGCTCCAACAGCGAGGTAAACATCTTGTTCCGGGCCGCCTTGAATGCCGGAAAGTTCGCCTGCTCGGGGATTTTGCGGGTCTCGCGGAATTCTTCGAGGATTTCGCCTATTCTTGGCCGGCTTTGCAGGAACGTCTCGTCGGCATCCCACAGTTTCACATAAGCCGTGTTGAAAAATTCGAGCCGCCGGTCGGCGCCAAAAATGGCGATTGCCGTCCCGAGGTTATGAAGCACCTGCTGGTGGTTTTCGATATGACGGGCAAGCTCGGTTCTAATCTCTTCCGCTTCGGTCCGGTCGAGGGCGAAACCGCCGATGGCGCCGTCCGCGCCAATGGGCGCTTCGGTCAGTTCCATCAGGCGCCGCGCACCGGCGGCAACGATGTGATGGGTTTCGGTCTGGCGATCCCGCGTTTCCGCTGCCCGGGCGGCAAGGGCGCGTCCATTCTGCGCCACAGAGCTTGCGGCGAGTTCGGAAAGCGCCGCCGCTTCGGCGCCGGACACCGCTTCGACCGCGTCTCGATACGCAGGATTTACATAATCCAGGTCCAGCGCCCGCAAGCGCCGCCACACCGGAAAGGGAAAGGAATCGAGCAATCTCCAATAGCCGTCGCCCGTTCGTTGAGCCGCTGCGATCTCGGCGGCAGACAAACTGTCATCGCGCAGTCAGAGGACCGCGAGGTGATCGTCGTCTTTCTCGCCAATCATGCGTCCGCGCAGGGCGCAACGCTTTTCCAACATCCCGGGCACGAGCTCATCGAAAGGTTCACTGGATACGATGAGAGCATCTATCGCCGTCCGGACACCCGTCCGGCTACCGGGGTAGACAATCTCCGCAATCCGCTCACCATTCAGGGCGTCGGCCTGATCGCAGCCGACCATCCGGGCAGCCGCTTCTGAAAATTTTTGTTCGCCGGTCGCCGTATCCCAGCAAACGATCGCCTGGGGTGCACTGTCGAGCAGCGCCTGTTCACGCTCAAGACGTGCTTCGAGGTCGGTCGCCCGCGCGTCGGCATCGCGAAATTTGCGGCGGAAATAGACGGTCGCAAATATCAGGAACGGCGCGAAAAAAAAGCAAAGTGCTGCGACGATCGTCGCACCATCGAAAGCCTGACCCCCGAAAGCCTGACCGCCAATAGCAGCACCTTCTGCAGCCTGAGCGGCTGTCGTCAGGAACGGCAAAGCACCTGCGCCCAGCCCGAGGGCTGGGCGGAAGTGAGATGATATGGGCGTCGGACGCATGTTTATCCGAGCCTGTTCCCCCGGACCCGTCGCGACGATCCGGGATTTATCCCCCAGAAATCATCGCCACAGCACCAACTACAGAATGTGCGTTATCAAAGCCCCAATAGATGGCCCCTAATGGTTAACGCGACATTAATACCTGTAATGTTCCGGCTTGTAAGGTCCGGCAGTATCAAGACCAAGATAATCGGCCTGCTCAGTCGACAGGGTGGTCAGCTTGACGCCGAGTCTCGCGAGATGCAGGGCGGCGACTTTTTCGTCGAGATGCTTCGGCAGCACGTAAACTTCGTTCTTGTAGTTTGCGCTGTTTTCCCAGAGCTCGAGCTGCGCCATGACCTGGTTGGTGAACGACGCGCTCATCACGAAGCTGGGATGACCGGTCGCGCAGCCGAGATTGACCAGACGGCCTTCGGCAAGAACGATCAGCCTTTTCCCGTCGGGGAATTCAACCTCGTCGACCTGCGGCTTAACGTTGTCCCATTTGTAGTTGCGTAGGGATTCGATCTGAATTTCGCTGTCGAAATGGCCGATATTGCAGACAATCGCACGATCTTTCATCTCACGCATATGGTCCAGCGTGATCACATCGATATTGCCGGTCGTGGTGACGAAGATGTCGCCGATCGACGCGACATCGTCCATGGTCACGACTTCATAGCCTTCCATCGCGGCCTGCAGCGCGCAGATCGGATCGATCTCGGTGACCAGAACGCGGGCGCCCTGGTTGCGCAGGCTCGCAGCTGAGCCCTTGCCGACATCGCCGAAGCCGGCGACGACGCCGACCTTGCCGGCGACCATCACATCAGTCGCGCGCTTGATGCCGTCCACGAGACTTTCGCGGCAGCCATAGAGATTGTCGAACTTGGACTTGGTGACGGAATCGTTGACGTTGATGGCGGGCACCAGCAATTCGCCCTTTTTCATCATGTCATAGAGGCGATGCACGCCGGTCGTGGTTTCTTCAGACAGGCCTTTAATGTCCTTCAGCATCTCCGGGTATTTTTCGTGCATGAGCCCCGTCAGATCGCCACCGTCATCGAGGATGAGGTTCGGCGTCCATCCGTCCGGACCTTTGATGGTCTGTTCAATGCACCACCAGAATTCTTCGTCGCTCTCGCCCTTCCAGGCGAAAACCGGCACACCAACTGCGGCAACCGCAGCGGCTGCCTGATCCTGGGTCGAGAAGATGTTGCACGAGCTCCAGCGGATCGTCGCGCCAAGCGCGGTCAGGGTTTCGATCAGTACCGCGGTCTGGATCGTCATATGCAGGCAGCCGACGATGCGCGCATCCTTGAGCGGCTGTGCCGCGCCGAACTCTTCGCGCAGCGCCATCAGGCCCGGCATTTCGGTCTCGGCGATGGCAATTTCCTTGCGGCCCCAATCGGCCAAGGACATATCGGCAACTTTGTAGTCGTTTTCGGCGCTCATGAACTCGCTCCAGTGTCGGAAAAATAAAGTATTTGGGTGGTCTTATCCCACCAGCTACCCCATTCATATGGGCAACAGCTCGTGATAGATGGGCCGTGGGGTATAGCAGTGGATCGGTTAACAAATCAAGGATCGGGGTTAATCAACGTTATGGACAATCTCGCCGCGACCATGACAGAATAGTTTGAGTAAGATATATTTGAGTAAGATATAAAAGTGGAGGATTTGAGCCGTGGCGACCAAGGTATCAGACGCTTACACACTTAAACCAATCGCACCACATCAAGTAGATCCGCCGGGCGCGTTAAAGAAAATGCCGTCCCCGCGCGAGATGCATCACGTCCATATTTTCTCGGACGAGAACTACGACGCGATGGTTGAATTCTACCAGATGATCTTCAACGGCGAAGTCACCAATGTGAACAATCACGAAGACAGGATGAGCCTGACCTTCATCACCTATGACGATCACGACCATCGGGTGGTGGTGATAAAACGGCCGGGATGGGGCACGAAACCCGACCAACCTGTCGGGCTGTCCCATATCGCGTTCGCCTATAGCAGCCTGGGCGAGCTGATTTACATATACAAAACGCTCAAAGCCGCTGGCCATCCGGCGCCGCACTGGACCGTAAATCACGGCAATTCGACCTCCTTCTATTACAAGGACCCGGACGGCAACGAGGTCGAAACGATGCTCGATAATTTTTCGTCACAGGAAACCCAGGATTACAAACGCTTCTACCAGTTCACCGAGGATTTCGGCGAAATGTCGGAAGGCAATTTCGATGCCGACAAGATGGTTGAACTATACGAATCCGGAGTCCCGGATTCTGTTCTGCTCGACCGTGAGAAAGTGCGCCGCATGGCACGGGAGGGCAAGCTCTAAACAAGATCGGAACTGTTTAACTTGACGTACAAATCTACCCAATCTGCCCACTCTGCGTAATGAATCTGCTTTGTGAATGCGTAAAAAAAGCAAAATTAATCGCATCCAGCGGCCCTGCATAATAATCGCAAATAACGCCGCGGATAATTGGAGGAAACGTCACATGACCAACAGATACTTCCTGACCAGAAAGCTCATCCCCGGACTCGCCGCCGCCGCGGCGGCCGTCACGGTATCCCTCAGCGCCAGCGCCGAACCCGTGAAAATACGCATCCAGTGGTCGGTCGCACCCGCCCATATCACCCCGCTGATTACGCAGGCGCCAAAAGGCATCTACAAAAATTACGGCAAAAGCTACGTCGTCGAGCCCGTCCGCATGCGCGGCAGCGGCCCTGCGCTGCAGGGCATCGCCGCCGGCGAAATCGATCTTGGTGGCATGAGCATTCAGGCGCTTGTCCGCGGCGTGAAACGCGCCAAGCTGGACCTGAAGGTCATCGCCCAGGTGATGTCGGGTGGCGTCGACGGCTACGGCTCGTCGGAATTTTATGCCCGCGACGGCGAAATCACGAAACTTGAAGACCTCAAAGGCAAGATCATCGCCGTCAACGCTTTGGGCAGTTCCATCGATGCCGCCGTGCAGGCCCAGTTCGGTCGTCTGGGCTGGAAGGTCGGACGCGATTATCAGGTCGTGGAGGTTCGGTTCTCGGCAATGTTGCCCGCACTTCAGTCAAAACGAGTCGACCTCGCGCCGCTGCTGACACCGTTCAATCTGATCGCCAAAAAGAAAGGCGGCGTAAAATACATGTTCAATATGCGCGATGCGCTGGGGGCGACAGAAACCCTGCAATGGATCGGACGCGCAGACTGGATCCAGAAGAACCGCGCCGCACTGGTCGATTTCATGGCCGACCATATCCGCTTCCGCACATGGCTGTACGACCCGAAAAGCCGCGAAGAGGTTCTTGCAACCCTGTCCAAGGTTACCAAACGTCCAGCGAAGAATTATGCCTCATGGGTCTTCACCAAGACGGATAACTACCGCGAGCCCAATGCGTTGGTGAATGTCGCCCGGATGCAGAAAAACGTGGACGACCTTGTGCGCCTCGGCGTTCTTAAGGAAAGCATTGCGGTCAAAAACTATATCGATCTGTCTATCGCGCAGGAGGCCGCGGCCCGCGTAAACAAATGACGTCACGGACGCCGCCCGCGGAAACACCTTCCTCGGGCGGCATTTCAATCAGATCGGTCTGTCACGAATACAGGCCGGCCCGCGGCCGGCCTGTATTGGCGCTCGACAATATCGACCTTGAAATCAACGACCGCGAATTCGTGGCGATTCTCGGGCCGTCAGGTTGCGGCAAGTCGACACTGCTGTACCTGCTGGGCGGCTTTATGCCGCTGCAGCAGGGCGGTATCTCGGTGGGCGGGCGCGATATTACAGGCCCAGGGCCCGACCGCGGAATCGTGTTCCAAAACTTTGCCCTGTTCCCCTGGAAGACCGTCCGCCAGAATATTCTGTACGGTCTTGAAAAGCAGCGCCTGCCCAAAGACGAACGCGAACGGACCACCCGTCATTTTATCGACATGGTGCATCTGACCGGGTTCGAGGACAGCTATCCATCGCAGCTGTCGGGCGGCATGAAGCAACGGGTCGCGATTGCCCGCACACTGGCCATCAACCCGGATACCCTGCTGATGGATGAGCCTTTCGGCGCGCTTGACGCCCAGACGCGAAGTCTGATGCAGGAAGAACTGCTGGCGATCTGGAACCGGTCACCCACAACCGTTGTATTCGTCACCCATGACGTGCGCGAAGCAGTGTTGCTTGCCGACCGCGTCGTCGTGATGACCGCCCGGCCCGGCCGCGTGAAGAAAATCATCGACACCCGTTTCGAGGGCGGCATGAACGCGGAGATCGCCAAATCCCGGCCCTTCCTCGACCGGGTGGACGAAATCTGGGATCTCGTGCGCGAAGAAGCGATCGTCGCCGGTTCCGCCGGGGCCGGATAGACCTGTGCGGCTGGTACACACCCTTTGGCGATTTACCCCGCTATTGCTGCTTGCAGTCGTTTGGGAAGCCGTGTCGCGGCTCGGCCTTGTATCGGAATTCGCACTGCCGCCATTCAGCGATGTTGTCACGGCGTTTTCCCGCCTGGCCGATGAAGGTCTGTGGGAGCATACCGCGCAATCGCTATACAGGGGCGCCACCGGATTCGCCTGCGCAGTCATCGTCGGTGTCCTGGCCGGCGTGCTGATGGCGTGGTACCGGCCGGTCCATATCCTGGTCAACCCGTTGCTGCGCTGTCTCTACCCGATGCCGAAATCAGCGCTCATCCCGCTGACGATCATGTGGATCGGACTTGGCGACAATTCGAAAATCACCCTTATCTTTATCGGCTGCCTGTTGCCTGTGGTCCTGAGCGCGTTCAACGCGGCGCGTGGCGTTGATCAAGTTCTGATCTGGTCGGCCCGCAGCATGGGCGCCCGCGAACGGGAGGTTCTCTGGGAGGTCGTCGTCCCCGCGGCGATGCCCGAAATTCTCAGCGGTATCCGGATTTCGCTGGCACTCGCGTTTATCCTACTGGTGTCGGGCGAACTGATCATCGCCAATAACGGGATCGGCTACCTGATCGACATTCTGGGCGAGGGCGGCGATTACGCGGGCATGTTTGCGGGCGTTGTCACGATCTCGACCATCGGGTTTTTTGCAGACCAGGGATACGTCGCCCTGACCCGCCGCATTCTGGCCTGGCGGGAATAGGCGATGGCACGGACCCTCGGGAACGACACTCCCGGCACCGCCGGCCATTCGGCCCGGCGTGCCTTCGAGACCTTCGGTCCCTACCTGACCATCAGCCTGCTGCTGATCGCCTGGGAACTCGCATCCCGGCTGGAACTCGTCATCGCTTTTCTGTTGCCGCCGCTTTCGGTGGTGATTGTCCGCATTGCGACCGATTTTGCATCAGGTCAGTTGCCGATGGATATTGCGATCACGCTGTATCGGACATTGGTGGCGTTCGCGCTCGCCGCCATCGTCGGTGTGTCGATCGGCATCCTTATTTCGCGCAATGCGACGGTGCGCTGGTTTTTCGATCCGCTGATATCGATCGGCCTGCCCATGCCGAAGATCGCCCTGCTGCCGGTCTTTATGCTGTGGTTCGGGTTATTCGATCTTTCGAAGATTCTGATGGTCGCCTTTTCGGCATCGTTCCAGATAATCATTGCGACCTGGGCGGCGACGCAATCGATCGAAAAGGAGCTGATCTGGTCAGCCCAGAGCCTTGGGGCAAGCCGGCGCGAAATCCTGCGTGAGGTAATCCTGCCGGCGGCCATGCCGCAAATCCTGACCGGTCTGCAGATCGCCCTGCCAATCTGCCTGATCGTCGTTCTGATCACCGAAATGATCATGGGTGGACAGGGTCTTGGCGATTCGATGCTCCGTAGTGCGCGCTATGTTGATTCGCCCGGCGTCTTTGCCGGTATTGTCGAAATCGGGATTGTCGGCTTTTGCGTTATCAGGGCGATGGAAGTCATCCGGCGACGGTTACTGGTCTGGCATCAGGAAACACGGGAAGAAACGACGGTCTGACCCGGCGGTTTGATCCGGCCGCCTGGCCCCGCGCTCTATATCGTCTCATCGCGGTCCTCGCCAAAGCCATCGGTGACCAGCGCGGTGATCGCCGCCATCGCCGCGTCTGCGTCCGCCCCTTCGGAGATGACCGTAATCTCGGTCCCCTGCGCGGCACCGAGCAGTAGCAGCCCCATAATCGACAGGCCACCAACGGTTTCGCGGCCGTTCGATACCGTGATATCGGCCTCTAACGCCTCGGCAAGCGCGGTAAATTTTGCGGCGGCACGCGCATGCAGGCCCCGCTCGTTGATGATTTTCAGTGTTTTTTGAGCCAAGACCGTGTCCCGTGTGTCCCGTGCGATCCGCTCAGCCGGCGGAGACGTCGAGCACGTTCGAGGCGAGCTTTATATATTTACGCCCGGCTTCGCACGCCTCGGACACGGCAGCCGCCATGCCGGAGGATTTTCGCACACTCGCAAGCTTGACTAGCAGCGGCAGGTTAACGCCGGCGATCACCTCGATATTGGCTTCTTCCAGAATCGAGATCGCCAGGTTCGACGGCGTACCGCCGAACATATCGGTCAGCACGATAACGCCATCGCCCATTTCCGCCGCAGCAACCGCCGCGATAATATCCTGGCGCCGGGTTTCCATATTATCTTCCGGGCCGATGCAGACCGTCTCAACCAGTTTCTGCGGGCCGACGACATGCTCCATCGCGGCGACAAATTCGTCGGCGAGCCGACCATGGGTGACAATTACAACTCCGATCATTTCACGGCCCCATCCTGTTTCAGGTCACGGTGGTTGACGCTCACCCGCTCACCCTTTTCTGCGAGCCAGGCGCCGAGCCGCTCGGCCGTATAGACCGAGCGATGCTTGCCCCCGGTGCAGCCAACGGCAATCGTCAGATAGCTTTTGCCCTCGGCATCGAAGCGGGGCAGCAACGGTTCCAGCAACTGGGTAAGGTGGCGGAAATATTCTTCGAGATCCGGGTCCTGCTCGATAAAATCGCCGACCGGCCTGTCCAGCCCGCTTTGCGGTCGCAGCTCGTCGACATAATGCGGATTCTGCAGGAAGCGTACATCGAAGACGAGATCTGCTTCATGCGGCAGCCCGTGACGATAGGCGAAAGACGTCACGAACACCGCAAGCCCCGGCGCGCGCTCAAGTGCGTAGTTGGAATCCAGCAGCCGCTTCAATTCACCGATCGTCATGTCAGTGGTATCTATCACCTCGTCCGCGCGGTCGCGCAGTGGCGCCAGAAGCGTGCGTTCATGGGCGATCCCGTCGGTCACGCGGCGGTCAGGCGTGACCGGATGACGCCGCCGGGTCTCTGAAAAACGGCGTTGCAGGACTTCGGAATCGCAGTCAAGGAAAAGCAGCCGAACCCGGAAGGCCTCCATCCTGATCAGTCCATCGAGCTCTTCGAGAAACGGCGCCGCGCCGAAATCTCTGGTCCGTGCGTCGACCCCGATGGCGAGCGGACGGCCACCGCCGGTGCCGGGTGTGAGCAGGCTGGACAGCAGTGACAGAGGCAGGTTATCGACCGCTTCATAGCCGAGATCTTCCAGCGCTTTCAGCGCGGTCGATCTTCCGGCGCCCGACATCCCGGTTACAATCACAACCGGAATCGCTGTATCTACGTCAGCGGTATCAGCGTCAGCTGGCCCTGCACCCGCTGACGTCGCTGGCTGGCTACCCGGCGTCTCGGTCATTTACCGGCCCCTCTTCATATTCGCGGCCCTCATCATGGCTGCCCTCATCGTGGCGCCCCTCACCGTGCAGACGGGCCCCCGTGACGGGGTCGTTTCGTCCTGACGCGTCATAAGCGGCGATCCGCAATTTCGCAACCGCTGTCTGTTCGAACGGCGCGATCTCAACCCGGCGAACGCGCACCCCCGAACAGATCTCCCAATCTTCTACCGGCAGACGTTCGGCCACGCCACACCTGACAAGATCTGCGACCAGGCAAATGGATACCCCGGAAACGAATGGCAGCCGGGCCAGTCCGACCCCGCGCAGCTCCAGCAGGCCCGCAAGTTCGGCCGGCGGCGATGCGCACAGAACACCGTCATCCACGGTCAACCGCACCTGGTCATCTGCTACGAGAGTGGCACCTGCATCTATCAGGCGCAGCGCCTGGTCGGACTTTCCGGCGCCCGACGGGCCGCGCAGCAATATCCCGATATCGTCGAAGGTGACGCAGGTGGCGTGCATCGTGCCCCCCGCCGTCGCCGTCGCCGCCACCTTTACGATCCCGCTACCGGTAATCGCACGATGAAACGTGCGCCGAGCCGCTTTCCCTGTGCATCGTGAATGTTCTCGGCATGAATGATGCCGCCATGGGCCTCGATAATCTGGCGCGAAATGCTGAGCCCAAGACCGGAATGGCGACCGAAGCTCTCGCCCTCGGGCCGTTCGGAGTAAAACCGCTCGAAGATCGAATCCAGGCTGTCGACCGGAATGCCAGGCCCCTGATCGTCAATATGAACGACGACATCGCCCTGGTCCCGCCGCACCGAGAGCACGATTTCGCCGCCCGGCGGCGTGAAAGACCGCGCATTGCTGATCAGGTTCTGAAAGACCTGCACCAACCGGCCTTCTATGCCGCTGACCGTACAATTGGCAGATTCGCCACTGAACACGAGCCGGGGCGACTGGACGCGCTTATCATCGGCCGCCCCTTCTCCACTGACCTGGGCCAGCGCGATCTCGTGAACCTGGACCAGCGCCGGGAGCAACCGGCCGAGATCGACGGCCTCCATCGCGGCGCGGGCAAGTTCGGCATCGAGCCGCGACGCATCCGAAATGTCACTGATCAGCCGATCAAGCCGTTTCACGTCGTCCTGGATGATGTCCATCAGCGCCACCTGCTTTGCCGGGTCGCCGACCCGCGCGACGGTCTCGACCGCGCTGCGTAACGAAGTCAGCGGATTCTTGATTTCATGTGCAACATCGGCGGCGAAGCTCTCATTCGCCTCGATGCGCTGCCACAGCGCTTCGGTCATGTCGCGGAGGGATGCGGACAGATCGCCGATCTCGTCGCGACGGTGGGTAAAATCAGGAATCTCGTCGGCTTCGCCATGGCCGTGCCGCACGCGATCCGCCGCTGCCGCCAGGCGGCGAACAGGCCGCGCGATCGCGCTGGCAAGATACAGCGACAGCATCACCGTCAGCCCAAGCACGACGGCAAACACCTTGAGGATATCGAACTGGACCGCGCGGACGGCGGCGTCGATATCGTCGGCATTCGCCGTCAACAGGACGGCGCCGAGCACCTGCTTGAACCGCTGGACCGGGGCGGTGGCACCGAGCTGCATGCTGCCGCCTTCCTGCGACCAGCGCCCAGTACCGATTTCACCGTCGAGCGCCGCCGCCGCGATCGGCAGATCGGACGCCCGCAGCGGCACGGTGCTGGGAAATGGTGGCAGTCTTTCACCCGCCGGCATCAGCGCGACAAACAGATCGTAAATACCGTTAAACGCGGAAGTCGCCACATCGCTGTGATCCGGCGGCGGCAGGGCTTCAACCTGTACAGCGCCACCCTGCCCGGTCAGAAATAGGCTGTCGGCGACCTCTGCCCCGGCGGCGTCAAAGACGCGGGCGCGCGTTCGTGTCGGCGCGGTCAGCCGGCGCAGCGTGGGCCTAGCCACATTGGGCAGAATAAATTGCGCGCCGTCGGGCCGGGTGCCGATCGCCCCTTCGCCCAGCGCGCCGGCAAATATCTCGGCCTGGGTCTCCAATGCGGCAAGCTCGGCCACGACCAGCCCTTCGCGGTATTCGTCGAGATACAGGATACCCGCGACGAGCATCGCCAGCGGCAGGACGTTCACGGTCAGTATGCGCCGCGTCAGCGGCGACAATAGCCGGCTGGTCATTACGTGTACCCGCCGGACGTGCCCGGGCGTCTAGCCTTCGCGATAACGGTAGCCGATGCCGTACATGGTTTCGATTTCCGAGAATTCCGGATCGTTGGCGCGAAATTTCTTGCGCAGGCGCTTGATGTGGCTGTCAATCGTCCGATCGTCGACATAGATAGATTCGCCATAGGCCGAGTCCATAAGCTGGTCGCGCGATTTAACATGGCCAGGATGCTGCGCGAGCGCCTTCAGGATCAGAAATTCCGTGACCGTAAGGTCAACCGGTCTATTTTGCCATGTGCAACCGAACCTGTCGAGGTCGAGGCGTAAATCACCGCGGAGCACGGGCGGTTCGGCGTCTTCGCCGTCTTCCTCCTCGGCCAGGCGATCACGGCGGCGCAGCAGCGTGCGGATGCGCTCGATCAACAGGCGTTGGGAAAACGGCTTCTTTATATAATCGTCCGCGCCCATCCGCAGACCCAGGATTTCATCAACCTCGTCATCCTTCGACGTCAAGAAAATGACCGGCATTTTTGACTGGCGGCGCAGGCGGCTGAGCAATTCCATGCCGTCCATCCGGGGCATTTTGATATCGAGGATCGCGAGGTCCACCGGCTTCGCCGACAGGCCCCGCAGCGCGGAATCGCCATCGACATAGGTGCGAACGTCGAATCCTTCAGCTTCAAGGGTCATCGAGACGGACGCCAGAATATTCCGGTCGTCGTCAACCAGCGCGATGGTCGAGCGCGCCTCGACAGCCGGCGAGATATCAGCGGGGATAATCGTATCGGTCATAACGGTCATCTTCACACTCCGGACGGTTAGCGTAATGAAACTGGGTGGGTCACGGGCAGGCCGCGTTTTTTATCGATGAAGATAAAGTACATCGTAATTAGGGCGGAAATGGGGCATGAATCTACGTGTTTCAAGGAAAATTGACCGCTTTCAAAGAAAATTGACCGCCCGTGACACGCCACGGACCCTGGATCGTCGCCCGAATACCGGTGAAATCATTAAGGTATTGCATCTAAATTATGAGCCACGCCCCTTGACCACAAACCCATGTTCAGCGGAATCTTGCCCATGACTACCGATACATCTGCACCACAATTACCCCCCGAAAGCCGCTCCCGCGGTCTCATTCGCAGTAGCGACCGTGCTGTTCTCTCCACGGCGATGACCGGTGACGGCTGGCCCTACGGCTCGCTGGTGATGACCGCCTGTGACCATGCCGCAAGACCGCTATTGCTGATCTCGGAGCTTGCCGAGCATACCAAGAACCTGGCCACAGATACGCGGGCGTCGCTGCTGTTCGACGGAACCGCAGGTCTGGACAGCCCGTTGACGGGTGCGCGGGTCACCGTGATGGGTCGTCTGACACCGACCAAGGACGCCGCCCTGACCGCCCGGTACGTCGCCCGTCACCCCGATGCTGAAATGTATCTCGGCTTCGCCGATTTCAGGGTGTTCGAAATGACCGTCGATCGCGCGCATATCGTCGCCGGATTCGGGGCGATCCACTGGATCGACGCGCCGGACCTGCTGTTTGATATCACCGTCCACGAAGATCTGGCCGCCGCAGAAAGCGATGTCGTCGATCATATGAACCAGGACCACGCCGACGCGATCCAGCTATATGCAACGAAGCTGCTGGGCCTCGAAGCCGGTGACTGGAAGATGACCGGTGTTGACCCGGAAGGGTTGGACCTGCGGGACGGCGGCCGAACCGGCCGGGTAACCTTCGAAAATCCCGTCGGGGATGCAGAAGCCGCGCGTTCCATACTAGTGCGTATGGTCAAGGCTGCCCGGCAGTAGCGCAACAACGGCATACTCGCCGGAAAATCGGTGAAAAAGCGACTCATTCCGGCGGAGTCCCGTTGACTCCGAGGACGTCCGCAGTATGTTGCAAAGCAATTACAGTTCAATAATATCAAGGCGAAGACTCGATATTGTGCGGGCGCGTAACAGCCGTAGCGCACTCGCCTTTCTTGTTCAGGAGAAAAACGTGCAGCAGACAGGTAAACCCAGTTCATTCGGCCTCGAAAACCACGGGTTGGAGAACCTTATGGGGGCGCATTGGAATCTCTCGATTCCGGCCCTGTATCAACACTCGCTGCAGCGCGGCGAAAGCGAACTGGCCGCCGGTGGCGGGCTGGTCGTGACCACCGGCGAATACACCGGCCGGTCGCCCAAGGACAAGTACATCGTCGATGAGCCGCAAAACACCGGCAATATTTGGTGGGGTCCGGTCAACAACAAGATTTCGCCCGAGCATTTCAACACCATGCGCAACCGCATGCTGGCCTATATGCAGCACAAGGAAGTGTTCGTGCAGGACTGCTATGCCGGCGCCGATCCCGACTACCGCATCAAGGTGCGGGTGGTCACGGAACAGGCATGGCACAGCCTGTTCGCCCAGAACATGTTCATCAATCCGAAGGTCGAAGAGCACGATAATTTCGAGCCCGACTTCACGGTTCTGCATGCACCGAACCTGCAGTCCATCCCGTCTATCGACGGCACGGGCTCCGAAGTGTTCGTGATGCTGAACTTCGCCGAAAAACTGATCCTGGTCGGCGGCTCGCACTATACCGGTGAAATCAAGAAGACGATTTTCTCGGTGCTCAACTACCTGCTGCCGGCGCAGGGCGTGCTGCCGATGCATTGCTCCGCCAATATCGGCGAAAAGGGTGACACCGCGATCTTCTTCGGCCTGTCCGGTACCGGTAAGACGACCCTGTCATCCGACCCGACGCGGACCCTGATCGGCGATGACGAGCATGGCTGGTCCGATAACGGCGTCTTCAACTTCGAAGGCGGCTGCTACGCCAAGGCGATCAACCTGTCGCGCGAAGCCGAGCCTGAAATCTATGATGCATCGATGCGCTTCGGCACCGTGCTGGAAAACGTCACGCTCGATCCCCACTCGAAGTATCCGAATTTCGATGACGGTTCGCTGACTGAAAACACGCGGTCGTCCTATCCGCTGGAGTTTATCCCGGGCACCAGCGAGTCCGGCATGGGCGGACAGCCCGAAAACGTCGTGATGCTGACCGCCGATGCGTTTGGTGTCCTGCCGCCGATTAGCCAGCTGACGGCTGATCAGGCGATGTATCACTTCCTGTCCGGTTACACCGCACGGCTTGCCGGTACGGAACGTGGCGTCGACACGCCACAGGCGACGTTCTCGACCTGCTTCGGTGCTCCCTTCCTGCCGCGTCACCCGACCGAATATGCAAAGCTGCTGGGTGAGAAAATCAAAAAATCCGGCGCCAAGTGCTGGCTGGTTAATACCGGCTGGAGCGGCGGCGCGTACGGCACCGGCGAGCGCATGAAAATCGCCCATACCCGCACGATGGTGCGTGCCGTGGTCGAGGGCAAGCTCTCCGGCGTTTCCGTCTCCCCCGATCCGATTTTCGGCCTGCTGGTTCCGGATGCCGTGCCGGACGTGCCGACGGAAGTTCTGAACCCGAAAGAGACCTGGGCCGACAAGAGCGGTTACGACGATACCGCCCGTGACCTGGCACAGCGTTTCGAGGCCAACTTCGAACAGTTCAACGACGCCGTCACCGACGACGTCAAGGCAGCGGGCATCCACGCAGCCCCCTGATCGCGTTCGCATACGTTACGAAAAAGGCCGGCATTCATTGCCGGCCTTTTTTGTGGTGAATTTACGCGGCAACCTCAGTGCAACACCTTCGATGGCAACCGTGTGTGCATCAGATCGTCCAGCGCGTGGATCCGCTGGTCGGCCCAGGCGATGCGGTCGCCGACAGCGGCGTGCAGGAAGGCGCGGTCAGAGGCCAGGCTTTCACGCCGGCTCTCAAGGCCGCGGCGCGAGTCCAGATAGAACCGTTTGAGGTCGGCCGTAACGGCCGCCAGATCCTTGTCGTCCGTCATATCCAGCAATCCGAATTTTATGGCCGCGGCGGCACGCGAGATCGGATCGTCCCACGACGGCAGCGGGCGTATCATCAATGTGCGGAACGCTTTCGCGCCCTTCGGCGTAAGTGTGTAGTAGAACGGTATCGACCGGACCCAGCTTTCCGTGGCGAGCACCGTGCCGGCCGCGTTCGCCGCGCGCAGGGCTTCATGGATCACGTCGATCAGCGGCCGCCATCCGCCGCCGGTCAGGCACCAGACCGTATCTATAAGCCGTGCCAGCGGCGTCATCCGGCAAGCGGTTGCGCCGAGTATGGCAAGATCGAGTGCCGAAGCGGCATCCAGATGGGCATGTGCGCGGCAATTGGTGGCCGGCAGGATAACGACCGACGCGAGGACTGGCTGGATTTCGGAGTTTCTCATCTGGATGCCTCATATGTTGGCGCGGTGACCGCGTGTCTGAAGCACTCTTCTTATTGAGACTCATTCTCAATTACAATATAAATAATTTTTCTGGATTGATCCGGATCAATTAACCATATGAAAAATAATGGTATATTCCAAAATAGCTGCCGCATAAACAATGAGAATGATTTGCATTATAATTGACAGAGCGATGTGAAGCCCTTAGAAAACGTCTCGAACGCAAGCTCAATTTAGGTCAACAAACAGGGTCCGGGTAGGATTCTGACACTTCCACGGAGTTTCCAGAATGAAATACCGCCTACTCGCCGCGCTCGCACTGATTGCGGCCCCGACAGCAACCGTGATGACAGCCATGTCAGCCGCCTCCGCGGCCGAAGTAAACGTCTATTCCTACCGGCAGGGCGCTCTGGTAAAACCGCTTTTCGACGCCTTCACCAAGGAAACTGGCGTGAAGGTCAACGTCGTGTTCGCCAAGAAAGGTCTGATCAAACGTCTCCAGGCGGAGGGCCGCAACAGCCCGGCCGATCTGGTTTTCACTGTCGATATCGGGCGGCTGGCCGCGGTCGTCAATGCAGGGCTTGCCCAGCCGGTGAAGACCGCCGCACTGGAAAAGGCCGTTCCTGCCGCTTATCGCGAAGCCGAAGGCCTGTGGTACGGGCTGACACTGCGTGCGCGCCTGATCTACACATCGAAGGACCGCGTCAGCAAAGGTGCCATCACGTCCTACGAAGAGCTCGCCGACCCGAAATGGCGCGGCAAGGTCTGCACCCGCAAGGGCGACCATGCCTATAACATTGCCATGCTTGCCGCCTATATTGGCCATTACGGCGAAGCCAGGGCCACCGAGTGGCTGAGGGGTATAAAAGCCAACCTGGCACGCAAGCCCCAGGGCAACGACCGCGCACAGGTGAAAGCGATCATGGAAGGCGTCTGTGATGTCGCCGTGGGCAACCACTATTACATGGCGTTGATGCTTAAAAACGCAAAGCAGAAACCCTGGGCGGCTTCCGCCAATCTCGTCTTCCCGACGCTCGCGGGCAAAGGCACCCACATGAATGTCAGCGGTGTGATGATGACCAAGCATGCGCCCAACAAGGCGAACGCCATCAAGCTGATGGAATTCCTCACCAGCAAGAAGGCCCAGAGCCTCTATGCCAACGTCAACAACGAATACCCGATCGACCCGAACGTGAAGGCATCGCCCCTGCTCGAATCCTGGGGCAAGTTCCCGCGCGACACGGTTTCGCTCGACACCATCGCCAAAAACCGGTCGGCCGCGCTGAAAATCGTCAACACGGTCGGCTATAACGCCGGACCAGCCACCAACTGAGGATTGACCTTCGGATCTTTGCCTGAAAAAAGATCCCTATGACCGGTTTTCAGACTTCGACAGATAACGCACGCGCCCGCGGCACCCGACGGTTCAGACTGGACCCCTGGACCGCGGGCGCTTTCGTTATTACCGCTATCGTCGCGCTGCCGATCCTCACGGTTCTGGGCGCCGCTTTCTTTCCGACCGAAAATATCTGGCCGCACCTCTGGGAGACCGTTCTTCCCGGATACATCATATCCACACTGGAACTGATGACCGGCGTCGCCGCCGGCACCATCCTGATTGGCGTGAGTGCTGCCTGGCTGGTCACCGCATGTTCCTTCCCGGGCCGGCGCATCTTCCAATGGGCGCTGGTGCTGCCCCTGGCGATGCCTGCCTATGTAGTCGCTTACGTCTATACCGATATCCTGGAATATGCGGGCCCGGTGCAGGTGATGCTGCGAGATGTCTTCGGCTGGACAACATCGCGGGATTACTGGTTCCCCGAAATCCGCTCGCTCGGCGGCGCGATCGTCGTGATGACGATGACGCTGTACCCCTATGTCTATCTGCTGGCGCGCTCGGCATTTCTCGAGCAGTCTTCGGGTGTCGGCGAAGCGGCGCGCACCCTTGGCTGTTCACCGTGGGCCGCGTTCCGGCGCGTGTCCCTGCCAATGGCGCGCCCGTCGATTGTCGTCGGTGTCGCACTGGTGCTGATGGAAACACTGAACGATTTCGGCACCGTTGATTTCTTTGCCGTCCAGACACTGACCACCGGCATGTTCAACGTGTGGCTGGTCATGAACAATACCGGTGGCGGCGCGCAGATCGCTGTCGTCATGCTGATATTTGTCATCTTTCTGCTGGTAGCCGAACGTGCGGCCCGGCGCCAGCGCGGATACCATGACACGTCCACCCGGCCGCGGCGGCCTGTCCGGTTCGACCTTCGCGGCGGGCGCAAGGCTCTGGCGGTCCTGCTATGCGCGATCCCCATCCTGATCGGGTTTATCATCCCCGCCGGGCTGCTGATTTCCTATGCGATCGAATTTTACGATGTGTCGCTCAACAACCGGTTCCCGCAGGCAGCGTTCAACAGCATCCTGCTGGCAGCCCTTGCCGCCGGGGTCGCCGTGCTGATCGGCCTGTTCCTTGCCTATGCCGTGCGGCTGCGCAAAAGCACGCTGCTGCGTAATCTCGCGCGGTTTGCCAGTCTCGGCTATGCGGTGCCCGGCGCCGTGCTCGCCATCGGCATCCTGTTTCCGTTCGGCGCAGTCGATAACGCCATCGACGGCTTCATGCGGGGCGCGTTCGGCATCAGCACGGGACTAATCCTGTCGGGCACCATCGTCGCCGTGCTGTTCGCCTATGTGGTGCGGTTCCTCGCGTTGGCTTACGGCACGCTCGAGGCCGGGCTGGGGCGCGTCACGCCGCATATGGACGATGCTGCACGGACCCTGAAGCACGGCCCGGCGCAGGCCCTGATTAAAGTGAACCTGCCGATCATCCGCGGCTCCATGATGACGGCGGCAATCCTGATCTTTGTCGACTGCATGAAAGAACTGCCGGCAACGCTGTTGCTGCGACCGTTTAATTTCGACACGCTGGCGACCTATGTCTATCAGTTCGCATCGGACGAGATGCTGGAAGAATGCGCGCTAGGTGCGCTGACCATCGTCGCCGCCGGGGTCATTCCGGTGATCCTGCTAACGCGCGTGATGGGCCGTAACCGCTCCGATCAGGAAATTTCCGTGGTTTGATCCACGGCCTGATCCGGGGTCTGATCCGGGATCTGGCCGGCCGCTATCAGGCAGCTTTTTCCACTTCGTCCGGAGACTCCCTTTCAGCCTCCTAGGTTTCTTCGGCATCCTGAATTGCCTCAGGCTGAGTTGCTTCAGCAGGAGTTTCTTCAGGCACAATTTCTTCAGTCTGGTCTTCTTCGGAAGTCGCGGCATCCGAGATCGCTTCGGTGCTCTGTGCGACGCTGGTGATCGTATCGCTGATCTGATTGATCGCGCCGACGGCATCGCGTGTCGCGTCCTGAATCTGAACGATTTGCGCCGAGATATCCTCGGTGGCCCGGGCGGTCTGATCGGCAAGCGATTTGACCTCTGTCGCAACGACGGCGAAACCCTTGCCAGCATCGCCGGCGCGCGCGGCCTCGATCGTCGCATTCAGGGCCAGCAAATTGGTCTGGCTGACGATCTCATTAATCAGGCCGACGACTTCGCCAATCTTCTGGGCGGCCTCGTCAAGCACCTTCACGCCCTCATCGGCCTGCGTTGCTTCTTCGACTGCCGACCGCGCAATAGCAGTACTTTCATTGACGATGCGCGAAATCTCCTGCCCGGACGCGGACAGTTCTTCTGCGGCGGCGGCAACGGTTTCGACGTCCGCCCTGGCATGCTCTGCCGCGTCCTCAACCCGCTTGGCACGTCCGGTCGTCTGGGTCGCGTTATCTTTGATTGATACAGACGTTTCCTTAACGCCGCTCGATGCGGACGTCAGGCTTTTTAGCGCCGCTTTAATTCTGTGATCGTAACTGCGGCAGATGAACTCCATATATTTTGCCCTATCCGCGGCTTGTTCCCGGGTTTTTTCCATGTCTGCAGCACGGCGAGCTTCGCCCGCAAGCGCGGTGGCAACGGCTTCTTCCATTTCAACGATGGCGGCTTTTTCACGGGCCTTCATATCTTCCTGAAGCTTCGCGACCTGCATCGCGGTTTCCTTGAATACCTGGACCGAGCCTGCCATCGCGCCGGTCGGTATAAGGGACATCATCAAGCTGTCGCAGGGCATCGCCGCCTGCGTCAATACCGTCGGCCAGATCACGAATAGCGGTTTTGATACGGTTGATCGGTTTGCTGATCGCGACACCAAGCCAGTAGGCGATCATCAGGCAGATGATCGAGAAGATACCTATGCCGATCTGGTTGGTTTGTTCGGCAACCTTGATGCTTGAGGCTGCAGCTTCGCGGGCGACGTATCCACGTTCAGTCGCATGATCGACAAGTCCTTCGATTTCTTCATTTATCGTCGATGTAATATCTGTGAGATCTTCCGGTGGCGGAACAGCCTTCGCGCCGTCCTTGCTTTCGATCAACGCGGTTGTTCTGCTCCACTAGACACCGAGCCCGGCTTTGATCTCCTCATCCACTTTCATGGCTTCGGGGGTAGCCAAGCGGGTCGCAGCGACCTCAAGTTCTTCGAGAAGCGTGTCCCGGGCATCCCCCAATTCTTCGAGAAGTTCTTCCTTGTCGTCGATCTCCCCGCCCGTCAGGGATTCTGCAAGCAACCGGTTCATCTTGTTAAATTCGATCATCGCGGATTTGGAAAAACTGATCGCCATCAACTGGCGGTCATAAATATCCATCGCCAGCTGGCCGGTCGAATTGATAGTCTGAACTGCGAAATAGCCCTCGCCACCGGCGAGAACCAGAACGATCAGAAAACCCAAGAGCAGTTTGACACGGAGAGACATGAGAAAATTCCATCCAAATCTGGATGAGGCATCCGAAACCTGCGGGTCAATATGAGCCGCGCGTCAGGAGCCCAAAATTTAATCAAAATGCTCTAAAATTACGTGAAGATCGCCAGTTAACCCGGATTGATGCCCATTAATGCGCCTGGTCCCAGTTCGCGCCGGAACCGGTTTCAACCACTAGCGGCACATCGAGATGTGCGGCATCTTCCATGACCTTTTTGACCAGCGCCGCGGTATCGTCGAGCTCAGCCTCGGGCACTTCGAAGATCAGTTCATCATGCACCTGCAACAGCATCTTCGCGCCGAGCCTGGCCTTTGCCAGCGCCGGGTCGATGCGGATCATCGCGCGCTTGATGATGTCGGCTGCCGCGCCCTGGAGCGGCGCGTTGATCGCCGCGCGTTCGGAGAAATTGCGCCGCGCCGGGTTTTTGTCAGCAATGCCCGGCGTGTGGCATTTACGCCCGAAGATGGTCTGCACATAGCCGTGCTCGCGGGCAAACGTCTTGGTCGTTTCCATGTAGTCCTTGATGCCCGGGAATTTCTCGAAATAGCTTTCGATGTATTTCTTGGCCTCACCCTGGGGGATCGACAGCTGCCGCGCCAGCCCAAACGGGCTGATGCCGTAGATGATCCCGAAATTGATCGCCTTGGCCCGGCTGCGCACAGACGATTCCATGCCCTCGACTGGGATGCCGAACACCTCGCTCGCGGTCATCGCATGGATATCCAGCCCGTCGCGGAATGCCTGGACGAGGGTCTCGATCCCGGCGACATGGGCCAGCAGCCGTAATTCAATCTGCGAGTAATCCGCCGATAGCAGCACATTGCCCTTATCGGCAATAAACGCCTGGCGAATCTTGCGGCCTTCCTCGGTGCGGATCGGGATATTCTGCAGGTTCGGGTCGGTCGATGACAGCCGCCCGGTCGATGCGATTGCCTGCGCATAGGACGTGTGTACGCGCTTGGTTTGCGGGTTTATCTGGGCGACCAGCGCGTCTGTGTAGGTGCTGCGCAGCTTGGTCAGCTGGCGCCAATCGAGCACGCGCCGGGGCAGGTCGTGGCCCTGGGCAGCAAGCCCTTCGAGGATATCTGCCCCGGTACCATAGGCGCCCGTCTTGGTTTTCTTGCCGCCTTCGAGGCTCATCTCATCGAACAGGATTTCGCCAAGCTGCTTGGGCGAGCCGATATTGAATTCGCGCCCGGCGAGCTTGTAAGTTTCCTCGGCAATGTCCGCGGCCCGTTTTTCGAGATCGCCCGACAGGTCCTTCAGGAAGGTCGCATCGATGCTGATGCCCCTGCGTTCCATATCAGACAATACGGGGATCAGCGCGCGTTCCAGCGTCTCATACACCGTTGTCATCTGCTCGGTCGCAATGCGTGGTTTGAGCTGGCGGTACAGGCGTCCCGTTACCTCGGCATCTTCCGCCGCGTAATCGAGCGCCTTGTCGAGCGCGACTTCGGCAAAGCCGATCTGTTTTTTGCCGGTGCCGGCAACCTCGGCATACTTGATGTTGGTATGGCCGAGAAGCAGCGTCGCCAGTTCGTCCAGGCCATGACCGTGCAGCCCGCCTTCGAGCACATAGGACAACACCATCGTGTCATCGACGGGGGCGATCTCGACGCCGTAGCGCGCCATCACCTGCATGTCGTATTTGATATTCTGGCCGACTTTCAGAACCCCCGGATCTTCCAGCATCGGCTTGAGCAGGGCGACCGCTTTATCAAACGCGATCTGCTTCGGCGCAGCCGCTTTCGGCGCAGCGGCATCGCCCAGATCAAGTTCACCATCGGCCACACCGCCCGGCGTGACATGGGCCAGCGGCACATAGCACGCGCTGCCGCCCTTTACCGACAAGGACAGCCCGACCAGATCGGCCTCCATCGAATCAAGTGACGAGGTTTCTGTATCGAACGCCACCACACCTGCCGCCTCCGCCGCGGCAATCCACGCCTTCAGCGCGTCTTCATCCTGCACCAGCTCATAATCGGCATCACCCGGCGAAGTTTCCATATCGGCTGTCACGTGGACTTCCCCGACGCCGAACTCGGCGCGGACCTTGGACACGATGGTCCTGAAACCCTGCTCTTCGAGGAACGGGATCAGGACTTCCGGATCGGGACGTTTCTTCTGAAACTCGGCGATCTTGTGATCAACCGGCACATCGGCGCGCAGTGTGACCAGCTGGCGCGAAATCTCTGCGATTTCCTGCTCGTTATGAACCAGGTCGGCGAAGCTCGTGTTCACCTTGGAATAGAACCGGTAGTCGATAATCTTCTGCGCGATCTCATGGTCCTTGGCGGCGAGAGTGTTCATGGCCGCGGCGTTCGTCGTCGGCTTGCCGGTCTTTTTGTCATTCGGGACGGGCAGTTTGAGCTCGTCGATCAGCACTTCCTTGAGCTGCTTGGTCGACCCGATGCTGAATTCCCGACCGGCAAGCTCATAGATCCGCGCCTTGCAGGCATCGGCTTTTTCGACCGCCATCGCCTTGACGGCTTCGGGGTCTTTCGCCGCCTTGAACAATTCGTCGAGACTGCCGAACTCGTTGATCAGCTGTGCCGCCGGGGCCTCGCCGATACCCTTGATGCCCGGCACGTTGTCGGTGGAATCGCCGAGTAGGGCCTGCACGTCGACCACGCGGTCGGGTGCGACGCCGAACTTTTCGACCACTTCGGCAGGCCCGATAAACTTGTTCTTCATCGGGTCCAACATGCGCACGCCGGGGCCGACAAGCTGCATCATATCCTTGTCGGACGACACGATCGTCACATCGAACCCCTGCTCCACCGCATGGCGCGCATAGGTCGCGATCAGATCGTCGGCCTCGAACCCTTCGAGCTCGAGGCAGGGCAAGCTATAGGCGCGTGTCGCCTCGCGGATCAGGTCGAATTGCGGGATCAGTTCCTCCGGGGCCGGCGGGCGGTGCGCCTTGTATTCGGGATAGATATCGCTGCGGAACGTCTTGCGCGCGGTATCGAAGATGACGGCCAGAAAATCGGCCTCCGAATCCTCGACCAGCTTGGTCAGCATGTTGGTGAAGCCGTACACCGCGTTCACCGGCGTGCCATCGGCCCGGGTCATCGGCGGCAGGGCGTGAAAAGCCCGGAAAATATAGGCCGATCCGTCTACCAGATAGACATGATCAAGTTCTTCTGTGCCCGCCATTTTCATTCGTTCCTGTTTCTGCCCTGTGAAGGCACAGCATGCAGAAACCGGGAGCGAGAGTCGAGAATCTACGAGACGAATTCAGCGCGAATTCTGCCCTGTTTTACCCTACGCCTCGGGATCTCCTTTGCGCATCAGCTCCGTCTGTTCTTCGTAGGACCGGTACCCGCCCTCTTTCTCTGCGCGCCCGTGATCCTTGGCCGGCAGGTCCGGCTGGATTTCCTCTGAGCGCTTCCATCCCGCCAGTGGCGTGTGCTCTCCGTCGCGCGGCACATAGCGCGAGCCCGTCACCTTGTCGTAGCGGTGCACATAGCGCGGGCAATTGCGAAAAATCTCTGAGACGGTCACGCGGACAATCAGCTGCGCCTCATACACATCGGCCAGTAACGGATCGTTTTCGTCAATCGTCGCAGTGCCCTGAATCCGTAGCCGGTAGGGTTTTTCAAAATCGGTGAACAGCAGACCGACCTAACCGTTCCCGGCAATATTGCCCATGGAATAAAACATGCCGTTGCCGTCAAAAGAAGGGAACGCCAGTGTCACCTCATCCAGCACGCAGACGAATCCGGTATCGCCGCCCTTGTATGAAACCGTCGGGCGGCCCTGATGATCGACCGTCGCCAGCCAGAACATGTCCCGCGCTTCAATAAAGTCGTGGTGGAAGTCGTTGATAACGGGTTCGACCACCCGGCGCTCCACATTATCGGCGAGCCGCCGTGTATCGAACTGGTCCTGATAGGCGCGGTGGTGGGGGCCGTATAGGGTAGACATGATCAAACCCCTTTCAGTCGGTGTTCGGGTGCATCTACCGAAACATAGCCGGGATATCGCGCACATTCAGCCTTTCATCCCGCCTTAATCCGCCTTAATCCACCGGGGGAAGCACAACGGCAAATGTGTTGCCGCCAGTATTGCAGCAGGCATCGGCGAACAAACCGATGTCGAGTATCAACAACAGGACAATTTCGGACACCAGAAAAGCGACCGCCACGGCCACGGTACCGGCCACGGAAAGATAAGAATTTCTATAGATGCTGAACATCTGAATTCCCCCACAACAACGTTCCAGCGAACGATAGGGAATCCAGGATGAAAGCCGGCTGAACGGGTTTTGCTTAAGGTTTCAGAACCACCTTGCCGAGGATATCGCGCGCATCAATCAGTTCATGCGCTTTGCGGGCATCGCTGAGCGGCAGGGTGGCATGGATCGGTGGGAAGAGCCCGCCACCGGCGAACCGGTCGACCACTTCACCAAGCACGCGGGCCCGCGCATCCGGGTTGGCGTCGTAGCTGTGCCACGAAAAACACCGCACCGCCGGGCTTTTGCCCAAATGGGCACGCATTTCGGCGAACAGTTCTTTTTCCGGCAGCCCGGCGAGCGCGTTGAACGAAAGGATCATGCCGAGCGGCGCCAGCATACGCAGATTATCGGTAAAATCCGGGCCGACAAGCTGATCGAGCACCAGGTCGACACCGCGCCCATCGGTCAGCTCCAGCACGCTGTCCGCGACATTTCCCGATCCGGAGTTACCCGATCCGTAGTTAAGCGTATGGGTCGCCCCGAGATCTTTGGCGAAGGCGCATTTGGCATCGCTGCTTGCCCCACCGATGACCTCGATCCCTTCAAGACGGCAGAGATCGATCACGGCGGAGCCGACACCGCCGGCAGTCCCATTCACATAAACAGTCTTAACATCGGTCCCCGCGCAGGCTTCTTTGAGCAGACACCATGCAATGGCGTAGTTGGGAATGCACACGGCAGCGTCGAGATCGACCTCGCCGGGCAGTGCCGTCACAATATCAGCCGGCACCGCATTCAATTCTGCATGACGCCCGCCGCCTGTGCCGAAGACCAACACCGCCTGGTCCAGCGCCAGATGACTGACGCCGGCGCCGACGCCGATAACGTGACCGCTCATTTCGTTGCCGATAACGGCGGGCAGTTCGGGCATCCACTTGTACACGCCGCTCCGGAGCAGCATGTCGGGTTTGCCGACACCGAAGGCATGGGCCTTGACCAGCACCTCGCCCGGGCCCGCCGTCGGGTCGGGCAGATCGACATATTCCAGAACCTCCGGCCCGCCGGTCTCCGAGAACTGTATTGCTTTCACGCCACCACCATCATTTCGTCCTTATCGTGCTGCCCCTATCAGGTCGTCCTTCGTGACGCCCGACGGGCTTTCCGGCTCGCCAGCGTCACCCCGATGACGATCAGGACAGCGCCGACGACATGATAAACGCCAATCGATTCGCCGAGCAGCGGGATCGCCAGGACCGCGGTAAAGACCGGGATCAGATACATATACAAAGTCGATCTGCTGGGACCGATCCGGGCGATGGCGCTGTTCCAGATCAGAATGGCCACGACCGATGGAAAAATCGCGAGAAACGTCAGCGACACCGCCGATTTGGCGCTCAGCACGACCTGCTCACCCGACGTAATTTCATAGGCGACGAACGGCACATGGCAGAGCGCGCCGACCGCGCAGATCACGGTCAGCAAAGAAAGCGGATGAATCCCGTCTGGCATCTTTTTGATCGATATGCCGTATGCGCCCACGCCGAGACAGCTGGCGACAAGCATAAGATCCCCGGCATTGAACGACAGAGCCAGGAGGGACGCCGGATCGCCCCGGGAAACCATATACAATACACCCGCAATCGCGGTCGAGATGCCGAGCCACACAGCACCTCTGATCGGCTCCCTGAGGACCACCCATGACAGAAGCACCGTCATCACGGGCGTCGACGTCACAATGACGCCGGCATTGATGGCGCTGGTATAGGTCATCGCCACATAGCTCACGCCCCCGACCATGAATGGCATCATAAAGCCCGCGAGGCAAAGGGTTTTCCAGTGGCGGCGAATGAAGCCGTAATCATTCCGCAGGTGGGTCCAGGCAAACGGCAGGAGGATCAGTGCGCCCCCGCCCCAGCGCACGAAGCCCATGATGTAGGGCGGCGTATCTCCCGCCGCCCAGCGGCCGATAATGTAGTTAAGGGCAAAGATCATCATCGCGACCAGCATCATCAAATGGGCGATAGCCTCCGTGCGGGAGGCGGCCTGCGTCCCAGATCTGTCGGTCATTCAGCGGCGGCTTTGGGTTTCCGGCTGGACAGTGTGACGCCGGCGATAATGACCGCGCCGCCCACAATGTGGAAGGCGGAGATCGTCTCACCCAGCAGGGGAATACCGAAAATCGCGGCGAAGACCGGCGTCAGATACATGTAATAACCGGCCCGCTGCGCGCCGAGACGGGCGATGGCGTTGTTCCAGCACATGATGGCGACGATGGACGGGAAGACCGCAACAAAGGCGAGCGACACGAAGGTGACCGGGCTCGGCGACGGGATCTGCCCGGTGGCGATTTCGGTCACAAAAAACGGCACGTGAATGATCGACCCGACGGCGCAGACGCAGGTCAGCAGAGACAGCGGGTGGATGCCGGGCGGGAGCCGCTTTACAGCAATACTATACCCGGCAAGCCCCAGATTGCAGGCGATCAGGATGGCATCGCCGAGATTAAATGTAAGGTTGAGCAAGACCTTCGGATCGCCTCGCGAAATCAGATACAGCACACCGGCAATCGCGAGCGCCGTGCCCATCCACTGCGTCACCGTTGTCCGTTCCCGCAGGAATATCCAGGCGAGGATAACAATCATCACCGGCATAGATGTCTGGATGACCCCGCCATTGACCGCCGTGGTGTGGGCAAGCGCAACATAGGTGACGCCCGCGCCCATGAACGGCATCAGAAAACCGGCCAACACCAGCAGCTTCCAGCTGGAAGCCAGTTTTTCGCGATCGGCCTTCAAGTGCTGCCAAGCAAAGGGCAATAACACGATCGCCGCGAAGGTCCAGCGCGTAAATCCGAGCGTGTAGGCAGGCACCTCGCCCGCGGCCAGCCGACCAACAACGTAATTGAGCCCGAAAATCAGCACGGCCACCAGCATCATCACATGGGCAATGTCTTCGCGGCGGGCGGGAGCGTTTGGTTCGGTCATTATTGCCTGTTGTTTATTGGGTCTTGGTGGATACCCGGAACGTACTCGTCGGTAAGTACTTTGACCGTCAGCGCGGTCCTGCTTTTTCTGATCGTTCGCATACAAATAGCCAGGCACGTTACCATGTCGGATGCACACGCGAAAAGCGTTGTGTCGGGCGCGTGCTTCCCGGAAAATTAGATTTTCTGAAATAGAATATTGAGCTGGAACATGGCTGAAGTCGCCTCATCGCTGCCACAGGACACGTCACAGACAGCGACGGATATTTATGCCCGCGCGGAGGCCCTGCACCCGACCCTGCGCGCCCGTGCCGCAGACGCAGACGCTGCCCACATGGTGCCGGCGGAATCGGTTGCCGATTTTCGCGAAGCGGGCCTGATCCGCATGACCCAGCCCGAACGTTTCGGCGGGCAGGCCATGGGCTGGGACGTGCTGTGCGGTGTCTCGCAGCCCTGACCCGAGCCGATGGCGCCCAGGGCTGGGTGCAGGCGATCATGGCCGATCACGCCCAGATGCTCGGCACATTTCCGCTCCTGGCGCAGGAAGATGTCTGGGGCAAGAACCCGGAAGCAGTGATGTCCGCCTCGTTCGACCCCAAGGGCATCGCCACCCCGGTCGAGGGCGGTTATTCGTTTTCCGGCCGGTTCGGCTTTGCCAGCGGCATCGACCATGCGGACTGGTTGATCTGCGGCGGGTTCATTGTCGATGGAGATAAACGCGACGGGCCGTATTTCTTCCTGCTGCGCCGGTCGGAGGCGACAATTATCGACGACTGGCACACCATCGGGCTCGAAGGCACGGGATCGAAAAGCTTTTCGGTCGAGGATGTGTTCGTGCCCGATTACGCTCTCCTGCGGGGGGAAGACGCGCGCACCGGCAACGGGCCGGGCGCCGCGGTCAATCCGGGCGGGGTGTACCGTCTGCCGCGTGGTTTCCTGACCCCGGCGCTGTTCGCGTCGATGACGGTCGGCATGGCACAGGGCCTGCTAGATCAGTGGCTCGCCTATACCGCGACGCGTATGTCGCGCGGCACCAAGGTCGCCGACAACCCGACAAGCCATGTGATCGTAGGGGAATGCGCCGCTGAGATAGATGCCGCGGAAGCGCTCAACCGCGACACCATTACGGCCGCCATGAAGGTTCTGGAAGCGGGCGGCACATTGAGCGACGCAGAACTTCTGCGCGCCAAGCGAAATTCAGCCTGGGCCTGCCGTACCGCGCTTGAAGCCGGCACGCGCCTGTTCAATACCGCCGGCGGGACCGCAATATTCAAAGGCGGGGCGGTGGAGCGGGAATACCGCAACCTGCTGGCCAGTGCGTCGCACCACATCGTCAATTGGGAAGTCAACGCGCTGGACAGCGGAGCCACGATGCTGCGGGACGCTTCGTAAGCGCCGGAAGCCTGGGGATTAAAGCGGGAAAGGCGCGGCGCCGATAATCGGCCCGCTTTGCGCGCTCTGCAGGATGACCACGCAGCCGTCACGGCCCGTGGCGCCCAGCGCCTTCCGGTCTACACGGGTTGCGAGTGCGTTGCCGTCCCAGTCGCCTATGCGTTTATAGGTCCGCACGATATTAGCATTCGTGATGGTCTCGCCGCGGTTTTCACTAGCACGGATTTTGGTCTTCACCGCGGTATCGTAAAACCCGATCCACAACTCGCCTTTGCGTTCCCCACCAGGCAGCGCATCGGGGACGCGGATATCGGTCGAGCCATCCTTGTTATGGGTGACGTCGATTTTGATCTTCTGCGCCGCCGCCGCCATCGTGATCAGGCTGGACACGATGGCCCGGTTAGAGCCGGCGGTTTCGGCGCGCCCGTCGACGACGATCTGCGGCGTATAGACGTAGCGTTTTTTTCATGGTGCGCCCATAGGCGCGCTGGCGGGCCGTGGCCTCGGGCGACGAGAACGGATCGTTCCAGCCGATATAATTCCAGTAGTCGACATGGAATGACAACGCGATCACGTCATCGCGTTTTGCAAGCTCCGCCAGGTACACGTCCGCCGGCGGGCAGGACGAACAGCCCTGCGACGTAAACAGCTCGACGACAATTTTTTTGCCACCCCCGGCAAATTCCGGTAGGGCCAGGAGGGTTCAAACGACTGCGCTTGTCAGTAAGGTCCGGACAGGTCTGAACATGGCTCGTTTATAGGAGCCAGAGATTAAGAATGCCTAATCAACCGCGTTCACTTGTGAGTGAGGTTTAGAAAAGAAAACGGCCCGCACTCCCAAAGGGAGCGCGGGCCGGGAAGCCAGTATTGAAGCCGGTATCTACGCGGCGTCGAGCATGTTGCGGATCACATACTGCAGGATTCCACCGTTCTTGTAGTAGTCGAGCTCGTCGAGCGTATCGATACGGCAGAGCAGTTTTACATCGACGCTGGAGCCGTCGGCACGGTGGATCGTGCAGTCGAGATCGCTGCGCGGGCTCAGCCCTTCGGCCACACCCTTGATGTCGAACGTCTCGGTCCCGTTGAGGCCCAGGGACTGGCGGGTCGCGCCATCCGTGAACTGCAACGGCAGCACGCCCATGCCGATCAGGTTCGACCGGTGAATACGCTCGAAGCTTTCAACGATCACGGCGCGGGCGCCGAGCAGCGTGGTGCCCTTTGCCGCCCAGTCACGTGACGAGCCGGTGCCGTATTCCTTTCCGCCGACGATCACCAGCGGCACACCTTCCGCCGTGTATTTCATCGCTGCGTCATAGACCGGCATCTGTTCGCCCGACGGCTGATGCGTGGTCACACCGCCTTCGACACCCGGCACCATTTCATTGCGGATTCGGATATTAGCAAACGTGCCGCGCATCATCACTTCGTGGTTGCCACGGCGCGAGCCGTAGGAATTGAACTGCGCGGGACGGATCTGGCGTTCGAGCAGGTATTCGCCCGCCGGGCTTTCCCGCTGAATGCTACCCGCCGGCGAGATGTGATCCGTGGTGACGGAATCGGCGAGGATCAGCAACGGACGCGCGCCGGTGATGTCGGTGATCGCCTCAGGCTCCCGCTCCATGCCTTCGAAGAAGGATGGATATTTTACATAGGTGCTGGATTCCTGCCAGCCATATGTTTCCGACTTCGTGCTCTCGATCTTCTGCCACTCTTCCGGTCCTTCGAACACGTTCTCGTAGCGGCTGCGATACATCTCGGCGGTCAGGCATTCGCGCATGGTGTCGTGAATTTCCTGATTGGTCGGCCATATGTCCTTCAGATAAACGTCATTGCCGTCGGTGTCCTGGCCGAGCGGATCGGTCGACAGGTTAACCTTGAGCGAGCCGGCCAGCGCATAGGCAACGACCAGCGGCGGCGAAGCAAGATAGTTCGCCCGGACCTGCTGATGGACGCGGCCTTCGAAGTTACGGTTGCCGGACAGCACGGCGCCGACGACGAGATCATCCGCATCCACCGCGTCCGCGACCTTGTCGATCAGCGGGCCGGAATTACCGATACAGGTCGTGCAGCCGAAGCCGACGATGTTAAAGCCGAGCGCATCGAGATCGTCCTGCAATTCAGCCTTGGCCAGATAGTCACGCACCACCTGGCTGCCAGGCGCGAGCGATGTCTTCACCCACGGCTTGGCTTTCAGGCCCTTGGCAATGGCGTTGCGGGCAAGCAGCCCGGCACCGACCAGCACCGACGGGTTCGATGTATTGGTACAGCTGGTAATCGCCGCGATGACGACATCGCCGTCTTCGACCGTGTAATCGTCGCCGGTGGCGCGGGCGAGCTGGTCGCTCTCCGCCGCGACAGAACCTCGGTAATCGGCAATCGCGTCCATGCCCGATTTCTTGACGTCGGACAGAACCACCCGGTCCTGCGGGCGCTTAGGCCCGGCAAGTGACGGCTCAACCGTCGACAGATCAAGTTCCATCGTCGCCGTGAACACCGGATCGGGCGTGTTTTCGTCACGCCACATCCCTTGCGCCTTTGCATAGGCTTCGACGAGGGCAACCTGTGCCGCGTCGCGGCCGGTGAACGCAAGATAGTCGCAGGTTTCGCGGTCGATCGGGAAGAAGCCGCAGGTCGCGCCGTATTCGGGCGCCATGTTGCCGATGGTCGCACGGTCGGGCAGCGACAGCGCGCCGACACCCGGGCCGAAGAATTCGACGAACTTGCCGACAACGCCTTTGGCGCGCAGCATCTGCGTGACCGTCAGCACCAGATCGGTGGCGGTCATACCTTCTTTCATCTCGCCCGTCAGCTTCATGCCGACGACTTCGGGCAGCAGCATCGAGATCGGCTGGCCGAGCATCGCGGCCTCGGCCTCGATCCCGCCGACACCCCAGGACAGAACGGCCAGGCCGTTGACCATGGTGGTGTGGCTGTCGGTGCCGACGACGGTATCGGGATACGCCACCGATTTGCCGCTGGCATCGTCCGTCACCCAGACGGTCTGGGACAGGTATTCAAGGTTCACCTGATGGCAGATACCGGTGCCCGGCGGCACAACACGGAAATTATTGAACGCCTTCGATCCCCAGCTCAGGAATTCGTAGCGTTCCTTGTTCCGTTCAAATTCAAGTTTAACGTTGTTGTCGAATGCGCTGGCCGTGCCTGATTCATCGATCATCACGGAATGGTCGATCACCAGATCGACCGTGTTCAGCGGATTGATCTTCTGCGGGTCACCGCCGAGCTGGACCATCGCATCGCGCATCGCGGCGAGATCAACCACGGCGGGAACGCCCGTGAAGTCCTGCAGCAGGATGCGCGCCGGGCGATAGGCGATTTCCAGATCGGATTTCTGGGTCTCAACCCATTTCGCCGCCTTTTCGATATCGGCGACGGTGACCGTGCGGCCGTCTTCATAACGCAGGAGATTTTCGAGCAGCACTTTCAGCGAGAAAGGCAGACGCGAGATGTCGCCGTATCCGGCATCGGACACCGCGCTGAGGCTGTAATAGTCATATGATTTTCCACCGGCTTCGAGGCTGCGGCGGGCCTTCAGCGTATCCTGTCCGATTGCGCTCACGATCGATCTCCTTCTTTTGTCTGATGCGGGGCGGAAACTAGCGGCTAACGTCACTGAATCCAATAGTAATGACACTTTGGGCAAAACCAGGGTCCCGCTGCACAAAAGACACCCACCGGCCCTGCCCGTCACGCCGACAGGATAAGTCCGGTCGGCCAAGGACAGGTATCAGGTTAGGTATAAAGCCCGGTTTTCTGCGCCTGCAGCTCCCTTACCAGTCCGGCAAGCCAAAGAGTCATATCGGACCGATATGTTCGTTTCATGAACAAATCACATTCCTGCCACAATTGCGCCCTTGTCCGGCCCCAATTGCAGCACAATATGAAATTGTAGCCCTTCGGGACGTTCCCCCCCAGAGCGTCCCACCCCAGCGGAAACGCTGGATCCCTCCTAGGCCGCTGATCGCAAGGTCAGCGGTCTTTTTCTTTGTCGGAACCCAGGCCTGCGGGCGGGCCGTTGCTCCCTCATGCTCCCGGATTGTCATCCTGCCTCCCGGGACAGATGACGACTCGCCCGATTTGCGCTATCCCAGACGCATGGATGGTTTCGAAGGCACGGGCCTCGCCTGCATCAGAAGCGACCGCATCGTCTTTGCCGGTCTCGATTTCGCGGTTTCACCGGGCGGCGCCCTTATTCTGTCGGGGCCGAACGGATCGGGAAAATCGAGCCTGCTGCGCCTGATGGCCGGCATCGCCAGCCCGGCGGCGGGCGAGATTGTCTGGAATGGGATGCCGGTGTCGAAAGACCCTGAACGGTTTTTCGCGCAGATGCACTATGTCGGTCACCGTGACGCCGTGAAAGCGGCCCTGACGGTACGCGAAAACCTGGCCTTTCATGCGGCCCTGCGCGGCGGGCGCGCCGGACGTACCGAGACTAAATCGAATATCGGTACAGACATCAACGGCGATATTGACAGGGCGCTCGACAATGTCGGTCTGGCGCCACTAGCCGATCTGCCCGCCCGGATGCTCTCCGCCGGACAGACAAGACGGCTGACCCTTGCCCGTATTCTAGCAACCCCAGCGCCTCTCTGGCTGCTGGACGAGCCGACGATCGCCCTCGACTACCGCGCCGTCGACAGGTTACGCGCCGCGATCGCCGCCCATCGGGCCGGTGGCGGGATGATCGTTGCCTCCACAAATGTGCCGCTGGGGATCGACGATGCCGCAACCATCGATCTCGCGGCGCATGCACCGGAGGTCGATGTGGTTTGGGGCGACGATTCCGATGACCCGGATACAGGTAATTCTCCATGAACGGTTTTTTCGCCCTTGTCGGACGCGATACCCGGATCGCCCTGCGGCAGCTCAGCGATACCATGATGGTCATCGTTTTCTTTGTGATCGCCGCGGCGCTGTTTCCGTTTGGCGTCGGGCCGGAACCCAACCTGCTGGCGCGTATGGCGCCCGGTATTCTGTGGGTTACAGCCCTGCTGGCCGCCATGCTGTCTTTCGACCGCCTGTTTCAGAACGATTATGACGACGGCACCCTGGAATTACTGGTTATCGCCCCGCAACCACTCTGGATGACGGCGCTGGCAAAGATCGTTGCGCACTGGCTGACCACCGGGCTTCCGCTCTTGGTCGCGTCACCGGTGATTGGTATCATGCTGATCCTGGAGCCCAGCAGTTACGGCGTTTTGATGCTGGCAATGGCTCTAGGAACGGCGATCATAAGTCTCGTCGGCGCGTTGGGGGCGGCACTTTCTCTCGGCTCCCGGCGAAGTGGCGTTCTGTTGTCCCTGCTTGTTTTGCCGCTGGTAATACCGGTGCTGATTTTTGGCGCCGGAGCCGTCGATGCCGTCATCGGGGGGTTTGCCGCGACACAGCAATTGCTGATCCTCGGCGGATTGCTGATGGCATGCCTGGTTGTATGCCCTTGGGGGTGTGCGGTGGCCTTACGTTTGGCGGCAGAGTAGTCGGATAGTGACATGCTGGTCCGGGGCGATCCTGCCCCGATGAATTCAGTCTGGAGGCTGGATGGACGGAAGCGACGCAGCAATGAGCGGCTTGACGCCGGTCCAGGGCCTCGACCTGTCGGGGGCATGGCACCTGGCGGATTGCTATATGATCTATGCCAGCGGCAAGGTGCAGCGGCCGTGGGGCAGCAGCGCGCACGGATATCTGATCTACGCGCCCGAAGGCCATATGTGCAAATCACTGAACTATCCAAAGGCGGATGGCCGCATTGCCTGCATTTCCCATTGCGGCCGGTACGAAGTCGTCGGCGACAGGGTGCGGCATTTGATCTCGGTGAGCGCCGATATCGACGAAGTCGGCACAACCGAAGAACAGACCATCGCGCTACGGGACGGCCACCTCCCGCTCTCGTCCTCGCCCGCTCCCGCGGGGGGACCCGGTTCCGTCATTCACTATATCTGGAACAAGGCACAGGCAGTGGCGCCCAAAACGCCTTTCTGATCGTCTTCAACACCTCGTGCGCGGGCCCGAAAGAGCTTCAATCTGGATGCTTAAACGGCTAGTGGTAACAACTCGTTAACCTTATATGTTCATTACAGTCTCTCGCGCCAAACCACACTTATGCGCGCGAGACAGAATGCGGATGACGCCGCGCCAGAAATTGGGATCAGATGCTCCACAGATTTGCCAATCCAACGCGTTTTTTGAGGCTGGCCAACGCGGTTCTCCCGTGGGCGACGAGTCTGACCGTCATTCTGATCGGCGCCGGACTTTATTTCGCCTTTGGCGCATCGCCGGCGGACTACCAACAGGGCGAAACAGTTCGGATCATGTACGTCCATGTGCCGTCCGCCTGGATGGCGATGTTCGCCTATGCCTTTATTGCGGTGGCAAGCGCCGTCGGGCTGATCTGGAAGCATCCGGTCGCCCATGTCTGCGCGCTGGCGGCCGCCCCGATAGGGGCCTGCTTTACGGTGATCTGCCTGACCACGGGGTCGCTCTGGGGCAAGCCGATGTGGGGCACCTGGTGGGTCTGGGATGCGCGTCTGACATCGGTACTGGTCCTGTTTTTTCTATATCTCGGCTTTATCGCGCTGGCCAATGCATTCGACGATGCGGCGCGCGGCGAAAAAGCCTCGGCAATCCTGGCCCTGGTTGGCGCGGTCAATCTGCCGATCATCAAATTTTCGGTCGATTGGTGGAACACCCTCCATCAGCCGGCCAGCGTGACCAAGATCGGGATGCCGGCGGTGCATTCGTCGATGCTGATTCCGCTTTTGCTGATGGCTGTCGGGTTCACCATGCTGTTCGTCGTGCTGGTTATTGTGCGTGCCCGCGCTGAACTGGCAGATCGCCGGATCAACGCCCTGCGCTCGGCGCGGATTCACGCCGAAACCGCGCAGAGTGGCGCTTAGTGTGCTGTGCAAAATGTCGCGAACGGTGTTCTCGGCTGAAATCGGCCCTATATGTGTTTACAGGATGATGATGTTCACAGACGCCTCTCTTCTCTTATCGTCCCCGCACAGCCGGGTCGCACAAATTAAGTTCGCCCGTGGCTGAGTTTTTCAACATGGATGGTCATGGCGGCTTCATCTGGTCGTCCTGGGGTATTGCGCTTGTGGTGCTCACGATCCTGATCGGAATCAGTCTCAAATCCATGCGAAGCCGGGAGCGAGAGCTTGCCCGAATGGAAGCCGAAGCGCCCCGGCGGCGTCGGCGGCGCGCCACAGAAACCGATACGAAAACGAATACGAAAACGGATACGGCGACAACGCCAGAAACCGCGACACCCGCAGGGGATAACACTGGGGACAATCAATGACCCGGAAACGCCGCCGCCTTACCGTCGTGTTTCTCGGCGGTCTGATGCTGTCCACCGCGGCCGCGCTGGTGCTGACCGCGTTCGAAGACAGCATCGTGTTTTTCCACACGCCGACCGACATTGCGACCAAGCAGGATCTGCAAAAGGACCGGCGGCTGCGTGTCGGCGGCATCGTAAAAGAAGAAAGCTGGCGGAAAAAGGATGACGGGCTGACCCACGACTTTCTGGTCACCGACCTCACACATGAAATTCGCGTTGCCTATAAAGGAATCATCCCGGATCTGTTCCGCGAAGGTCAGGGTGTTGTCGTCGAAGGCCGGCTATTGCCCGATGGCACCTTCCGCGCCGACGAAGTACTTGCCAAACACGATGAAAACTACATGCCCAAGGAAGTTGCCGAGGCGCTCAAAAAATCTGGCAAGTGGAAGGGTAGTGCTGTTACCGGCACACCCGACGGCGATAAACCTTACGGGGACAAACCCTACGGCGGCAAATCCTATGGCGGCCAGAAGGAGAGCGCTCAATGATCGCCGAAATCGGCCATTACGCCGTCGTCCTGGCGCTGATGCTCTCCATCGTCCAGGGTATCCTGCCGCTGGTCGGCGCGTACCGGAACGATGCGGCCCTGATGGGTGTCGCCGAACCTGCGGCGCGCGGTCAGTTTCTGTTTGTCTTCATTGCCTTCTTCGCGCTGACCTATGCGTATGTGGTATCCGATTTTTCTGTCGCCCTTGTCGCGCATACATCGCACACGCTTAAACCGATGCTCTACAAGATCTCCGGCGTCTGGGGCAATCATGAAGGCTCGATGCTGCTGTGGATTTTGATCCTGTCCCTGTTCGGGCTGATGGTCGCCCAGTTTGGCCGTAACCTGCCCGGCAGCCTGCGGGCCCGGGTGCTCGCCATTCAGGGGCTGATCGGCATCGGCTTTCTGGCCTTCCTGCTGTTTACGTCCAATCCGTTTTTACGCCTCGACCCCGCCCCCGTCGAAGGTCAGGGCCTGAACCCGCTATTGCAGGATCCAGGCCTCGCCTTCCATCCGCCGTTTCTGTATCTCGGCTATGTCGGGTTTTCGATGGCGTTTTCATTTGCCGTCGCGGCGCTGATCGAAGGCCGGGTCGATCCGGCCTGGGCGCGGTGGGTCCGGCCCTGGACACTGGTCGCCTGGACAACACTGACGATCGGGATCGCGCTGGGCAGCTGGTGGGCCTATTACGAGCTTGGCTGGGGCGGCTGGTGGTTCTGGGACCCGGTTGAGAACGCTTCCTTCCTGCCCTGGCTGGTCGGCACGGCCCTGCTGCATTCGGCGCTGGTGGTCGAGCGCCGCGACACGCTCAAAAGCTGGACCATCCTGCTCGCGATCATCGCCTTCGGCATGTCGCTGCTCGGTACCTTCCTGGTGCGGTCGGGCTTACTGACCTCGGTGCACACCTTTGCGACCGATCCGGAACGCGGCGTGTTTATCCTCGGCCTGTTTATCGTCGTCATCGGCGGTGCACTCGTGCTGTACGCCATACGTGCGCCCATGCTCAAAGGTGGCGGGCTGTTTGCGCCGGTCAGTCGCGAAGGCGCCCTGGTGCTGAACAACCTGCTGCTCGCCACCGCAACCGCCGTGGTGTTTCTCGGTACGCTGTATCCGCTGGCGCTCGATGCCATCGGGAGCGGGAAAGTCTCCGTCGGCGCGCCGTTCTTCAATGCAACCTTCGTGCCCCTGATGGTGCCGTTGCTGATCGCCTGCCCCATCGGCGCGATGATGGCATGGAAACGCGGTGATCTGCCCGGCGTGGTCGGGCGGCTCAGAGTCGCTGTGGGCCTCGCGGGGCTTGTCGTACTCGCGACCGTGATGATCGACGGGAACACCGACATCGTCGCGGCCCTCGCGATGGGCGTCGCCGCCTGGCTGGTGACAGGTGCTGCCGTAGACCTTGCCGAACGGACAGGCCTTTTTCGTATATCGTTTTCGGAGACACTGCGCCGCGCCGCCAACCTGCCGCGTTCCGCGTGGGGCACCGCAATTGCCCATAGCGCGCTCGGCATCATGGTCGCCGGTATCACGGCATCGTCGTCGTGGCAGACCGAGCGTATCCAGATCGTTCGTCTGGGCGATACCGTCGAACTCGCGGGCTATGAGGTTACCTTCAGGGGGGCGAGCAATGTGACGGGACCAAACTACACCGCACTGCGCGGCACGTTCGACCTGACAGCCAATGGCCGGAAGATAACGACGCTCCATCCGGAAAAACGCGACTACCCGGCAGAGAAATCCGGCACCACCGAGGCGGCTATCCACACCACGCCGATTGCCGACGTCTATGTCGTTCTTGGCGATTCAGATGGCAAGGGCGGTTGGGCCGCGCGGATGTATCACAACCCGCTGGTCCCGTGGATCTGGGCCGGTGCGATCTTTATGGCAATCGGCGGCATGGTTTCGTTGAGCGACCGCCGACTTCGCGTCGGTGCGCCGAAGCGGGTTGCCCACAAAACCCCGGCCGCCGAAGCCGCGTGACCGAGAACGGAAAGCCTGACTGATGCTCCGCCCGCTTACCCTTATCCCCGTTGCAATCTTTGCCGTCCTCGCGGTCCTGTTTAGCGTTTATCTATGGCAGGTCGGACCGGGCGGTAAGGATATCTCTCAAATCCCATCGGCGATGATCAACAAGCCTGCGCCTCAATTCAACCTGCCGGCGATCAAGAATCTGCCTGAGACGTTGAAGATCCCGAGCCTGACGACCGCCGACCTAAAAGGCAAGGTATCACTGGTCAATGTCTGGGCATCCTGGTGCCCGCCCTGCCGCATCGAGCACCCCGTACTGATGACCCTGGCCGACCGGGGCGTGACAATTTACGGTATCAACTACAAGGACAGGCCGGAAGACGCGGTCCGGTTTCTCACCCAGCTCGGAAATCCCTTTAAACAGATCGGCGTGGACAGCTCAGGCCGTACCTCCATCGACTGGGGCGTATACGGCTATCCCGAAACCTTCATCGTCGATGCGGCGGGGCGTATCCGCTACCGCCATGTCGGCCAGATTCATCCCCACCAGCTTGAATCGCTGATCCTGCCGCTACTAAAGCAGGCAGCACAGCCCGCTGCGGATGCGGCGAAGGCCGGTGCCTCGAAGACGGGCACTTCAAAGACGGGCGCAGCCAAGGTAGGCAATTCATGAAGCTATTCCTGTTCGTCGCCGTCTTGCTGGCAGCACCGCTTGTCGCGCCTGTTATTTCCCCTGCGATCTCCCCCTTCGCCCCGCCCGCGGCGCTGGCGCTTCAGCCGGACGAAATCTTGAAAGACCCGGCGCTCGAAGCCCGCGCCCGTGAAATCAGCAAGGAGCTGCGCTGCCTGGTCTGCCAGAACCAGTCGATCGACGATTCGGATGCGACATTGGCGCGCGACCTGCGCATTCTGGTGCGCGACCGGCTGACCGCCGGCGACACCGATACCGAGACAGTTAATTTTATCGTCGAGCGTTATGGCGACTTCGTCCTGCTGCGCCCGCCCTTCAAGAACTCGACATTGATCCTGTGGATTAGTCCGGTGGTTATTTTTCTGATCGGGATCATCGGCGTGACGTTGTGGCACCGGCGTCGGCGTGTCGCTGTTGCCGCACCGGTTGTCCCGCTGACCGCCGATGAGCGTGCCCGCGTAGACGCCCTGCTGGCGGAGAAGCCTGAGCAATGATCCTTGGTATAACGCTGACCATTATGACGCTGGCGGCGATTGCGCTGGTCGTCCTGCCATTGATCCGCAGCAACCGGGATTCGGCGACGCGTGCGGCGCACGAGATCGAGATTTACCGCGACCAGCTCGACGAGGTCGACCGCGATGTCGCACGCGGCGTGATCGGTCCGGACGACGCCGTGGCCGCACGGACCGAGATAGGCCGGCGCATCCTCGCCGCCACCGATGGGGTGGAGATTGTTAAGGCCGGCAGTCCCACAGGTAAGCTCCCCGCCAAACCCCGGCGCATCACCGCTATTATCACTGGCCTGTGCGTGCCGGCGCTGGCGATATTTGTCTATGTCACCCATGGCAGCCCCGACCTGCCCGGCAAACCGGCAGCGGAAGTCCGCGCCGCAAACGGCACCGACCCGAAGGCGCCCGAAGGCGGCGTGGCCCAGCGGCAGGAAGTCGCTGGGCTTGCAGCGGCGCTCGAGAAAAACCCGGCGGATATCGAAAGCTGGATCACGCTCGGCACCGTACTCACACAGATGAAGCGCCACCGGCAGGCAGCCGTCGCCTTCACCCAGGCGATGCGCCTCGCTCCCGCCAATGCCGAATTTGCGTCGCGCGCCGGCGAAGCGTTGACGGTCGCCGCAGGCGGGCAGGTCACGCCGGATGCGCAGGCATCGTTTACCGAAGCGTTGCGCCGCGACCCGGGCGAGCCGCGCGCACAATATTATCAGGGTGTCGCCGACCAGCAGGGCGGGCGACTGCGCGCCGCGTTTGACCGCTGGGTAGCGCTTGAAGCCGCCTCGCCGCCGGATGCGCCCTGGCTCCGTTTCCTGCGTCCCCGGATCGCGCGGCTTGCCGGCGAAATCGGCATAGACAGTAATGCACTGGCCGCCCTGCGCGCGCGGGCGCCGCCGCTCACTGCCGGCCTCCCGACCGCCGCCCCCCGGACCGCCGCCCTGACCCCTGCGCCGGGCCCGACCCGCGAGCAAATGGCAACGGCACGCAACATGTCTGCCGAAGACCGCCAGGCGATGATCCGCAACATGGTCGATGGCCTCGCAGAAAAGCTGAAGGACAATCCGGACGATGTGGCCGGCTGGCTGCGGCTTGGCCGTGCGCGCCGCGTGCTCGGCGACCGCGCCACCGCCAAGGAGGCCTATGCGAAGGCCGCGGCGCTGCGTCCCGACGATGTCGAGATCCTCGTTTCCTATGCCGATGCCATCGTCACCGCGGCCGAACCCGCCCCGCCGCCGCGGGCCGAACTTGAACCGCTGGTGAACCGCATTCTGGTCCGTGATCCGGACGAGCCGCGCGGGCTGTGGCTGTCCGGCGCGCTGGCGCTGTCGGCGGGCGACACCAAAACCGCGCAGACACGGTGGAGCAGGTTGCTTGAATTCGTCGACCCGAATGGCGTTCAATACGTCCAGCTCAAGAAGCAACTCGACGCGCTTAAAGACCGATAGATATCGCCTTCCCGGCTCACCCGGCTCACCGTAATGTGAGAAAAAAACTAGCTCGAATCTGAGACAGGCGTCTCATATATGAGATATGCGCAAATTCGCCCTGACCCCCATCGCAGTTTGTATGTGCACAAACGTTTCCGCTGCCGATTTCGCGACCGGGGCTGAAGCCTATGATGGCGGACGCTACGCAGATGCGTTTGCCGAATGGCACGTGCTGGCTGTTGAGCGCGAAATTCGCGCCCAGGTGGCGATTGCCGGCATGCATCGCTTCGGCGAGGGAAGGCCGTTGAATTTCGCCGCCGCCGCACGCTGGCATAAACGCGCGGCCGATGCGGGAAATCCGATCGCGCAGCTCAATTACGCCGAAATGCTGGAAACCGGCCGCGACATCACGCGTAACCGTGCGGCGGCGTTGATGTGGTACGACCGCGCGGCGCGCCAGGGCAATGACTGGGCCGTGAAACAGCACGACCGACTTGCCGAAATTTCCGGAGCAGAAACTAAGAAGCGTCGTCCGCCAGGTTCTCGATAATGGCGAGCAGCGTCTCGCGCATGATCCGGATGTTTTCGGGCGGAATGCCCTGGACGGCGACACGGTTCACCTCTTCGGCCAGTGGCACCAGCACATCGCGCAAAGCCGCTCCTTCGGGTGTGAGGTAGACGTAAAACTTCCGCTTGTTGCCCGGATTATGTCGGCGTGTGACATAGCCCTTTTCTATCAACGCTTTCACCGCCGCGAAGGTCGTCGGCTCGGTGACACCGGCGGCATCGCTGAGTTCTTTCTGGGTCAGACCGTCACGGTCCCACAGCACGCGCAGGAACGACCAGTGGCCGAACGGGATATCATGCGCCGCCAGCAGCGGCGTCAGGCCCTGGCCCAGGCTGCGCCCGGCATCGCGGATCAGATGGGCGAGCCGGTCATTGGGCACCGCGTCGCGCCAGTGCTGCAGGATGAGGCGGGAATCGCCGGCGAGAAGACCGGCCATTATCCGATGTCCTTTACGGGAACCTGCTGCGTGAGGCGCACCTCGCGGCCATCATTGGCGGATTGCAGCACCGCGCGGCAGACTTCCAGCGTGGCCCGCCCCCATGCGCCGGAATGCAGCGGCGCCACGTCGTCACACACGGCGGCACACAGCTCGTCGATGACCTCGCTGCGCGGCACAGCGGGCGGCGCGAGCGGAAAGCTCTCGATGCCTTCATCGGCATAGACCCGCACGCCGTCGGGCCCGGGGCGGATATCGCCGCGCGCGCAGCTGACAACAAAAAGACCGAAATGTTCATGCAGACGATCTTCCGGTGACGTCGTCGGTGCGCTCGCCCCGGCGGGGCCGCCATAGGCGCGGTCGGCCTTGAGCGCGGCTTCGGCATCCATATCGCCGATCTCGGAAAGGGCGCGCCGCGCGGCGCCGTAATTGGCGGGGTCTTTCATGGCACCGGATTCACCGCGCCAGCCGGTAAATTCATCCGAATCGAAATGGCCGTAGCCCGAATAAGTCAGGTTTGCGACCGTGCCATCCGCGAATTTGAGCAGCGCGCTATAAACCCCCTCGGTCGGCCGATCGGGATCGTAATTGCCCGTCGTCGCATAGACGGTCTCGACCATGCCGCCGCCGAGCAGACGCGCGATATCGATCTGATGGGCTGCCTGACTGAACACCACGCCGCCGCCCTGCGCGGTATCGAGCTCTTCGGGTCGGCGTGGGCGGTAAATGAAATCGGTGTAGTTCATAGCGGCAATCAGCCGTGGCGGGCCATAATCGCCGGTCTCGATCAGGCGGCGGGCCTCCAGGATCGGTGCGTCATAGCTGTGGCTGTGGCCGACCAGAAGATGCACGCCCGCCGCCGCCGCGGCATCGATCATGCGTGTGCAGTCCTCGATCGTCAGCGCCATCGGCTTCTCGACAAGGATGTGTTTCCCGGCCCGGGCGGCGATCTCGGTGTGTTCGGCATGAAACTGGTGCGGCGTCGCGACATAGACCGCATCGATATCAGCCTCCGCGCACATCGCCTCGACGCTGTCATAAGCGGTGCCGCCGAAATCGGCCTCGAAGCGCACGCCCGCCGCGGGACGGGTATCGACGGCGGCCACGACCTCAAGCCGCTTGTGCAGCGCGAGCGTCGGCAGCATCACGGTAAAACCGCGACCGAGCCCGGCAATGCCGAGTTTCAGTTTTCTGGCCCCTGACGTCGTCGTTGATGTCGCCGCTGATAAGCCGGTCATTCTGCCATCCTGATGAGCGCGAGGGACCAGTCTAATCTTCTTGACAATATCGCGCAAACTTCTTAGTTTCCGAAGAATATTCTTTGGTTCCTAAGAACCTGAGTGTGGATGCAGAAAACGGGCGAACCGGCCCCGGCAGGAAGAAACATCATGACCACACGTGAAGAAAACGACCTTTTGTGCCTTGTCGAAGGCGACACCGCGATGGGCGGCATCATGCGCAATCACTGGCTTCCGGGCTGCATGTCGGAAGAAGTGTCGGAGCGTGACGGCAAGCCCACCCGCGTCCGCCTGCTGGGCGAAGACCTGGTGGTGTTCCGCGATACCGACGGCCGGCTTGGCGCGATCGACGAATTCTGCCGTCACCGCGGCGCCTCTCTCGCTTTCGGGCGCAACGAGGATTGCGGCCTGCGCTGCTTGTATCACGGCTGGAAGTTCGACGTGAACGGCAACGTGCTCGACATGCCGTCCGAGCCCAATGGCGGCGAAGGGTTGAAGGAAGATGCGAAGATCAAATCCTATCCGACTCAGGAATCAGGCGGTTTCGTCTGGCTGTGGATGGGCGATGCCGACAACATCGCCAAGTTCGAGCCGCCGTCCTGGGCGCACTGCCCGGAGGACAAGATCGCCATCGTCAAAATCCACACGTCGTGCAACTGGGCGCAGGTTCTCGAAGGCTCGATCGATTCGGCGCATTCGTCCAGCCTGCATTCGTCAAACATGCCGCCGGCAGAAATCGACAGCGCCAAGGCAACCGCCACCAGCTGGCCCCGCCCGTCACGCGACAAGGCGCCGCGCATCCGCCTCGAGAAAACCGATTTCGGGTTTCACTACGCGGCGGTCCGCACGCCGATTATCAACTCTGAAATCAACGACTACATCCGGTGCACGCTGTTCGTCGCACCATTCTCGGTCATCATTCCGCCGAACGACCAGTACCGGCTGGCACAGATGCTGATCCCAATGGATGACGGCAACACGATGTTCTACTGGGTCGCCTTCCACGAAACCAAAGGCATCTCCTCCGACGAATGGCGCAAATTCTGCGGTGCCGAAATCGGCGTCGATATCGATGAGAATTTCCGCAAAATCCGCACGCTGGATAACAACTTCCTGCAGGATCGCGAGGCCATGAAGAACGGTGACTTCACCGGTATTTACGGCATCCCGTCGCAGGACATGGCGATGTGGGAATCGATGGGTTCGGTCGCCGACCGCACCAAGGATTATCTCGGCGTCAGCGATGGCGCCGTGGCCCAGTTCCGCCGTGTCATGATCTCCGCCGCCCGCGATTACCTGGACGGCAAACCCGCCATCGCCACCCGCGCCGCCGGCCGGTCGGTCGCCCTTGGGGATCTGGCTTCCTATGAAGGCATGATCCCGAAGGATTCGGACTGGAAACAAGGCCTGACATATCGGGCCAAGGCGCGCGAAGCGGCTTAGGGCTTCTCTTCACGACCACGTTCCCCGGTCAAAAATTGTGATTGTCACCCCGGTCGCGTGCCGGGGCCTAGTCTTCAGGCAACGCGGCGGCGCTCTGGATCCCGGCATGAGGCCGGGATGACAAGTGAAAATAATATCAGCACACGGCGTGTTCCTGAACCCGCCATTAATGCTCCCACCTCTGCCCGAACCGCCGTAAGATAGATGCACCCGTAACCGGAGCCTGTGCCTCATGTCCCTGCCCGATTAACACCCCTATCTACCGAGCGAAAAGCGCGACCCGACCGTTACCGCGCGCGGCCATACCGAAACCCGCATGCAGGGCGAACGCCCGCAGGGGCTGTTTGCCGCCTGGCGCGCTCTGTTCGAAAAACCGTTTCGCGGCATAACCACCGACGGCACGGCAAAGCCCGGCCTGTTCGCGCTCAAACCCGAAGGCGCACCGACCGCCGCTGTTATCGATGCGGTTGCGGTGCTGATGGCAGCGATGACACCGGACCAGAAAGGAGGGATGCATTTCCCGGTCGACTCCGATCAGTGGCGTAACTGGCAGAACACCGAGCTATACGTTGAAACTCACGGCCTGCGGCTGGATGAACAACCGATGGCCCTGCGCGAACAGGTGATGGGCGTGATCCGCGCCAGCCTGAGTGCCCGCGGCTACGAGATGTCGCGCGACGTGATGCGGCTGAACGGGTTTCTCGGCGAGCTGATCGGCGCGCCGCTGGTCCTTGGCGAATGGAGCTATATTTTCTGCCTGTTCGGGGAGCCGTCAATCGACAAGCCGTGGGGCTGGCAGATCTTCGGCCACCACTTGTGCCTGAACTGCATGATGATCGGCGATCAATTGGTGCTGACCCCGGCCTTCATGGGCGGGGAGCCAGCCTATGGCGATACCGGTATCTATGACGGTATTCGCCTGTTCGAGGACGAGGAACGCGGCGGGCTGTCCCTGATGCGCTCGCTCGACGGCCCGCAGGCAGACGCCGCCATCGTTGCCCATTCGATCATGGACGGCGACATGCCCGAGGGGCGCCGGCATTTCGCCGACAACCTGCATCTCGGCGGCGCCTATCAGGACAGTCGTATCGTGCCTTACGAAGGCCTGCGGGCCGACACCATGACAAAATCGCAGCAACGTGACCTGCTGGACCTAGTGGATGCCTATCTGATCACCCTGCCCGACAGCCCACGCGCAGCAGGCATGGCAGATGTGGAGCGCCATCTGGCCGATACGCATTTCTGCTGGATCGGCGGCATGGCGAAAGACGACGCGTTCGATTACCGCATCCAGAGCCCGATCACGTTTATCGAGTTTGACCACCACGCCGGCGTATTCCTGAACAATGACGCGCCGGCGAAGTTCCACGTCCACACGGTCGTGCGCACACCGAACGGCAATGATTACGGGATCGATCTGTTACGGCTGCATTACGCAAACGCCGGCGATCATCATCATCACGGGTGAGGAGTAACCTGCCGGCGAACATCTCGTCGGGTCTGCGATAAACCACCAAGATTCCAAGAGCTCCAAAATCACGGAGAAGAAATTCACCTTGGTGCGCTTTGTGTTCTTGGTGTCTTGGTGCTGACCGGCTGCGTCAGGTTCGACATATGACGAGGAGACTGCATTCCCTTATATCAATCCCCTCGGTGTTGTACCGAGGGTCCACGGCAACCGCACAGCGGATCGATAAGTGGACCCCCGGCACAAGACCAGGGGAGTAAGTGTGAAGTCGGGGAGGCAAGTGCGGGGGAGTGAGTGTCGGTTGGAAGGAGAAAGTATGGGGTGCGAGACGTAAGTAGGCGTGGGTGCGTCAGTAGCCCTTTCCCCAATCCTCACCTACAGCCCCTACCCCAACTCCTACACACGAAAGCGGCTAATCAGCCGGCATCGACCGGTACCAGAACTTCCGAACGTTAAAGTCGGCTTTACCGGCCGGACATGATTTGCTTTCCGATTCAGCGACCCACGGGACGACCGGAACCCTCCAACTCAGCGTGTGACCGGAATCCATGGCAAGGATATCGCCGCTCGACTGATCGACCACACGGTGCTCCAAACTGATAACGCTGGCATCTTCCGTGGAGTAACGCGATTTCAACCGCGTGTACTTATACTGGGCGGAAAACGACGTGATCGGAATTTCCGCCAGGCAACGATTGTCAGGTGAGACGTTCTTGAACAGGACGAACTTGATGCAGTGCGGGTGATTACTTCTTACACGCGTGACCCTATAAAAGGCTTTGGACAGATTGAGGCGGCGAAAATCAGGCCGTAAATGCCACCCTCGGGAACGGAAATCTCAATATAGCGATAACGCTTTTGTCGGGCGCTGAACAATGAGAAGAAGGGGACAACCGGATAAACCGAACGACTTTTTACCAACGATGAATTGGTATGCCCACGCGACACACCTTCGAATATAAAGCCGTCCACATCTCTAACGGTTCTGGCTATGTGCGTGCCCGCATCGGAAGCACAGGTTTACCGCCATTTTTCGGACGCCTTCCAGCGTGGTCCGCCGCACCCTTGAAGGAGCAAACCAGTCGCAAGAAAAACCGGAATAAGCTTCGCCTGCACCCCTAAATCCCCCCAAATTCATCACCACATTAACTGTTACGGCGCAACGCGTTGAAAGCTAAGCGGGCAGGTCGGCACAGATGAAGATGGCAACCTCTACCCCAACCCCACATAAAATTTCAACGTCGCCAGCGCGCGTTTGCGGTCCTTTGCCGGTATCTGGGCGGCGAAGTAATCGACGTGGAAGCCGACCGCCGCGTCGATGGCGACGAGCTTTTCAATCGCCGCATCCGTGGCCGACACCCATGTCACGCGGTGATCACCCTCATCCCGACGGCGGTCTATCAAGCCGTCGCCGGCGAGCGATTTGAGCAGGCTGGACGCGAAGGCCGGCGCGATATCCAGCCGCTCGGCAAGCTCGTTGACGCGGAGGCGGCGCGCGGCGCTGCCGTAAATCTGGATCAACGCCTGATGGGCGAGCGGGTCCAACCCGGCGTCACGCGCCTGTTCCTCGGTGATGCGAAAAACCCGGCGCAGCACGTAGCGCGCCTCTGCTACCTCCACAAAATAATCATGGGGGGCCTCGGGGCCCGGCCCGGTATCGCCGGTTTTGACCGGGGTTTCTTTAGCTGCGATGTTTCTGATCATATCTCAGACAGGCCTCAGAGGGGCTTTTGATGTTGGAATACGGAGTGGGTCACGGGACATGACAATAGTCAACTACCTTAGTTGACTCATCTATTTAATTTCCCTACACTTAACAGTTAAAATACTGCAGTTAAAATACCGCGGCAGAAATTGGAGTTCACCGTTATGAGCAGAAGTCAGGTTGTTATCTCGGGCGGCGGACCGGTCGGTCTTATATGTGCCTATGCGCTGGCCCGGCGCGGCGTGACCGTGACGGTGCTGGACCAGAACGGTGAGTTGCAGGACGACCCGCGCGCGGCGACGACGCATCCGGCCACGCTTGAGCTGCTGGACGGACTGGGCGTGATCGACCAGGTCATCGAACAGGGACTTATCTCAGAAGATTTCGAATTCTGGGACCGCCCGACCGGCGAAAAAATTGCCACGTTCGATCATGCGGTGCTGG
>CAJIYX010000028.1 GCA_905181725.1 Alphaproteobacteria bacterium UBA830
CCTTTATACATAACATCCCAACATTGTCAGCGGGCTGCGTGGGTTCAGGGAACTGATTTCTTGGGCCGACAGCACGCAGGCGCATTTCAGCTTGTTCCCGATATGCGGGGCAGGCGTGCAACCGCCGAGATTTGGGTCAGTAGGGAGAGCGTGAATGGATAGTACTTTGGTAGAATCGGCAGAGGACGTTTCTCATATCGCGTTCGGGTTTATGGCGTCGAAAGCGCTGTTCGCCGGGCTGCATATAGACGTTTTCACGCTCTTGGCCGCGGGCGCAAAAAGTTCGAAACAAATCGCCGATGAAGCTGATATTCCGATGAACCGGGTGACCACCCTGATGACCGCCCTGACAAGCGTTGGTCTGGTCGATCGAGACGATGAGGACGAGATCTATTCCAATTCACCCGGGGCAGAGGCGTTTCTGGCGAAAGGCGCCAAATACGAGTTCGGCGACTATCTCCGCTATCAGATCGACCAGCAGATGTATCCGCTTCTTGGGCAATTGAACGAAGTGCTGGACGGCACGCTCGATCCTGATTCCATCGATTCCTATCAGCATTGGATGGCAGATCCGGAGCAGGCATCTATATATTGTGAAGCCCAGCATGCCGGGTCTCTTGGACCGGGCCGGACCCTCGCCCGACTCGTCGATCTGAGTGAAGCGGACACGTTGCTCGATGTCGGCGGCGGCACAGGTGCGATGAGCATTCGGCTGCTGGAGGCCTATCCGAAACTTATCTCGACCATCATTGATTTTCCCAACGTGGCGGAGATCGGCTGGCAGTTTATTGCCACGGCCGGAATGGTAGACCGGATCCGTTACATCCCGTCGAATGCGCTCGTTGCGGAATGGCCAAAAGAGCAGGGGGCGATCCTGATGTCCTATCTTTTCAGTGGCATTCCCGGCGCGGAAGTGTCGCGTCTTGTGGATTACGCGTTTGACTGTCTCGCGGCGGGCGGCAGTTTCATGGTGCATGACTTCATGGTTGAGAATGATCGTACTGGACCGCCCATGGCGGCGCTTTGGCAGTTGCAGCACATGGCGTTTACGCCCGAAGCCCGTTCGGTGACGCCCGGCTGGTTGCGTACCCGTTTGCAGGATGCAGGCTTCGTCGACATTCAGGAAGACGAGATGATCCCGGGGCTGACGCGCCTCATCCACGCGCGCAAGCCCGGTTAAGCTATGGCGAGACCGGACTTTGAATTCGCATGGCCATTTCGGGTGCGCTATTCCGAGGTCGATGGTCAGATGATCGTCTTCAATGCCCATTACCTGACCTATTTCGACACCGCGATCACAGAGTATTTTCGTGCCCTGCCTTACGATTATAGAGGGCGGGTTGCACGCACGAGTGAGGACTTTCACACGGTGCGCACACTCGTCGAGTACCAGAAACCGATCTCGTTCGATGAAGATATAGAGGTATGTGTCCGCACGTCGCGCCTCGGACGCTCGTCGATCTCCTTCCTGCTTGAGATCCATCCGCAGGGGCGTGACGACCTGCGGGCAACGGGTGAGGTTGTCTGGGTGAACGCGGACCAGGGGACGCACAAGTCGGCCGCCCTCCCGGGCGAGCTTGTCGAGAAAATAGCGGTGCTGGAAGGCGCCAAGCTGGAACGCTAGGGAGGCTTTGTAAGGCTGCGCTCTTGAATTCAATGTCTGCTCCCGCTCTCAATTTTGACAGAGCGCCTTTAGCTGCTGTTTTCACACCCTGCTAGATTTGTGATGTGCGGGGCCTAGTGTGCCGTGCCGGGTAGGTAAAATTGTGTTGGGTTATGGCGGCACAACGAAGCGGATCATACGCTCTCGGGCGATTGATGCTGGATTATCTGCGGACCTTTAGGTGGCCCGCGCTCATACTGGTTCTGCTGTTCGGCTACAGCGATAAAATATGGAATTTAATGGACAGCGGGGAGTTTGAACTCGCGGGCGTTCTCAAGCTCGGTCGGCAGGTCTCCCAAATCAAAGAAAATACGAACGAAGGGCTCGGCGACACGCGCGCTTTGTTGGTCACCGTTCAGAACGGTGACGTATTCACGTCCCGGATCGTCGAAGACATCGAAGCCAAGTTCGGCAAGGTCGAACGAAATCTGGACCGTGAAGTCAGGCAAATCCGGTCGGCAGAGACGGACGTCCCGGTGCGGTCGAAATCCGTACAGCAATCTATCAAAGCCGAAGAACTGGCGAATGCAAAGGCTCTTGCAACGGCGCAAGCGCAGGAACGGATTGGATTCGAAGCGCTGCTGAAGCGGGATGTCGCCGCTGCACGCAGAGCATTCGATGCCGCGTTTGCGAGCTATCCGGAATATCACAACGTCAAGGGAGTCAGGGCAATCCTTGAGAGCGAACAGGTGGCGCCGGCGAATCCGCAGTCAGCTGAATGGGATAGGCTCCATCAGCGAATCCTGACGGATCTTTCGTGGGGAATGCCGGCTGAACTGCGGCCCCGGTTCAGATCTCTGGTGACAAAATCCTACCGCTAGCCGGCTTTCGGCGGCGTCAAAGGCGAGCAGTCTCGCCGGTCTACCAGAGCGTAAATTCCTTGGGTATAAGTAGATAAAAAGCTAATAAGACTAAATCCAACAGGAGGCCTGCCGCCATGTTCGACTTTTTCTTCCCAACCGAAGGTATGGGTTCTCAGACTCTGCGCCTGGTCGCCGAAGCCGGCGAAGGTGGCGGAGATGCGTTCGAGATCGCCCGCGTCTGCCGAGAAATCGAACCCGGCAATCACGAAAGCTGGGAAAATGCTTGGACGGACAAGGCCAAGGAGACAGAGGCGCGGGCAAAGAAATGCCTGGCTGAGGGCCATGAGCGTTCGGCGATGAAGTACTTCTTCGCCGCCAACCAATACTGGCGCATGGCCGACGTCTTTCTGCGGATCGACCGCAACGACGAAAAGGCTGCCTATTTCCGGAAAAGCCAAGAAAATTTTCGGGCTGCCGCCGCGCTGCACGATCCGCCTATCGAGGTGATCGAGGTTAAATGCGGCGATGAGACATATGACGGCTATCTCTGTCATCCGCGCAATCCGAAGCCGGGAAAATGGCCGGCGCTGTTCTTCATCGGCGGTGCCGACGCGTTCGCCGAAGAGATCTATTTCAGCGGCAAGGAGATGGTTGAGCGCGGGTATGCCATGCTGCTCGTCGATACCCCCGGCCGCGGCTCATCGATGTATCTCAAGGACATTCCGACCCGGGCAGATTATGAAGTGCCGGGCAAGGCCTGCTTCGATTATCTGTTCAGCCGGCCGGAGATAGATCCGGACCGGGTCGGGCTGATGGGTATTTCAATGGCGGGCTATTACGCGCCGCGTGTTGCGGCCTTCGAAACCCGGATCAAGTGCCTGGTTTCCTGGGCAGGGTGTTATTCGATCCTGGACGATCTCTATGATTTCTACGACCACCTTCAGCCGGTGGTGCAGCGCCTGCTGGGGGGGGTCTCCCACGAGGAGGCGCGCGGGAAGCTGAAGGACTTTACGATGGAAGGCATCGCCCAGAACATCAAAGTACCGACGTTGATGACCCATGGCATAAACGACAAATTGATGAACTGGGAGGGTGCAAAAAAGCTCTTCGATGAGATCGGAGCCGAGGACAAAACCCTGGTGCTGTATAAGGATCCCAAGGTTGGCGGCACTGTGCATTGTTCCCATGATTGCTGGGTGCATCAGAGCCCGGCGATCTTCGATTGGATTGAAGATCATCTGTAACGGCTGATTTTAAAGGTTAAACGAAACAAGGGCCGGATAATTCTCCGCCCTTTTTCTATTCTATGGCTTCTCTATTCTGCGACGCAGCGGCCCCGTAAACGAGTCCATACGCCGCCGGTGAAAGCGGGCGCTGTCGCGAAATAGGTGCTTTAGCCTGCGATGCCCAGCGGCGACCAGAGAGTGGCAATGACCAAGGCCGGAACGGCGAGGCAATGCTGTCCGGTAATGTCGGGTTGTTGCTGGAGAGCTAAGCCCGCATCGTTGGCATCGGGCTGGTATCGACCAGTTCCATCTGGCGGTGGGTCAGACGCTCGAACAGTTCGGCTCGGATTGCGGCATGTGCCGGGTCATCGAACAGATTGTTCATTTCATCCGGGTCGGCTTTGAGATCGTACAGCTCGCCCCAAGACTCGCCACGTGCAACCGTCAAACGGTGCGTGTCGGTGATTAGCGAGCGGATACGCGGCGGCATCGTATAGCCGAAATAGACGCGTTGCTGGTCGTCTTCGACGATGACTGAATCGACGGCATCCGGGTCGGCATCGCCCGTGATCGCATTGACCAGGCTACGGCCCTGAATACCGTTATAGGGCTCTATCCTTGCGCGATCGAGGATCGTCTGTGCGATATCGACCGTGCTGGCGAGGGTGTCGGTAGATTTGGCTTCGGCGCCCGGTTCAGACCATATGAACGGCACGCGGGTCACACCCTCGAAATGGGCGGGGCCTTTGAGCATCAGCCCGTGATCGCCCAGGAAATCGCCGTGATCGGCGGTAAACACAACGATCGTGTTATCGGCAAGGCCTGCTTCATCGAGCTTGGCAAGGATTATGCCGACGGCATCGTCAATCATGGCAATCATGCCGCAGGTCAGCGCCCGGGATTCGAGAACTTCCTGCTTGTAGACGGCGTATGCGCTCTGCGAATTGATCTCGGCGTCGCCGGATTCACGCATTTTCTGCGCCCATTTTACATGCGGCGGCGGCTCGACATTGCCGTAGTCGAAGCTTGCCGGCAGTTCCATGTCCTCGGGCTTGTACATGTCCCAGTATTTGCCGGGCGGGGTGAACGGATGATGCGGATCGGGGAACGACGCCATCAGAAAAAACGGCTGATCGTCATCCTTTGCAACATGCCCGTCGATATATTCGAGCGTTTTCTCTTTGATATAGCTAGTTGGATAGAACTCTTCCGGAATTGACGTCCGGTATGCCTGCGGCGCGACGTAATCGTGGTCGAACTGATTGTCCCGGTTACGCAGATCGTCGGCATCAGGCCGTTTTTCTTTGAACCAGGTGTAGTACTGACCGCCGACATGATCCGAATGCTCGGTGCAAAGATCGACATGCTCGAAGCCGTAAAACGGCAGGTCGAGATCGTAGGGAACGCCCGACTTCCAGCGATCGGGATGTTCCTGATCGTAATTGCCTTCGGTGTCGGCTCCATAGGCTTCCGGCATTTTGTCGCGCAGCGAGCTATATCCCTCTTTCGTCTCGGGGCGCGTATGCATGGCCGGCAGGCCGGTCATGTTCTGGATGTGGCTCTTGCCGACCAGCGCCGTGGAATAGCCGTTGACGCGCATGCCTTCGACAAACGTGCTTGCCCGCATGTCGAGCGGGATACCGTTGGACCGCACGCCATGCAGCGACGGCATGCGCCCGGTAACCAGTGTCGACCGGTTGGGCTGGCATACAGGTGTCGCGACATAGAAGCGGTCGAACTTCGTGCCCTTGGCGGCAATAGAATCGATGTGCGGGGTTTTGAGTACCGGGTGGCCGGCGCAGCTCAGATGATCGCCGCGATGCTGGTCGGTGATGATGAAGAGAAAATTCGGACGATCGGCCATGGTCGCTCCTAGGTTTTCGATTTTTGTTATTGGTCAGTATACCAAATCTGCCTTTGGAGTATGGAGGCAG
>CAJIYX010000029.1 GCA_905181725.1 Alphaproteobacteria bacterium UBA830
CAAGGTCGCCGGTCTTAAACCAGCCATCGCCGGTAAATGCAGTCCGGTTCGCATCCTCGTTGTTGTAATAGCCGGCAATCACTGAACATCCGCGGATCTCCAACTCGCCTTCTTCACCAGCGGGCGCAATATCGCCGTTCTCGAGCACCATACGGGCCTCGAATGTCGGGGTGGTATCGCCAAGGGTTTCGCAGCGGATATCCGCCGGTCCGTCGAATGGTGTGTGCAGTCCCATGAAGCATTCGCTCATGCCCCACATCTGGCCGACCGAGCCGTTGGGCATGGCCTTTTCAAGCGCATAGGCGATGTCGGGTGGGCAGGCCGAGCCGGAAATCGTCGCAATTCGGATCGAGGACAGGTCACCGCTGTCGAGTAGTCCTGTTTTGAGGCAGGCCGCGACATGGGCGGGGGCGACGAATGCGACTGTCGGTTTGCCGTTTTCGATCAGCTCGATCAGGCCCGGCGGAGTGAATGCCGGCATCAGCAGGCTGGTGGCGCCGGCCATCAGGGTGAAGTTCAGTACGCATAACCCGAAGGCGTGGGTGAAGGGAGGGCCGCCGAGGACCACGTCGTCCGGCGTCATGCCGTAGATCGGTGCCGCGATACGGTTATTGGCAAGCATGGTCTGATAGCTGTGGATGACGGCTTTTGGGGCCGCCGATGTGCCGGATGTAAAGCACAGGATTGCCGGGTCCGACGCGACCGGTGGATTGTCGATGCCGGTCGGTGCGCCGTTTTCGACCAGGGCGCTGAGCGATAGCGTGCCAGCAGGTGCTCCGCCGGTGGCGACGATCACGTGTTCAAGCGTATCCACGTCATCCCGCAGGCCCATCATCGTTGCGGGCGCGTCGTAGTTCTCCGCCGGACCGGCGCAGACGACGGCGCGGGCATTGGCATGTTCTAGGAGCGGTTTCATCTCGCCCGCGCGATAGGGCATATGCATTGTCGACAGCACGCCGCCCATCATCAGGACAGCGAAATAAACGGTCGTGAATTCCGCCAGGTTGGGGAGCTGGATGGCGACCACGTCGCCCTTCTGTATGCCGAGATCGAGAAGGCTGTTTGCCAGGCGCCGCGCCCGGTCGTGTTGTTCGGCATAGGTGACGTCGCCGCCGGGGCCGCGTATAGCGATGGCATCCGGCGTTTCCTTGGCCCATCTGTCCAGCCAGGCGGCGACGGTATCGCCGTTCCAGTGACCGAGTTTCAGGTATTTGGAGGCGCTGCGTGGATCAAAATCCAACGCTTTGCGCAATTCGATTGCTTCAGGGCGATACGTAAAGCGTTCGGGGTGAGGCACGAACCGGTCGGTCCGGAAGCGTTTGCCGCCGCCGAGGTCGTATAGCCGGTGATAGTTGTGCCGATTGTAGCGCCGGCGTTCCATAATGGTCCGGATATAGGTCGTCTGGTCGTGTGTCAGGCCGAGTTTGCGGGCAATTTCGATATCGGAAATCCCTGCACCGTCTTTTTGTTTCTCTATTTCTTCCCAGTCCAGTTCGCGCACCGGGTCGCCGCGGCGGATCTGCAGGTTGTGGCTGAGATCAAAGACGACATCCCCGTATGTCTGGATCATCTCTTCGGACATCCCGACCTGGTTGCGTTTGAGGCCGCGGGTCATATGCTGTCTCCCTCGGCGTCTCCCGCAGCCGCTTCCATGCGGTGTTCGTAACGCCGGATCGGATCGGCCTGGGGCGACTGGTTGGCGATGGGGCAGACGCGCATGCATTCAAAGCACTGGCCAAGCAGGCCGCCGGAACCGACGGAGAGTTTGTACCAGAGTATCTTGTTCTCGGCGTCGAACAGCAGGTCTTCGCGTTCTTCCTCGTCCTCTGCCCGGATCGCATCGGCAAGAACGCCCGGAACGGCTTCGAACTGCTGGGTCATTTCTGCGCATGCAGCCATGTCGTAGCGCATCTCGGCCTGGTTGCCTGCTTCATTGATGTCGCCGGACAGGCATTGGACCGGGCAGAATTTCATACAGGGCGTCTGGCCGGTCTTGCGGAACAGATCGACACAGGATGTCGTCGGGCAGGGGTTTTCCTGCATTGGCGGATCGGGCTCGAGCTCGAGCTCGGTAAAGATCGACGCGAAATACATGTAGCCGTATTCGGGATGGAGCAGGATGTCGCCGGCAAGCGACCGCGCGCCGATGCCGGCAAGCTCTGCGTGCAGCTTCAGGCTCTGGAACGGTACGCGGGGCCCGGCCTCGGTGTCCATGTCCGGTGGGCAATAGATCGCGCGCTTGCCGAATTTGTTCTCGATCAGAAAGGCTGCACCGTATGCAATCGTATAGGCGCGCACTTCGGTCGAACCGAAATAGCCAAGCGCTTTGGCCGGGATCTGCCAGGCACCCTGGGTCTGGCCACCGACGCCCAGCGAGATGATCGATTTGGCGCGAGGCCACATGTCGCTCGGCCGGTGACCTTCAGGCGCGATACGTTCTATCGCCTTGATGTCGGCGACCCCAGCGACCAGCGCGCCTTTCTTCAGGCAGTAATCCAGAATGGATTTTTTGGCGACTGCCGGATCGATATCGTTTTTGACGGCCATGGCTATCCCTGAACTGCAATGCGGACAAAATTGAGTGTTTTAAATTTATCGCCAAATATCACGTAATGCACGCCTGATTGCGGGTCATGATATCCAAAAACTGCAATCGGATGCGTTCCGCTGCACAATTTGACCTAATCGTTCTCGGTCAGTCTGTAGTGCAGGGTGTCCGACGGTCTTTCCCCGAACCGTTTGCCGTAGTCCCGCGCGAAATTCCCCATGTGACGAAAACCGGTCTCACGCGCAATCTCGCTGACGCTGCGGGATTTGGCCTTCAGACCCAGTAATTCGGTCCGGACCCGGTCGAGACGTACGGCCTTCAGGTAGGATTTCGGCGATGTAGCCCGCCAGATGCGAAACCCGTTATAGAGCGTGCGTTCGCTGACCCCGGCGATCGCCGTCATGTTGGCAATACGGATATTCTTATCGGCGTGAAGGTCGATAAATTCCTCGACCCGTTTTACGTACCACGGCGCAATTCCGGTCGCACCGTCCGTGCGCGACAGTGCCGCGGAATGATTATGCGGCAGGGATTCAATCAGCGTGACGGCAAGAAGTTCTGCCAGCATGGATTCAGTTCTGGGGCCTACGCCGCCCGGGCCGGTATTATCCGCTTCCCTGCAGATCAGGTCGATGACCCGTGCCACCGATGCGCCCTGTTTTTCCCAGGTTTCGTCCCAAGTTTCTCCGTGGCGTGCTGAATCGAAGCGGATGGGGGCATCGGATGGAATAGAGAACCGTCTCTGTGCGGCGTCTGTCAGCACCGCGGTTTCAAGTTTGATGACGATCTGTCCGCAATTGGCGGCGGTCTTCAGCGAGAACGGCTCTGTCGGATTAATCACGGCGATATCGCCTGCGGTCAGGACGCGGCTGTCGGTTTCGGGGCCGAGGCGACATTCGCCGCCAAGGACGTAGTGGACGAGAAAGAAACGGCGCGACAGATCGGCACTGATCGTGGCACCTGGCGAGTACTGAATGAAATTCACCGACATCCCGGCAAGACGTGCATGATGATGCCGGGCCTGGAACGGCACCGTGCCGTCTTCCGGCACCATCGCATGCGGTGCCAGAATTTTTGACATCTCGCGTCGCGCGATTTCAGGATCGGAGGTTTCCAGAAACACTGAACCGGACAGGGGAAGGGCGGTCGCGTCCGGCATTGGCGGCATCAGAACCACGTGCCGCTGTGGGCCGTCAAAACCACGTTCCGCTATAGGTCACGGCGTCTGCGCCGAGGCCGAGCTTGAACCTGGCGATGTCGGGTCCACGGGCGTCCATGCCGCCGAGATCGAGCCATTTGACCCCTGCTTCGCGCAGGCTGAGCGCGCCTTGCCATAACAGCAGATGGGCAGCATTGCGTTCGCCGCCGTGATTTGTGGTCCAGGACAGGTAGTAGGTCGCGCTGGCGCCATGGCGCAGGAACAGAGACGCGGCAATCACGTCGCCATGATCGAGCGCCTGAAGCAGAAACGTGTCTTTTTTGAACGTATCGATAATTGTCCGCACGAGAATGCCTGACAGCCCGCTGTATTTCTGTGCTCGGCGATCTTTGAGATAATAGGCGATGAAATTCTCAATCTCGCGCTGGCGGCGGTCGTCGCTGATTTTGGGCGCGTCCACTTCCGCCTGTGACAGTGCATTGCGCCAGTGCCCGCGAAGGTTTGCGCGCAGGGTGTCGGGATCAGGCTGGAGGTCGAGCCACGCCGTGGTGTAACCAGTCGTCATCTGGCGTTTACTAATGGGCCCCATCGCTGCCGCGCCACCGATAATATCCGGCATCCAGAACAGAAGATTGCGGGACAGGCGCGGGTAATCGGTGCGCACGGCTTTTGCGATTTCGGGCAGCAGATCGGCGTGCGCCGTGATCGGACGCGGGTTAGCCTCACGAGGTTCAGCCCCACGGGGAGCCTGCGCTCCGCTGTCTGGGCCCACCGTCTGCCGTGGTGATTGCGCGATGTATTTCGTTGTCGGAAACGCCGGCGATCGGGTCGTCATAGAGCCACGCCTGTTCAAGCGCTGCGGGACAGGCGGACTGGACCTTGTCGAACGCGGCCCGTTGGGCGACCAGTCAATTTCGATCGGGGAATTCAAATTCGTTCCTTCAGCGTTTATACTTGTACCTATGGGCAGTCCGATAAACCGATCCGTGATCATAGACGGCCAGACGATTCTCCGGCGAGGCTTTACCGCTTGGGCCTGGGTATATTTCGTTGCCTTCGTCGCTGCGCCGTTCCTTGGCGCCGCCGCGTTTATCGATTACCTGCTGTATCTTACAATCATCCGATAACGGAGACCGACATGCATAACGATATTCATCTCACCATGGCGACCTGGGATTACGACCACGTCCGCGACCTTGCGACCGGCGTGGTCAAGCCGAAGGGGATAGAGCTTACCCATCTGCAGATGGAGGTAGAAGAGATTTTCTATCGCTTCGCCAAGTCGTTCGAATGGGACGTGTCGGAACTGTCATTTGCCAAATACTGCTCGATCATGTCGCAGGACAATCCGCCGATTACCGGTATTCCGGTGTTTATCAGCCGGGTGTTCCGCCATTCTGCGTTCTATATCCGGTCGGATGGCAGCATCAAGCAGTCTATGGACCTGAAGGGCAAGCGTATCGGCATTCCTGAATGGTCACAGACCGCGACCGTTTATGCACGCGGCTGGCTGCACCACCAGGGCGGGGTGAAGCTGGACGAGGTCGAATGGGTACAGGCAGGGGTCAACGCGCCGGGCCGCGTCGAGATGGCGAACCTGAACCTGCCAGCGGGTGTGAAATACACACAGGTTGCCGACAAGTCGCTCGCCGAGATGCTGCTGTCGGGGGAAATCGACTGCATGATCTCCGCGCATCCGCCGCATGAGTTCGAAAACGGCGCGATGACCCGGCTGATGCCGGATTTCCGTGAGGTCGAGGAATCCTATTTCGAGGAAACTGGGATTTACCCGATTATGCACACGGTCGCGATCAAGCGTGACGTGTATGAGGAATACCCCTGGATCGCGCGCAATCTGATGACAGCGTTCGAAGAAGCGCGGGATCGTTCGGTTGCACGTCTGACCGGTCTTACGGCCTCTCAGATTCCCGTTCCGTGGGGCTATGTGAATGCCGAGAAGACAGCATCGAAAATATTCGGGGATAACGGCGTGTGGCCCTATGGCATCGAGCCGAGTCGGACGACGATTGAGGCATTCCTACAATATTGCGACGAACAGGGCGTAACGCACCGCAAGTTGACGCCGGAAGAACTCTACGCACCGGAAGCAACGTCGGAATTTGTGATCTGATCGGCTATCCGGACCTGCCGATTTCGGTGGTTTGACGACGGGGCTGAATAAGGTAGAAACCTTTCCAAACAGGGCCATCTAAAGGCCAGTAAATCTTTGGAGGCACTATTATGATCGGACGATCCTTTATCGGAGCATACTGCGCAGGCGCATTGATGCTCATAACAACAATGGGGGCTGCAATGGCTGCGGATCTTGAGAACACGCTCTACCTCGAAACCAAGGATGGCCGCATTGTCATCGAATTACGGCCGGACCTTGCGCCCAAGCATGTTGCGCGGATCAAGGAACTGGTGCGTGAGAAGTTTTACGACGGCATCGTCTTTCACCGTGTGATTGACGGTTTCATGGTTCAGACCGGCGACCCCGACGGTGACGGCACCGGCGGTTCGGGCCAGAATATTCCGCCCGAATTTTCGTCTGAAAAGCACGTCCGTGGCACAACCTCGATGGCCCGCTCGGCGAGCCCGTCCAGCGCCGACAGCCAGTTTTTCATCATGCTCGGCGATTCCCCGCATCTCGATAACCAGTATTCGATCTGGGGCCAGGTGACGTCCGGGATGGAATTCGTCGATATGATCAAGAAGGGCAATGCCAGCCGTAATGGCAGCGTCAGCGACCCCGACAACATCGTGACCTTCCGCGTCGCGGCTGATGTAGAGAAATAAACCTATAGAAATAGACATTTCAAAATAAACGTCTCCGGCGCTTCTGCGACGGCAGAGATTAAACGCCCGGTCTGATTATCAGGCCGGGCGTTTGAATTTGGTGCGGGCTTTCTCTGTTGCGTCCCGGGCGAAGCAGCCGTCGATATGGTCATTGACCATGCCCATCGCCTGTATGAAGGCATAGGCCGTCGTTGGGCCGACAAACGACCATCCCCGTTTTTTGAGATCCTTCGAGAGCGCGATTGATTCCGGCGTCTTGCCCAAAGTTTTCAGCGTTGTGTGGTCGAGCCGTTTGGGCCGGTTGGCCGGGTCTGTCTCGTGCTGCCAGAAATAGGCGCCGAGAGAGCCGTATTCATCCGCCATTTCTATCGCGCGCTTCGCGTTATTGATGGTGGATTCGATCTTGCCGCGGTGACGGATGATACCGACGTTTTTCACCAGCTTTTCGACATCGCGCTTTCCGTAATTGGCGACCAGCGTAAAATCGAACTCGGAAAACGCCTCGCGAAAATTTTCGCGCTTGCGCAGAATCGTCAGCCAGGAAAGACCGGCCTGAAAGCCTTCAAGGCATATTTTTTCGAACAGGCGCTGGTCGTCGGCAACCGGCAACCCCCACTCAGTATCGTGATAGGCCAGGTAGTCCGGCAGCTCGCCCGGCCAGAAACATCTGATATGCCCGTCTTCGCCCTTGATCAGGCCTTTTTTCAGCCGCTCTGCCATCGCGCATTATCCTTCTGTTGGGAAGCTATTCTACGCAGGTTGGACTTGGGGTGAAATGGGGTGAAACGGTTCTCTGGCTTTCCCGGCGGATAAACCGTCTTGACGCTTGGCGGTATTGTCGCCACTCAACAGGCATGAACCGCAATACTCACCGGCGTGTCTGGCTCATCGCCGGGCCGATCATCATCTCCAATATTTCAGTGCCGATGCTCGGCGCTGTCGATACCGCCGTGATAGGGCATTTGCCGGATCCGAAATATCTCGGCGGCGTCGCTATCGGGGCGATGGTGTTTACGTTCATTTACTGGGGGTTCGGCTTTCTTCGGATGGGGACGGGTGGACTGACCGCGCAGGCGTTCGGTGCGAGGGATGCCGACGAAGTGCGGGCCTGTCTGGCCCGTGCCGCCGTCATCGGTATTCCGGTCGCGCTGATCCTGATCGCGCTGCAGCTTCCCATCGCGACGGCTGCGTTCTCCATCCTGGAGGCATCGCCGGACGTTGAGGCGCTGGCGCAGGAATACTTCTTCGTCCGTATCTGGGGTGCGCCCGCGACATTGATGAATTTTGCGCTGCTCGGCTGGTTTATCGGGTGCCAGAACACCAAAGCGGCGCTGTGGCACCAGCTTTCGCTGAACGGCGTGAACATCGTGCTTGATCTTGTGTTTGTGCTGGGCGCCGGCTGGGGTGTTACGGGGGTCGCGGCTGCAACGGCGATCGCAGATGGCGTCGCGGTTGTGATCGGGCTGTTTCTGGCTCTGCCGATCCTGCGCAAACTCGGTGGCGGGTTTGTGCGCGCCAAGATACTGGAAGCATCGAAGATCAGGCGGATGATCGCGCTCAACGTCGATATTTTTATCCGCACGATCTGCCTGGTGTTGGCGTTTGCCTATTTCACCGCGCAGGGAGCGGCTTTTGGCAACGTGGTGCTGGCGGCAAACGCCGTGCTGCTTAACTTTCAGACATTTATGGCCCATGCGCTTGACGGTTTGGCACATTCGGCCGAGGCGCTGGGCGGCGAGGCGATCGGCGCCAGGGACCGCAAGGCGTTTCGCGATGCGGTGCGGGTGTCGGTCTTCTGGGGAATGGTTGTCGCCGTGGGATTCACGCTCGTCTATCTGATCGCCGGCCCGTTTATCATCGATGTGCTGACGGGGATCGAAACCGTGCGCGAGACGTCACGGGAATATCTGGTCTGGTCGGTCGCGATGCCGCTGATCGCCGTTTGCCCCTTTCTGCTCGACGGCATATTCCTTGGCGGCACGCGCGGCGCCACGATGCGCAATGCCATGATCGTCTCGCTCCTCATTTATCTGGCCTGCTGCTACATCCTGGTGCCGTTATGGGGTAATGACGGGCTCTGGGCGTCGCTGGCCATTTTCATGGGGGCACGCGGGCTGACGCTGGGTGTCCGCTATCCCGCACTGGCCCGATCGGTCGGGCGCGAAGGGTGACGACAAGTGCCGTTCGTCTGGACATTCTACCCTCTCCGGGATAGGAAAGTCGTTAAAGGTTGGGGGAATTTAAATTAAACTTTTAGGGCTCATCAAGGTCAGCGTCGCCGTCTTTGCATTGCTGACGATTTCGACAGGTGCATGGGCGCAGCGCGCGTCCACGGATCATTCGGGCGACTACCTTTCATTCCTGTTGATTGGTGGTGTATCCCAGGTCGATGATGTCACATCGAGCTCTGGTGCCTTGGAGCTGCGAAACGTTTCGGATGAAGTCGGCGGAGCTGGCCTGACGGTTGGCTATAACTGGGCCAAGAAGGGCCTACCGATCCGTACCGAGATTGAATATCATTATCGCGCACGGTTCGATTTCGACACCCGTGTCACGGGCTCTGCCGGTTACGAGAACCAGCTTTCGACCCATGCGCTGATCGTGAACTCTTATTACGATTATCAGATGAATGACCGTTGGGCGCTGTTTGCCGGCGGCGGTATCGGCTGGGCGCAGAATGTCTCCGACGTCGCGCGTGTGCCGAACGGCGGTGGCGCCAAGACCGAGCTTGTGACGCGTACGAATAATTTAACGTGGAATGCGGCGCTCGGCGTGATTTGGTCATTTGCCCAGAACTGGGATGCGGAATTCCGCTATCGCTATATTGATCTCGGTGAGGTCGAAAGCGGACCGCATATCGACGTCACAACGCTCAAGGCCGAGAGCTATACCTCGCATGATCTGATTCTAGGTATTACATATCGTTTCTGAACACATATCATTTCAAAACACGGGGAGTGCCGAAAATGAGCGTAAATCCGCATGATGCCGAAGATACCGCGGTCTATGAAAAGCAGGGCTTCGGCAACCGTATAGGCTTTGGCAAGAAGCCGGCCCTGTTGATCATCGATTTTATCAACGGCTTCAACGACCCCGATACGTTCGGCGGCGGCAATATTCAGGACGCCATCGACAACACGGCCGAACTACTGGCCGTCGCGCGGCATATGGATATGCCCGTGGTGTTCACCAGCCATGTCTATGCCGAGGACGGCAGCGAAGATGGCGTGTTCAACCTGAAATCGCCCGGTCTTGCCAAGCTCAAGCGCGGTAGCCACGAAACCAAGGTGGTTGATGAACTGGAACCGCGGCCCGGCGAACGGGTACTCGAAAAGCATTATCCGTCGGGATTCTCAAATACTGATCTGACCGGCTGGCTTGCCCAGCGCGGCATCGATACGGCGATCATCACCGGCTGCACGACGTCCGGCTGCGTTCGGGCAACGGCAGTCGATGCAATGTCGAACGGCTTTCGTCCTATCGTGCCGCGTGAGTGTTCGGGCGATCGGGCAAAGGGCCCGCACGAGGCCAATCTATTCGATATCGACCAGAAATACGGCGATGTGATGTCGCTGGCCGACGTGATGGTTGAACTTGATAAACTAGCGCCGAAGCAGGCGAAAATTGTGGACACGCAGGAGTAACCTAAATGACCGATTCACTTGGCTATCGCGCAAACTGGGGTGTCATTATTCCGTCGACGAACACATCGGTTCAGCCCGAATTCGATGATATGCGTCCGCGCGGTGTCACAAACCATACCGTCCGTATCTGGATCCCGGACGAGCCTGTTAATTCGGATGAGGAATTCAACGCGCTGATGGAGAACATCCGCAACGAGTTCGACAACGCGATTTTGCGCGTCATGACCTGCAACCCTGATTTTATCGTGATGGGGATGTCTGCCGAGACATTCTGGGACGGTCTGGCGGAATCCATCAAGCTGCGCGAGCGCGTCAAGGAATTGTCCGGCATGGGGGTCGCGATGGGCTCCGACGCGTGCCAGGCGGCGCTGCGCTGTTATGGCGATATCAAGAAAATCTGCGTGCTGACGCCTTACTGGCCGGTCGGCGACAAGAACGTGCGCAAGTTCTTCGAAGATTGCGGTTTCGAGGTTCTGGCGATCAAGGGTCTCAAATGCGACAGCCCCGCGAATATCGCCCAGGTCACGGAAGCTGAACTTCTCGACGGCTTGGTTGAACTGAATGGGCACAATCCGGACGCGATCGTGCAGGTCGGCACGAACCTCGCCATGGCGCGTCTGGCCGGTGAAGCCGAGAAATGGCTGAAAAAGCCGGTGATGGCGATCAACACGGCGACCTATTGGTATGCCATGCGGGCCAACGGCTATGACGACATTATCGAGGGCTTCGGCTCGTTACTGACGGATTTCCGGGAATTGCCGAAAAGTTACCTGGAGACAGAAGCAGGCAGGAACGCCGTCGCGGCCTGACGGTCCTTTATAACAATTACAAAAAGGGCGGGTCCTGCTGTGGGCCCGCCTTTTTTGTGTCCGGTCTAAAGCCGGGGAGTGACCGGCCGTCTAGCGTGTTTTCGCGCGTTGCCAGTCGCGGGCGGAAACCACGGCCTCGACCCGTTCGTGCCGCAACAGACGCGCGCCCAGTATCCGCGCAGCTTCCGCACTGCGGCGTACCCCGTTATCGCGGGCGATCAGGAACCATTTATAGGCTTCGATCCTGTCGCGGCGCATGCCCTGTCCGTAGTAGAGCATCCGTCCCACATTTTACTGTGCGGGCGCGTAACCTTTCTCGGCGATGGTCGGCCAGTGGCGGGCCGCGGACCCATAGAGCCCGACGGTATGGGCGTTGGAGCCCGTCTTGAAATTATCCCGTGCTGTGGCGAGCCCCGCTGTCGCTAGTCCAGCAATCGGGGCAATGAGAAAAAGGCGTGGACTCATGAACTAGGTACTCCGAGACGCTGATTTCGGTGCTCAGTCTGACGCTGATATGTAAAAAACGCGTTATTTCAATTGGTTAAGGCCGTGTCGGTGAGCGGGGCAGAATTAAGTAAAATACAGACAGATAGCATTTTATGTAAATTAATAAACAATATTGGAATGATTAAAATGGGATGTATTGAAATACAAATAAGCTAAATAATAATTTTAAATCGGTTTCAATATAATGGTGCGATATTGTTCCATTATAAAACAGATAAAATTATTTTTGGCGCAATAAATAAATCACTCAGTGGCCTGGATACGGGCGCAAAGCGGGGTGAAGCCAGTGCTTCGAACATAGTCAATTCACGCAATACGATCCTCACCGAAGATGCCCGAACCGAGCCGAGGGGGCGGCGGACGATAATCGCTGCTCGCCAGAGGTATACGAACCGGTACCGGTGTATCAGTCATCGGATGGCGGCGGGGGGACACGGGCCGAATTCGTGTCTGTCGAACCACCGCACGTTAAATCGTACGATCCGGGCAACCGGCTTGCCGACGATGACGGCATGATTGCCTGCCCGAACGTGGATTACGCGGAGGAATTCGTGAATCTGAACCGGGCGGAGCATGCCTATACGGCAAACCTCAAGGTCACTGCGACCGAGAATGCAATGATAGGGGCGCTGCTCAACGAGGTGGACTGACGCTGGTTTTTCGCCCCTCCAGAATGTTATTTGCGAAAATTGGCGTCAGGGGCGCACCAGAACTGGCCGTCGGTCTTTAGGATCGGCGGCCTTTTTTGCGCCTGACAGCGCTCCTGCGCGCCCGATTTGATTTAGCCGCGCAGGTGCGCGGCGACAGCCTCGGGCGTATCCAGATCTATCAGGATACCAGGATTGTCGCGCGGCACTTCGACGACCTGGTCGGCATTCTCGTCGATGAGATGGCGCGCACCGACATCGCCCGAAACCCCGGCCATTTCGGCAAAATAGCGGCGTCCCCACAGCACAGGGTTGCCGCGTTTGCTGTGATGTGTCGGCACACAGATAGTACGTCCTGTTGCAGGATCGAAGGCGTCGATGAGGCTCTCGATGTCAGCTGCCGTGACCTCCGGCATATCGCCGAGGGCAATAACCGCGCCATTACAGCGGTCGGGCAGTGCTGCGAGCCCCGCTTTTAGCGACGTGCTGAGGCCATCCGCATATTCCGGGTTGCGGACGAACGTCACTGGCAGGCCCTTGAGGGCCGCTTCAACCGCTGCGGGCTCGTGGCCCAGCACAACAATGATGGGGGCGGTGCCACTGGCAATCAGGGCGCGGGCGGCATGCACGACCATCGGCGTGCCGTTGATCTCCACCAGCATCTTGTTGGCCTTGCCCATCCGGCGCGATTGTCCGGCCGCCAGTAGCAGGGCGCCGATGGATCTCACGGCTTCCGGGATATCGTCCGCCATATCTTCATCCTCGCGCGACATTGGCCTGCCGGGCATTTCCTTGAGCAATCCACCGACCCCCATCCGTGTCAGGTCCTCGCGTGCCACAGTCAGGCCGGCGACCAGCCGCTGCAGTACCCAGTCGAAGCCGTGAAGGCGGGGAGACCGCGCCGAACCGGGAATACCCAGTACACGCATCCCGTCCAGTCTGGCGAACAGCATGAGGTTGCCCGGATCCACAGGCATGCCGAGATGCTCGATCTCGCCACCGGCAGCAGTGACTGCCGTGGGAACGATGTCCCGCCGGTCGACGATGGCAGATGCACCGAGCACCAGTACAATATCGCAACCGGCAGCTGACATTTCGGCCAATGCGTCTGTAACGGCGCCGACAGCATGGTCGCAGTGTTGTTCGCAATTGATCGCCAGGCCCATTTCGGCCAGTCGGGACCCGGTCGTTGCAGTCGCTTTCGCGATAACGCTGTCCTTCAGGCCGGGCAGGATCGTCTGAACAAGGCCGATTTTGAGCGATGTGTCATAGGGCGCAATACGGACAGGTGGTCCGTCAGCCTGCGCGATGGCCGCACAGGCATCGACCGTGGCTGCCGGGAGCCCGAAGGTTATCAGTTTTACGGTCGCGGTAACCTGGCCGGCAGAGACGGCATCAAAGGGCTGTACGGTCGAAATCGTCAGAGCTTCGTCGACCGCGTTCATGCGGTGGATGGTCTCTGCGTCTATCAGCACAACACCCGCAGACTCTGCCCGCAGATTGGCCCGCCCGGTGCGCCCGCCCGAGGCGGACAGACCCGGTATGCGCATGGCCTCGGCAAGCCGCAGGGCAGCTGCATTCTCATCAAGATCGCCGTCTTCGAGTTCTGCAACGGTAACAGCGCTCAGACCGGAGCCACGCATCCGGGTGATGTCGCCGGCATCGAGATGGCGGCCTTTGCGCAGGACGCCATCGGTCAGCCGCACCGAATGGGCGAGGATCGTTCCCGCTGCATCGTCGAGCGCGACTTCACCGAATTTCATGATGCGTTTGCCGGGCGCGACGGCGTCACGCCGCTTCCCGCGCCTCTATATTGCGATGCAGGACTTCGGTGATCTGGGCGAGGATGGAGACCGCGATTTCAGCCGGTGAGATCGAGCCGATATTGAGCCCGACAGGCGCGTGAATACGGCCAATTTCGGTGTCCGTGAACCCTGCAGATGTAAATCGTTCGACGCGGCCTGCATGGGTTTTCCGGCTGCCCAGCGAACCGATATAGAATGCGTCCGATTTCAGGGCGATTTCTAGCCCCGGATCGTCGAGTTTCGGATCGTGCGTCAGGGTGACGACAGCGGTGCGGCGGTCGGGGTTGAGCCCACGCATGCCGTCATCCGGCCATTCACTGTTCAGGGCGATTCCGGGAAAGCGTTCCTCGGTGGCAAAAGAGCCGCGCGGGTCGATGACGGTGACGTCGTATCCCGCGACGGCTGCCATGCGCGACAGCGGCTGCGCGATATGCACGGCACCCACGATCAGCATGCGGAGCGGGGGATTGAACGTCTCGATAAAGATGCGCCGGCCACTGAGATCATAGACCTTGCTGCGATCATCCTGGATCGCCTGTCGGGCAGCAGCGAGCACTTGGGCATTGCTGCCGTCGGGGCCGTCCGCATCGTTGAGATAGACCAGTGTCTGGTCGCCGGAGTCCATATCGGTTGCCAGCGCCACCGCGCGTTTTGCGGCCTGGTCTTCGAGTAGGCGGGAAAGCGTATGCTGTTTCATTCTACTTTCTCGACAAATACCTGGATCGTCCCGCCGCAGGCGAGGCCGACTTCCCAGGCCAGTTCGTTGGTGACGCCGTATTCGAGCACCTTAGGTTTGCCTGAATTCATGACTTCCATCGCCTCGGAGACCACGGCGCCTTCAATACAGCCGCCGGAGACGGAGCCGACGAATTTGCCGTCTTCATCTACCGCCAGGTGGCTGCCTATCGGGCGGGGCGAAGAGCCCCAGGTCGATACCACGGTGGCCAGCGCCACGTTGCGCCCGCCTTTGCGCCATTTGGCGGCTTCGTTCAGTACATCTTCGTCCAGCGAGGGGCCGGTCGCTACATTGCCGTCAGCCATTCCTGTACTCCTTGTTTGCGCGGGCCGCCGGGGCGGTTCAGCGCGCCGATAAGTTCTTCCAGACTACTTAGATTATGCACCGGACGGAATTCGTCAACGGATGGCAGGATTGCTTGAATGCCCTGGCTCTTCGGCTGAAAGCCGTCAAACCGCAATAGCGGGTTCAGCCAGATCAATCGGCGGCAGGATTTGTGCAGCCGTTCGATCTCCATATTAAGCCCGCGCCCGGCATCGCGGTCCAGACCGTCCGAAATCAGGATGACGATGGCGCCCTGACCGAGAACGCGGCGCGACCAGAAGCGATTGAAATCGCTGAGACTTTCACCGATGCGCGTGCCGCCCGACCAGTCTTCGACCGCATCCGTGACCTGCTCAATGGCAAGATCGATATCCTTGTGGCGCAGGTACCGCGTCACATTGGTCAACCGCGTGCCGAACAGAAAGGTATGAACCCGGTCGCGATCGTTTGTGACGGCATGCATGAAATGCAGGAACATGCGCGTATAGCGGCTCATGGAGCCCGAAATATCGCACAGGATCACCAGCGGCGGCGGACGTGTGCGGCGTTTGCGGAATTTGAGCGGGATGGAATCGCCACCTGACCGGAGAGCTGCGCGCATGGTGGCGCGCATATCAACGCGGGCCTGGCGGTTACTGGCCTGATAGCGACGAGTCGGGATTTCGGTGATCGGCAGGCGCATATGAGAGATCGCGCGTTTTGCAGCCTCGATCTCGTCGGCCGACATTTCCTCGAAATCCATCGTCTGGAGAAGTTCACGCTCGGACACCGTCATTACGGCATCGAGCTCGATTTCCTCCTCCTGTTCCTCTTCTTCCTCTGAGTCACATTCGTTTTCTTGCTGCTGGCTGAGTGCCTCTTGCAACCTGCGGAGTGGCTGATCTTCGGGGACGGGTTCTTCGCCACCGTCAATAGAGGGCAGCAGGATTCCCATCATCCGTTCGAGCAGCTTCGGGTTTTTCCAGAAAATGTGGAACGCCTGATCGAACAGCTCGTGCTGATCGCGGCGATTGACGAAGACGGCGTGGAGCGCCCAGTAAAAATCCGACCGGCTCTGAATGCCGACCGCCATCACCGCCAGGGTGGCGTCAATGATCTTACCCGGGCCGATCGGCAGGCCGGCGGTGCGCAGAATGCGGCCGAAATGCATGATATTGGGCGCGAGCTTGTTGTCGTCCAGCCGGTCAAGCAGCTGCATGCCCGGTGTCAGGTCGGTATTTGCAGGAGTGTCTGCCATCAGCCGCCCGCGGCGATGCCTGCTTTCACTTCATCGAGGATCTGCGCGGCCTCAGATCCCTGGATCTTCTCGATGTCGTCCTGGTATTTCAACAAAACACCAAGGGATGAATTTACTGTCTCGGGATCTAGATCTATCTTGTCGAGCTGGATCAGCGCATTGGTCCAGTCGATGGTTTCGGCTACGCCCGGCATCTTGAACAGATCGCGATTGCGCAGATGCTGAACGAAATTGACGACCTGCTGTGTGAGTTTGTCCGGAGCATCGGGGACTTTGACCTTCAGAATTTCCAGCTCGCGCTGCGCGTTCGGATAATCGACCCAGAAATAGAAACAGCGCCGCTTGATTGCATCGTGAATCTCTCGCGTCCGGTTTGACGTAATGATGACGATGGGCGGCTTGGCCGCTTTCACAGTGCCGATTTCGGGGATCGTGACCTGAAAATCGGACAAGATTTCGAGCAGGAACGCCTCGAATGGCTCATCCGTGCGGTCGAGCTCGTCAATCAGCAGAACAGGCGGCAGGCCGGACTCATCGGCTTCGAGCGCCTGCAAGAGCGGACGTTTGATCAGAAATTTTTCCGAGAAAATATCGTCTTCGATCCGTTCGCGGTCCTGCTGTCCTGCGGCTTCGGCGATGCGGATATCGATCATCTGCATCGAATAGTTCCATTCGTACACTGCAGAGGACACATCGAGCCCTTCGTAGCATTGCAGGCGGATCAGACGGCGGCCGAGCGATTCAGACAGAACCTTGCCGATTTCGGTTTTACCGACACCGGCCTCGCCTTCGAGGAACAAGGGGCGACCGAGCTTCAGTGCCAGATAGAGGGCGGTCGAGAGCGAACGGTCGGCGACATAGTTTCCGTCGCGCAGCATATCGACCACAGCATCAACGGAGGAGGGAAGGTTATCAGTCATGTCTAAAGCAATTACAGCATTGTGCGGCTATTCTCAAGGGAGCGGTGGCCCCAGTGGCACCGGTACAATCCTCTGTCCGATCAGATTTTCTGGACGATCCTGAGGCCGTTATAACCGCCGTCCGAGATCGGCACGAGGCTGACACTGTCATTATTCCGGAACGGGCTATGGCGCACGACCATGCGGCCAATGAAATAACCCAGTGCGCCGCCGAAGACGACGTCTGACGCCCAGTGCCGCTCGTTATTGACGCGGGCAAGCGATGTCATCGTCGCGAGCGGATACAGTACCCAGCCCAGCCAAGGCGCGTTCTGCTCGTAAACGTTGGTCAGAACGGCGGCCATCGAGAACGCGTTTGTCGCATGGCCGGACGGGAAGGCGGAGTTTGTCTTGCTCGAATCTGACGAGAAGAACGAAAACTGGTCGTCCCGGCTGTCGTCGGGCCGGTCGCGCCGCAAGCCAATTTTCAACCCCTGGGTCAGCCCTGCGGATAACAGGAAGCTCTGCGCAATGAGCAGGGCCGCTTCTTTGTCCCGTTCGGTGCCGACCAGCTCGCCGAGCACGTAACCGGCACCGGCGGTAATCAGGATAGTCTGTGAATCGCCGAAATGCTCCATGGCGTCGAGGACATCGTCCAGCGTGCCGGAATGGATGTCGTCCCGCCAGGTGTCGTTGATTTCCTTGTCGGCGAGCATCAGCAGGCCTGTCGCGGCGGCAACCCCGCCTGCGACCAGCCAGTCGTTTGTGTCGAAATTGACGGGCGCGGAGATCATTCGCCAGGCATTCTCAGGATAGCTGAGCAGGTAGTCGGCGCTCAGGATAGAGACGTTTCTGGGCTCCGCTGCAGAATTGACGCTGACCGCGGGCTGGTGGGCGGTTTGAATCCTGGCCGACTGATATGAGCCAGATGTCATCATTGACGGCGTGGCGCCGGGCAGGGGCACCTGTTGTCCCGGCCGCGGCCACTGTCGGAAGTTGACTGGCGCACGGGTGCCGTTCACAGGTCTTGATGTTGGCGGCGGGCGGACAAATGTCGGGGAAAGACGCTGTGATGCCTGTTCCGTATTAATCGCCTGTGTGGCGCGATGAAAGGAATCCGGAACCTTCAGCGGTGTTGTCGGCACCTGCGCGCCGGGAACTGCCGGCTCGGTGAAGGGACGGTAGCCTGCCAATGCTTGGGGCTGAGCCGTGACAGGTTGAACGGATGAAGTCCGGTAGACAGGCTGCGGAAACGGCTGTGGCGCCGGTTGAGCCGCAGCCGCGGTATTGTTGAGCGACCCCCCGACGCGAAGATATTTAAGAAGCGCGTCGCCGCTATTCTGAGCGTGGGCGGCTGTTGTTCCGACCGTTATTCCAGCAATGGTTGTGCCTGCGATGCAGACGGACAAAATCAGAACGTTCCGCCGGATTATCCGGGGAAGCGTTCTGGTTTTAATCTGTCGTCGGTTCCGAGCCCCCACTCGAACCGTCTAGCCGTTGGCGTCAGCGACCGCGCGTTTTGCCATCACTGTAACAAGGTGTGCGCGGTATTCCGCGCTTGCATGGATATCGGTGTTCAGATCACCGTCATCCTGTTTTATATTTTCGACTGATTCCGATGCGAAGCTCTTGCCCAGCGCAGCTTCCATGTCCGATTGGCGGAAGACGCACGGGCCGGCACCGGTGACGGCAACCCGGGTGCCCTGCGGGCCCTGGCTGACGAACGTGCCGACGACGGCGTAACGCGATGCCGGGTTCGGGAACTTCATATAGGCAGCTTTTTCTGGGATCGGAAAGACGATCTTGGTGACGATTTCGTCTTCTTCGAGCGCGGTTTCGAACATGCCCGTGAAGAACTCGTCGCCGGCGATTTGGCGCCTGGTGGTGTGCACGGTAGCGCCCAGTCCGACGACGGCGGACGGGTAATCCGCTGCAGGGTCGTTATTCGAGATCGAGCCGCCGATAGTGCCGCGATTGCGGACCATCGGGTCGCCGATAAGCCCGGCGAGCTTCGCGAGCGCCGGAATGGCTTTCTGGACCTCTGCCGAGGCGTTGACCACGGCATGCGGGGTCATCGCGCCAATCGTGACGGAACTGCCATCGACCGTGATACCGACCAGGTCGGCAATGCCGCCAAGATCAATCACGTCGGACGGGTTGGCGAGGCGTTGTTTGAGCGTCGGGAGAAGTGTCATCCCGCCGGCCATGAACTTGCCGTCCTCTGCGTCTGAAAGTTTCGACGCAGCCTCGCCTGTCGAGGTGGCCTTCTCGTAATTGAAATCGTACATAGTTCGACCTTTCCAATTAGCCGTTAGATTGTTGTAAAGCCGGCCACACCTTGTGTGAGGTTGCAGGCATTTCGTTCTTAGCAATGACCGGCCAGCCGCCGGACAATGCACCAACTTCGTCGGCAGCCCAGTCGGCACCCTTTAGGCTTTTGACAACGCAGGGCTCCGCTTCGGCTTTAGATGTATCGACGTTTGGGATTTTTGCGTGCCCAACCGGAGACCTGACCATTGAGGCGTAAGTCCGGCCCGGACGATCGAAGTCGCCGACATATCGTCCTGCGCCGGTTAGAAAGCGGTGGTCCTCGCGGCGTTTTATCGGTGTCCCGATTGACCCTTCTGGCATTGGTGCCTCCCTGCTATTGGTTGAGGCTGCGGGTCCGTTTCCCGGCTCTTCGCCAGCCTTTAGGCCGCCATGTCCTGATGCGCGGCAAGGATCGCCTTTACGATGTTGTGGTAACCCGTGCAGCGGCAGAAATTTCCCTCAAGTTCTTCGCGAACGGTTTTCTCGTCCAGGCTGTCCTTGTTGCGCTCGACGATACCGATTGCGCTCATGACCATGCCGGGGGTGCAAAAACCGCACTGAAGGGCGTGGTTTTCGCGGAAGGCTTCCTGCATCGGATGCAGGGTGTCGCCATCGGCGAGGCCCTCGATCGTAGTGACATCTTTGCCGTCGACCTGACGGGCGAGGATCGTGCACGATTTGATTGGCAGACCGTCAATATGAACGGTGCAGGCGCCGCACTGGGACGTATCGCAACCGACATGGGTGCCGGTCATGCCCAGACTTTCGCGCAGATACTGAACCAGAAGCGTGCGGTTCTCAGCTTCCGCCGAAACCTGCTTGCCATTCACTGTCATCGAGACAGTCGTTGTCGCCATAGAAGCCTCCATTATTCATCGGGAACACGGCGTTCCCGATTGTTTTAACCGCTGTTTAGCCCGTCGTTTAACCGCCGTGACGCATTTCAGGACTATTAATCCCAGATCCTGCGTGACCCCCAATTTAGCGCAGTAAACCGCCGCTAACAGGTCAGGTCAAGCGCCCAAACTTTTTTAGACAGCGGAAATGCCGAAGTAGCCTGCCCGTCGTCAGATCAGCATTGCCAAAACGACAATAACCGCGACGATCAGACCGCCGACCCAGACCACGGGACTTATGCCGCCGCCTGATTTCGCAGGTTCCGCGGCTGCAGGCGATGCTGTGGGAATTGCAGCCGGTTCGGGCTCCGCTGCCGCAGGTGTCGTTGCTTCTGCTGAAGAAGATGCCTCGGGGGCTGCGTTGGCATCGCCGACAACGTCGGCAAATTTGCCGAAAAACTCGTTGGCCATTTTCTTTGCCGTGGAATCGATCAGGCGAGAGCCGATCTGCGCCAATTTGCCGCCGACTTGCCCGGTGGCAGTGTATGTCAGCAGGGTTCCGTCGCCATCATCAGCAAGATTCACCTCGGCACCGCCCTTAGCGAAGCCGGCGACACCGCCGGTTCCCTCCCCGGAAATCTTATAGCCATTCGGCGCATCGATGTCGCTGAGCGTCACCTTACCTTTGAATGTGGCGGAGACCGGCCCGACTTTCGATTTGACCGTCGCTGAAAGCTCGGTGTCGGATTCTTTGTTGAGTTCCTGACAGCCAGGGATGCAGGTCTTCAGAATTTTCGGGTCATTCAGGGCTTCCCACACCTTTTGGCGGGGCGCCGGAATCTTATATTCGCCGGTCATTTCCATGGCAGATATCTCCAGTCTTTTAACGCTTAAGAATTGTATAGTATGTAGAGCTTCGGAGAGGTCGGGGCAAGGGAAGGGCGAGTCTTGGCGGCGGTTTGCCGCAGGCGCGACAGCCCCTAGGAAATCGCACTGAAAGCGCTGGTGAAAGTGCAGGCGACATCCGCATCGATATTGCTGATCAGCCGGTTGAGATCATCCTGCAGAGCTGTGCCGTCGGCATTCGGTCTCTCCGGCGATAGGGCGTTGGAATGGGCGTTGGTGGTCCCTGTCGATATTTCTGCGCCGGATTGACGCTGCATCGCCGCCGCCAGTTTTTCGCTTTTCATCAGCTTAGATACATAGTCGTTCATGCTGGCCGCGCGATAGGTGTCTTCGTCGCCTTTCATCTCGTTGGCGGTAAGGGCGATAATCGGGATCTACGATATATCGCCGTCGAGGTCACGAATGCGCCGCGTAGCGGTGACGCCGTCCATCTCCGGCATCTGCACATCCATCAATACCAGGTCGTATGATCCGCGAATGACCGCGCTCACGACTTCGATGCCACTGCCGACAATATCGACCCTGTGACCAGCCCTGGTGAGTATTGCCGTCAAGACCTTTTGATTTACCTCATTGTCTTCCGCCACGAAAATTCTCAACGATGTCATGGCGACATCTCCAGCCATCTGGGATGCCAAGTCAGGGAGGAGATCATGTTCGACGTTTTTGGACACACCTTCCGCACAGACGATCGAGAACCAGAAAGTAGCACTCTCGCCGATGATGTTGTCGACGCCGATTTCTCCGCCCATCGCTTCGGCGAGCTGTTTACTGATGGCAAGACCAAGGCCGGTACCGCCGTACTTTCGCGTGATGGACGTGTCGGCTTGCGTAAATTTCCGGAAAAGCGTGGACACAATCTTGGAGGGATGCCGGCATCTGAATCGGGAACGACGAACCGGGTTTGAATACAGTTATCCGCCAGATTTTGCTGCGACACCGTCATCTTTATGCTGCCCGCTTCGGTATATTTGAGGGCGTTGGACATGAAGTTAAACAGGATCTGACTGATTCTGGTCGGATCGGAGAGGAGAACCGGCGCAATCGCATCATTGGTGTCGTGACTGAAGCCGATACCCGAAGCGAACGCTTTGGGCGACCAGAGATCCGAGACGGCCTTCAAAATATCACCGAGGTCGAAGTCGATATTCTCCAGTTACAGCCATACCCAGAACACCGTTCAGAGGCGTTCTGATCTCATGGCTCATGCTCGCCAGAAATTCAGATTTTGTCCGGTTTGCAACCTGTGCCTCCTGGGCAACAGTTTCGGCGGCGTCCTTGGCGTGGTCGAGCATCTCCTCGCGCTCATGGAGTTTGGTCACATCGGTGTGGATGCCGCCGACCCCGACGACCAGCCCTTCGGCGTCGAACACGAAAAATATGGAGGCACTATAGTAAGTATCTTTGCCGTTATCATGCCGACTAGCCAATCGAAGTGTTGATGTCGTCGGAATCGCGGAGTCCAAGACGACCTGATCTGTGGCTTCCATCTTGGAACGTTCATCCGCGCTGAGACGGGATCCCCGGCGCTTGCCAATGACGTCCGCTTCCTTGACGTTGTGAAGCTTCAGATACCTCGCATTTACCATTACCAGGCAATGGTCGCGGTCTTTGACGAACATTCAGGACGGTGAATGATCTAGAAACGCCCGTAGCCGGTTTTCGCTGTCACGCAGGGCTATTTCCGCGGTGCGACGGCGTTTTATGGTCCTGACCAGTACGACAATCAGTGTCATCTGCAGGCCGAGCGCGGTCATGCCGGCGATCAGCCATTCAGCGTATGTCCTGAGTTTCTCTTTCGGCTGGTTGATAATTTCTGAATTGGACGGAAGCTTACGGTCTTCGAGGCCGAGCCGAGCCAGTTCGTTGTGATCGAACAGAAATATGTTCGGACTCTGGGCGGCGACCTTGATATTCCCAACCAGGACGCCGCTGAGGATTGCGACGACCTTGTTGCCGGCGATCCGCCCCTGTTCCATATGGCAGACCACGTAGCCACCGACTACGCCATGACCAATGCCATGTTGCTGAGACGAGAATACAGCACCTCCGAAGGCTTCCTTCGTTCTGTTGAGGACTTCGAGATAATCGAGTCTTTTGCCAAGGCGGTCGCGATACGCACCATTCAAGATCAGCGGGGCACCGGCGGGCAGCCGGGACAGACGATGCCACAGCTTGTCATAGGTGAGTTTTGACATCGAGATGAACTCGGCATTCCGGATGCCAAGCACGCGGACCGCAGCGCGCGTACGACGCGTATTGGCACGGCCGGTCGACGTAAATTCCTTATGACCGATGTAGATTTTCTCGGCGGTGGGGTAGAGATCTCGCACTAGTTTGAGCGCGCCTGCGTCTGACGCTTCCTCGACAACCCCGGTTACCTGCGGGTCGTTGTTCTGGGCGATCACTTTGCCGATATTATAGACCACGAGGAAGACCAGGGGAATGCTGCGAAACAACCCGCCCTGTTCCTGCAGCGCGAAGGAAAATGCGTTGTCGTCACCGACGATAACGACGTCGTAGCGCGGCAGTTTTTTCAGGTTGTTTGCGAGTGCGGTCCTGAACGCGGGTATTGGGGGCGCCTTGGGAAACCGTTTTGAAACGATGAACTCGATGTCCATCATCACTTTGTTTGATTCCAGCCCGTCGGTTTCAAGCGCCAGCCGCAGGCCATGAACCTGCTGGTCGAAGGACGGGGCATTGAGCTGACAAATAGGACCCGATGTCGGTCGTCCGCGGCCCTTACAGACGGCAGGAACGGCGATGAAGACAGGCGAGGCGGACGATACCGAAAGCGAGATGTAACATATGACCCGAACGCGTTATTGGATGCGTTCAGTTGCTGCTTGATTTATTAAGAAAATATTAAAATCCACCCAAAAATATACAATAGTATGTGTTCTAGCTGCGGTTCCTGAAAAGTAATTCGCTACCTGTTCTGTCTTCAGGCGGCAAATTTCCATTCTGCCAGACCGCACCCGATGAGTGTTTCCGGCATCGGAATATAGTCAATCATCTCGAAGCCTTTTCCGCCCGCCGCGCCATGTGCGACTGACCATGACCGGACCTCGGCGCCGCCATTGCCGGTTTCCTTAAGCATCCGGGCAAGCTCGGACGCGATCTTTTCATCGGATGCACTTTTGAACAGTTCCATGCAGGCGTGATCGAACGGCTCGTCGATCCAGCCCATGGTGGTTTCGCCGATAGAATGGCTGAGACCGCCCGTGCCAAGCACGACGACGCGTAGATCCTCCGGGTAGGCTTCGATGGCCTCGCGGATCATATGTCCCCAGGCGAGACAGCGTTTTGGTGTGGGGAAGGGTTCTTCCATTAGGTTAAGGAATACGGGAACGACCGGGGGCAACGTGTCGAAGCCCATGCGCCAGAGCGGAATACCGATACCGTGATCGACCTTGATGCGGTGCGAATATGCGGGATCGAAATCAGCCTCCATCGCAAATTCGAGCAGGTGACTACCCAGCCCCGCATGACCGGGGAACGTGCGACCGTTAAAGATGGGCTGCATGAACGGCTCGGGCGGTCCGTCATGTTCCTCGCCGACCCCGATCAGGAAGGCGGGCATGTTTTCGAGGAAGAAATTGATCCAGTGATCGTTGGAATGGATCACCAGCACATCCGGCTCAAGCGCTTTGACCCGCTTGCCGAGGTCGTCATAGCGGGTGGTAAGCCAGTCGCGCGTCTCGTCCTTGAGGGTATCCCAAGAGCGGGCGATATTCGGGGCGTGTGAAGCGGCAAAGCTGCCGACGAGTTTAGCCATTGACCCGTTTCCTTTGTTCTTCCGTCTGGAACGATTCAAGTACTGCAATCGATTTGGCGTCGTCATACCCCAGCATCAACAGGAAAAACCGCATGAGGTACGGATTGATGACCGGGATCAGGGTTCCGATATCGTCGTTGAGGAATGCCTGTTCGACCTCGGGCAAGAGCTGGTATCGGGATACGATTTCGGCCCGGTGATTGATCCACTGGTCCTTTCCATCCGGTCCCTGTAGGTCGAAAATCATTTTGTTCGCCCAGTAGTCGGTCATTTACCCCTCCTCGAATTCGCCGATCGCCATGATGTGCAGAACATACATGTTAGGTAGGGCATCCGCAGTGTTTAATCGACGTTAAATTTGCATTTCGGGTATCCGGGCCCAAAGGTCTGCATGACAGATCTGCCGTTTTTAGCCGCGCAGGCTTCGGATGAAGTCGGCGATCGCTGTACCGACTTCGTCGGGCATATCTTCCTGCATGTAGAGACGCGCGTTGACCGTCACCTCGGTCTGGTTTTTGAACGTGCGGGCAAAGTCGGGGGTGGCACCCGCAAGGCCGTGGCCTCCGGTGACGTTGATGAACAGCTTTGCGGTACCAGTTTCCTTCAGCTAGTCCGAATAGATCTTCACCAGGGCTGCGTTCTCCGCCGGCTCACCGTCGAACGGGACATCGTTGGGCATGATAATGCGGGGCGGGCTGGTGTCACCGGACCGGGTGAAAGGCTCGGGATAGACGGTTTTCTCGACCTCGCTGAGGTTGCGGAGAATGCCACGTTCGAACAGCATCACTCCGGTGAAGAAATTGTCCTCGGTGGTGGCCTTGGTGCCTTCGCATGTGCGGAAATGTTTGAAGTTCTCGACCCAGTCGGCAGGGATGTCTGTCCAGTTTCGCGGCCACACCATGGCTTCCATATTGCCGATGCCCTTGATCTGTTCCGGGAATCGTGCGGCCCGGAAAAACCGGACGGCCGCCCTCCAAGTCATGAATGACGAGCGTGACGTTGCTCATCAGGTCGAACGCTTCGAAGAACGCATCGAAATAGGCAATGTTGTCCTTGGAATAATAGGCATCGTTCGGCGATGTGCTCGAATGCCCATGGGCGATGAAGTCGGGCGCAATGATTCGGCCCATGCCTTCCTCATGGGGCACGACATTGCGCCAAAGAAAGGACGATGTCGGGTTGCCGTGGAGAAAGACGAGGGGGTCGCCTTCGCCGATATCGATATCGGCCACCTCCGCGTTGCCAACCGTGACGGTGCGGCGGAGTGCCGGGTTTCGGTCGACAAGGTGGTTGCGGGATCACGCGTGGGAAGGACGGGGTTTGGCGGCATAGGTTGCTCCGGCAGGGGCAAATCATCGGGCAGAGTGCCATGAAATTTGCACCGAAAATACGCCCATAAAAAACGGCGGCCCGGATGCCGGCGGCGAGCATCCAGAGGGTGTCTTTGAGGTTGTTGGTCATCGCGCCCACCCTCTAAGATTAGTCAAAAGAAAAGCCTGGCGCTGAGGGGGCAGCGCCGGGCATATCCTGAAGGGGATCTCCTGGAGGGGATTTCATCGTGACCCGATCTGTATGCGTGATCAGGTCTGATTGTCACGGCTCGGCGTGGGGATCGAACACCAGTTTACAACCGCATCGATTCCCGGGCTCGACCGAAGACAGCGTGATGCGGTTGTCCCGACACGCCGTGTTCAGTTCGCCGTCAAACGTAATAAAGCAGCAGAATACCGCCCAGAAGCACAGCCACCCATAGTGCCATCGACCCTGTTGGCCAGGTCCGGGCCAGAATGCCTTCCGGGCCATGATGGCGGAACATGTATGCGACGACCCGTTGCACGCCCCTGCGCAGGTCTTCCAGGATGCTCTGCCAGCCGTCCCGGGTGAGGTTGATCATGCCGCGGTAGATTGCCGGCAGCCATTTGCGATAGGTGATGTCGAAGTCGAGGTTCACCGATTTCAGCTCCGGCGGGTAGATCTTGAACCGCATGAGCACGGCAAAGGCGAGCGCGGAGAACATCAGCAGCTGGTACTGGCCGATTACGTGGCTTGGCGTATAGGGCTGGTATTCAACGGGGTAGGGCAGCAGGCTGTAAAGCCACGGTGAATAGACGCCGATTGCGATACACATAAAGGCGGTGATCCCCATGGCAATCAGCATGTTCAGCGGTGCTTCCTTGCAGCGCTTGCCGGAATCATGCGCAAAGAAGGCAAAATAAGGGATCTTGATGCCAGAATGGTGGAACACCCCGGCGGAGGCAAACAGCAGGATCATCCAGATCGCCAGATAGCCTTCATGAGCGACCGCCGAAAGCGTCAGCGATTTGGCGATAAAGCCCGAAAACAACGGAAATGCCGAGATCGAGGCGGCTCCGATGATGCAGAACACGGTCGTAAACGGCATTGATTTATAGAGCCCGCCGAGCTCCGAGCCTTTCACGGTGCCGACCCGGTACAGCACGGCACCCATCGACATGAACAGCAGCGCTTTATACAGGATATGCGCAAAGGCATGGGCGGCGGCTCCGTTGATCGCCAGCGTCGTGCCGATGCCGACGCCGACCACCATAAAGCCGAGCTGGTTGTTCAATGAATATGCTAGCACCCGGCGCAGGTCGTTCTCGATTACCGCATAGAAGATCGGGAAGGCCGTCATCGCCGCGCCGACATAGATTAGCAGTTCTTCGCCGGGAAAACCGCGCGCCAGCGCGTATACCGCACATTTGGTGGTAAAGGCCGACAGGAACACCGTGCCCGTCACCGTGGCCTCGGGATAGGAATCCTGCAGCCAGTTATGCATGAACGGGAAGGCGCATTTGATCCCAAATGCAATCAGGATCAGCCATGTCGCGAGGCTCCCGAGCGTCATCTTTTCGAACGCGATAGAGCCTGTCTCGTGGGCCATCAGGATCGCTCCCGATAGCAGCAGCACGCCCGAACCCACCTGGATGATCAGATAGCGCATACCGGCGGCATAAGACGCCTCCGTACGGCGTGCCCAGATCAGGAACACCGACGTAACCGCCATCGCTTCCCAGTACACGAAAAGCGTAATCAGGTCGCCGGCGAAGACCGCGCCAATGCCGGAGCCCGCATAGGCGAGCCCGGCCATCTGTTCGACGATGTCGTCGTTATGCCAAGCGTAGACCACGCTCAGCGCGGCGGCGATGTGGAAGATATAGCCGAATATCAGGCTGAGCGGATCGACCCGGACCGGAACGATTTCGTATTCCATGAACGTGAATGCAAAGAATGTGCCGCTTTGGCCGTCAACCAGGCACCACAGACCGGCGAGGGGCAGAAACAGCATGTACATCTGGCGCCAGCGTCCGCGGAATAGCGGGACAAGCAGGGCGCCGGCAATCAGAAATAGGCCGGGTGGGATCCCCAGTACCATCAGGAATCACCCTTCGTCTTGTCGTCGTAGTAATTCTCGCCGCGCATCAGGAGCAAGCGAAGGCCCTTCGCCGCCAGCACCAGCCCGACGCAGGCGACAAAGCCGTAAATGCCGTAAAAGCCGAAGACCTTCTCGATGCCGAATTCGGGATGCTTGTCATACAGCGCGTCAGCGAAAAACAGCAGCACGCTGACCACGATGACGCTCCAGTAAACCTTGTCGACGTTCTTCGGATTGTCGAGCCAGTATTTCCGGCCACTGTTGTCGGGGGTGTGAGGTGTCTGGTCGGTCATCCCTGTTTCCTCAATTCACGATCGGCAAGAGCATGTTGTAGAGCTCGTCTGCAAACACAAATAGTGCAATACAGCCGAGGGCCGTAATCCAGAGCGGGACCAGGCAGAATAGCGGCGCTTCGGCGATGCGGTCGCGCCACGACCCCTGCGCGGCACTAACCGCCTCAACATCTCCATCTCCATCTCCATCTCCATCTCCATGTCCATCACCGTCGTGATGCCCGCCAT
>CAJIYX010000030.1 GCA_905181725.1 Alphaproteobacteria bacterium UBA830
CGTCGGTCTGCAGCGATCCAAAAAGTCGGTAAACTTCCCCCAGGCGGCTGATATAGGGCAATTCCCACTTTGTCTTGGCGGAAAGCCGCCGGCTGTCTGTGCCGCCGGTCCGTGAGAGTATCAGGGCATTGGCATCCAATTTCCAGATACCGCCATAGCTGCCCGGTTCTCCGACATAATTATAGTCGAGCTTGGGAAAGACGATTGGGGTTTCGCTTTCATTGTCGTTGGATCGCTGTCCCTGAAAATAATAGGCATTCGCCGATGCATAATTCCGCCCGCGAAAACCTTCCGCATAAACCCGGTTTTCAAGGGTGTCCGGGGCTTCAAAATTGTACCGTCGAAGGTAGGTGTCATCGCTGGCCAGGTGCAGGTCGGCACCGCCGCGCCATGTCGGGTCGAACTCGTGACTGAGTTCCCCCTTCAGATGACCGCGGAGTCCATTGCTTTTGCCGTCCTCGCGGCTGGCATGCGTAATACTTCCCCCCAGGACATAGCCAGTCTTGCTCAGCCGATGCCGGAATTCGCCCGACCCGACAACGCCTTCATTAGTTGTGACGATAGGCGTGAAAGTTGCGTCCATGTTGGGGGCGATGTCGAAGTAGTAAGGCGTGCTGACCAACCTGCCGAGTTCGCTGTCGCTGCCATAGCTCGGAACCAGAAAGCCTGTCCGCCGCTCGACCGTCGGATCCGGGTGCGATAGATACGGCGTGTACATGACGGGGACGCCATAGAATTCGAGAAACGCGTGCCGGTAGGTAACGTCTTGCATCTCCTGATCATGCACTACTTTTGTCGCTTTGACCTGCCAGATTGGTGCCCGCGTGGGGTCTTTTTCGCACAGCTTGCAGGGCGAATAGACCGCTTTGCGAAACTCGGTCCGCGTGCCGCCGATACGCCGGCCGCCGGCCGCCGCAATCCGCGAGTCGTCGGACATCCGCACCCGCATGTTTTCGATAACGCCGTCGCGCATGCTGTCGGTAAGTTCGATATGGTCGGCGAAGATAACCTCGCCGGTCGGCTCCACCAGGCTGATATTGCCGCTCGCCGTCACCGTGTCGGTCCGCTGGTTATAGGTTACGCTGTCCGCCAGCAGTGTCCTGCCGTTCTGGGTGAATTCCACATTGCCGGTGGCGACGACGAGGCCGATTTTTTGCTCGTTGCGCAACTGGTCCGCCTTGAATAGCACGGGCGCGTCGGTCTGGATCGGGGGACGGGTCTGCGCGGCGACGGGCAGGGCTGCGACAGGCAGCATCCCGGCCATTATCGCGATTGCAATCAGGCTATTGCGCATGAAGCTAGCCGTCCTCCAGATGGAGCAGGACGGCTACCGCAAGGAACGACGTAACCATCGCAGGGCTCCAAGCTGCCATTACTACTGGCAGCTTGGAAGAAACCCCCAGCGCATACACAACGTCAGACAGGAAATAGAGCAGGAACCCGGTCCCGACGCCCGAGACCAGCAAAATCGCCGTTCTTCCCCGGCGAATGGGTCTCAGAGAGAACGTTGCAGCCAGAATCACGACTGCCGCAAGCATCAATGGTAGTGCCAGGTGCGTATGCCAGTGCAACATATGTCTGACACCCGAGAAACCGGCATTTTCCAACACTTTTATAAAGCCCGGTAGTGCCCAGAAAGAAATCGTTTCGGGGGGGGCGAAACTATCGTTTATGTTGCCGCTGGTCAGATCGGTCGGCACCCGCCGGATATCGAAGCGGGCAGGTGCCTTGTTCGGTTCGGTCAGGACCGCGTTATCGAGCCGCCAGAAGCCGGTTTCCAGCGTCGCGGATTTGGCATCGATCCGTCCTACAAAACGATCGCCGTCCTGCATCAGATAGACGATCACATTGTCCAGCCGGACATCGCGTGTCGAGATGCTGCGCGCATGGAGAATGTAGTGCCCGTCGCCGGTCGACTGGCGAAACCAAAGGCCCTGATTGGCCAGCGCGGCGAGGCTCGTTTTGCCGCGAATATAACGCGCCTCGAGGATTTCATATTTAAGCAGCATGGCAGAGGAGAACGGATTGAAGATCGCAATCTTGAAAAGCCCGATCAGGATCGCGATTGTGACCGGAGGTGCGAGAAACTGCCAGATCGAGACACCGGCTGCACGGGCAACGACGAACTCATTGTACCGGTTGAGCCGCCAGAACGCGAACATCGCACCGAGCAATGCTGAAAACGGAATCAGTTTTTCGGCGACCGTCGGCATCTTCAGCAGCGCCATCGAGATCACGGTTCTAGCTCCGGCCGCTTCAGGGCGGCCGGATACGCGCCGGAACAGCTCAAGCGTGTCGAACAGCATGATGATGGCGAGCAGCCCGACGGTGAAGGCGAGAAACGAGAACAGAAACTGCCGCCCGACATAGGATGAGAATGTGCGTGAAAGTCTCAAGTTGCGAGCTCCCTCTGAGGGATGTTCTTCCCGCTTGCCTTCCTGCCGCCCGTTCGTGGCTTGCCGGATATCATAATGATCACGAAGCCGATGGTGGCGATAATCGGGACAAGATACATCACGGGTTCCAGCGCCGGGGTCTTTTCCCCTAGGTTTTTTATGCTGAGAACGACCACCTGGATCGCGGTCACGCAACAAACGGCTGTCAGAATGCGTAAAAACTGACCGCGTCGATTGAAGTCTCCGCCAAGCAGCAGTGCCAGGCCGATTGCCGTGAAGGCCAGATACAGCAACGGCGATGAAAGCCGAAAAATGCCTTCCATCCGGAGCTCGCGGTAATTGTAGATTTTGCCGGCCTCCTTGGGCGAGAAAAACAGCTCATGAAGGAAGCGCTCCCTGGGTTCGCGCCAGAGGTCGATTTCGGTTTTGTTGAGCGCGCTCAGGTCGAACGTGTAACGGTCGAAGTACAGGAGCGAGAGGCGTCCATCGTCTTCGCGCACTTCCTGGCGGTTTCCGTTGACCATCAGAACGCGCGGACCTTTGTCGCTGGAAACGATCGCGCCCTGTTCGGCCATCATGGTGACCGGTTTCTCGGGAATGCGTTCATCGTGAATGATAATGCCGTAGAGCTGCCCGCTTTCGGAGCGTTCGCGGATAAAAACGGTAATACCGTCGACAACCGGGTTAAAAACACCTTCCTGCAGGAAAAGCGAAGACAGCTCACTGCGGAATTCCCGCTGCAGGTCCTTGAATTCGCGGAACGACGCCGGCATCAGGTAAATCGAATTGAGATAGCCGAGCAACATCACAAGGGTCGCCAGCAAAAGCGCCGGTCTCCCGATTTTGAGCGGGCTCATGCCCGTTGCCCGAAGAATGACGATCTCGCTGTCGTTCAGCATTTTCGTGTAGGTGAACATGACGGCTGCGAACACCGCAATCGGGCCGATCAGCGATAGAAATGACGGCAGCAGGAGCAGCGTGAATGTCACGAAGGTTGTCACCGACAGGCCGGTATTGACGATCATTTCGACAAACCGCAGCGACTGCGTCAGCCACACGATGCATGTCAGGCTGACAGACACAATGATCGTCCACCAGCCGAGTTGTCGAAAGATATAGCGATGAAGCTGTCCCATGCCGGCACTATAGGTTCTTGGGAATCGACTGTCACAACCGAATTTTCGAATTATTACAATCGACTACATGATGAATCGGCGCGAACTCCGTCCGGGATTCGCTCTGCCGGCAGATTGGTCCTAATTTAGCTGTTCCGCCGGGCGATCGCGGTTTGTCGACGGGCCCGGATTTAAATTTTTATGTTTGGTGGAATGCTTGTTACATTCCGCCATTGCAAGAGAACAGAATTCTCGACGGCGATGCATGCCAGTCCACCAATATCTTCCCGAATATCTACCGGAGTTCCAGAATGAAAATCAGCTTTTCCGCCCCCTCTCTGCCGCGCAGCGGACCTATCGTTGTCGGTGTTCTTTCCGGGGGCAAGCTGCTTGCCACCGCCGAGCGCCTGGATAAGGCCGCCGACGGAGCGTTGACCCGAGCGATCGACGCCAGTCGTTTCATCGGCGAAAGCGGTCAGTCGCTGACGGTGATGTCGCCGGCGGGCGTCGGTGCCGGCCGTGTCGTGCTGATCGGGCTCGGAGATGCCGAGCGCTTTGACGACCTGGCGGCGCAGGCCCTCGGCGGGCGGGCGTACAAGGCGGTCTCCGGCACGGGGGACAAATCGGCTGTGATTGCGATTGATGCGGTCAGTGGGGCGAAGATCAAGACATCCGAAATATCGGCGAACGCTGCCTATGGCGCCTTACTCGCGTCTTACCGGTTCGACAAATACCGGACCAAGGAAAAGCCAGATGCGAAACCGAGCCTGAAGACACTGACCTTGGCGTCGCGCGATTCCGCCGATGCCAAGAAAACTTTCGGGCCGCTCGAGAAGATCGCAGACGGCGTGTTCTTTACCCGGGACCTGGTGTCGGAGCCGGCGAATATTATCTACCCGGTGACCCTGGCTGCACAGGCGAAGACCCTCGAAAAACTGGGCGTGAAAATTCAGGTGCTGGATGAAAAGCAGATGGCGAAGCTCGGCATGGGCGCGCTTCTGGGCGTCGCACAGGGGTCGGCGCAGAAGCCGCGTATGGTGATCATGCGTTGGGACGGCGCGCCCAAGGCGAAAAATAGGGCGCCGCTCGCTTTCATCGGCAAGGGCGTAACCTTTGATACGGGCGGCATCTCGATCAAAGCCGCAGGCGGCATGGAAGACATGAAATGGGATATGGGCGGCTCGGGTGTCGTCATCGGTCTGATGAAGGCGCTCGCCGGCCGCAAGGCCAGGGTAAACGCCGTCGGTGTGGTCGGGCTGGTCGAGAATATGCCGTCATCGACAGCGCAGCGGCCGGGCGATGTGGTAACCACGATGTCAGGTCAGACGGTCGAGGTGATTAACACGGATGCTGAAGGTCGCCTCGTTCTTGCCGATGCCATGTGGTACTGCCAGGATCGGTACAAACCGCACACGATGATCGACCTCGCGACCCTGACCGGCGCCATTATCGTATCGCTCGGCAACGAGAACGCCGGGATGTTTGCCAACGACGACGAGATCTGCGACCGGCTCACTGGTGCCGGCAAGTCGGTCGGCGAACCAGTCTGGCGGATGCCGCTCGGTGACGCCTATGACAAGCTGATCAATTCCGATATCGCCGACATGAAAAATATTGGCGGCCGATGGGCCGGATCGATCACGGCGGCACAGTTTCTAAAGCGCTATGTGAAAGATGGCGTGAAATGGGTGCATCTCGATATCGCCGGCGTGACCTGGTCGAACAAGGATGCCCCGACAGTGCCAAAGGGCGGCACGGGGTTTGGCGTCCGGCTGCTGGACCGCCTCGTCGCGGATCATTACGAGGGCTGAGACGCCCGTAATTGAGTAACCCGCAATTGAGAAGCCGACGATGACCGAGATCAGCTTTTATCATCTGCTGCACACGCCGCTTGAGCGCGCGTTGCCGAAGCTGATCGAAAAGGTCCTGGAAAGCGGTGCGCGTGCCGTGATCCGGACCGGGTCGACAGAGCGCGCCGAGGCGTTGAACGGCGCGCTCTGGACGTTCGATCAGGATTCGTTCGTGCCGCATGGCACTGCGCTGGATGGCAACGCGCCGTTGCAGCCGGTGTGGATTACGCCTCACGAGGAAAACCCGAACGGTGCCGATATTCTGGTGCTGACCGATGGTGCCGAATCTGCCGAGGTTGCAAATTACCGCCGCTGCCTTGAAATGTTCGATGGGCGGGACGAGGCCGCGGTCGCCGACGCCAGGCGGCGCTGGAAGGCCTATAAGGATGCGGCGCATGAACTGACTTACTGGCAGCAGACAGAGGGCGGTGGCTGGGAAAAGAAAGCCTGACGCCAGGTGCCTGAAACGGTGTTTTTGGACCCGCAGGGGGTGCGGTGATTTCGTAGTTGCGAAAGGTATTGGTTGCCCCCTTATCGGGAAGCGTCTATAAGCCCGCCGAATTCACGAACAGGAGCCCTTGCCCCCATGGCAACCGAACGCACGCTTTCTATTATCAAGCCCGACGCAACGCGGCGGAACCTCACCGGCGCAATTGCTGCCCGTTTCGAAGAGGCCGGCCTGTCTATTGTCGCCCAGCGGCGGATGTGCCTGACGACTGAGCAGGCGCAGCAGTTTTATGCGGTTCACAAGGAACGCGCGTTTTTTGACGATCTGGTCGCATTCATGACCTCCGGCCCGGTGGTCGTTCAGGTTCTCGAAGGTGACGAGGCAATTGCCAAGAACCGCGAAGTGATGGGCGCGACAAACCCCGCGAATGCCGATGAAGGCACGATCCGCCGCGATTTCGGTGAATCGGTCGAGGCGAACTCCGCACATGGGTCTGACGCCCCGGAAACGGCAGCCGAGGAAATCGCGTTTTTCTTCCGCGGGATCGACATCGTCGGCTAAAGACGCCCAACTAATTCTCAAGTATTCTGAATCGAAAAGGGCGGGTCCAGAACCCGCCCTTTTCTGTTTGGTGCAGCCTGCTGCCGGACCGGTACTAGACGAGTGTCAGCGCCATCATTCCGACGATCGCGATAACGGCAACGGTGCTGATAAATGTCCATTTTGCGAAATCGGCCCATCCCTTTTGATGGCGGGTGATTTCTTTTTCCATGTCGAGGGCCATTTGGCTTTTACTCCTTGAATTGACAGTCAATTGTGAAACTCATGAGTGAGATATAGCGCGGAATATTGGCGGGGTGAAGCGCTGGCGTCAAAAGCGTTGCGAGGCGCCGTCATCCGGATTGACGGTGATATCCGTCGGCCCTTCGGCACCGTCGACGATGACGGTCTCATCGACGATTGAAGTCCGTCCGTTGGCCACGAGCCGCAGCGCGTGCGGGTAGCATCGATGTTCCGCATTCAGGACCCGGGCTGCCAGACTGTCGGCGTCGTCGCCCGGCAGCACCGGGACCGCACCCTGGACGATAATGGGGCCTGCATCCATCGCCGGGCGGACGAAATGGACCGTGCATCCGGTAAAGCGCACACCCTCCGCCAGGACGCGCTCGTGCGTCTGCAGCCCCTTGAAGGCCGGCAGCAGCGATGGGTGGATATTAATCATCCTGTCGAACCAGCGCTCGACGAATTCTGCCGTCAAAAGCCGCATGAAACCGGCAAGGCAGACAAGTTCGACACCCGCCTCCGTCAGTTCGGCGTGCAGGGCGTTTTCGAAGGATGCGCGGCCGTCAAAGTCCCGGTGGTCGATGGCCGTCGTGGAGATGCCGGCTTGTGCCGCGCGCTCCAGCCCGCCAGCCTCGGGCACGTTTGAGATGACGCTGACGATTTCGGCTGGATAGTCGGTATCCGCTGCAGCGTCGACAAGCGCCTGCATGTTCGATCCGCGGCCCGATATCAGGATGGCGGTCTTCAGGCGAGCCATGCGCCGTCCAATCCGGGCAGGGCCACTCTCTCTGCGTCATCTGCGCTGGCTTCTCCGG
>CAJIYX010000031.1 GCA_905181725.1 Alphaproteobacteria bacterium UBA830
CCCAATCCTCGCCGCCGATATCGTTTATGCTTTTTTTCATACGCCCCTCCATCCGGTCCGTGATCCCAAGTGTATCGCAAACTCCTACCCCGACAAAGGCACCCCGATTCGCGAATGATTCGCAAAATACGCAGAACGGGTTGTTCTGTTTGCTATCAAGCAATACGATATCTAAGGAATAAAATTCTAATACCGCAACCGAGCGAGCGAGGCGCCCGTGAACCTGCCCCTTAAACAACCGGCAACAAAAGACCGGACCGACCTGCGGCCGGAAGAAAGCGCCGGATATCTTCTTCGGGACACACATCTGCTTTTCGCCAAGGCGCTCCGCAATCGGTTGCAGAACCACCAGATCACGCCCGGTCAGTGGTACTTCCTGCGCACCCTGTGGGACGAGGAAGGGCTGAGCCAGCGCGAACTGAGCCGCCGGGTCGGCACGACGGAACCGACCACCGTCAGCGCGCTGCGGCTGCTGGCGCGCAACGGCATGATCGAGCGCGTGCGCAACCCGAAGGACCGCCGTACCATCAACATCTACCTGACCGACAAGGCCCGCAATATGAAGGCCGACCTGATGCCCGTCGCATTCGAGGTGAACGATGTTGCGACGCGCGGCCTGACCGATTTCGAATTCGCCCAGCTGCGGGGCCTGCTGCAAAAAGTCCGCGAGAACCTGACCAGCGACGAAAACTAGGCCGCCCGCCTGCCCTATTGCAGGTTTTCTTGACTCTTCGTTTCACCGAATACTACGATATCTAAGGAATTCGCCCGGCAACCATGAATATTGTCGGGCATGTGGAGGAAAAACGATGAGCGACAACCCGAAATTTATCGACCGCACCGGCTACGAATACCCGAAAAAGCTCGATCTGTGGGAACCGGTTACGATCACCAAGGAAGAGATCGACGAGGAGATCGCCCGTCTCGCCGAGCAGCCGCGCCCGGAGAACGGCCGCCGCCAGTCGCTGATCGTGCATCCCCGCTGGCAGGAGCTCGGCGTCGGTCCGGGTCTGAACCCGGGCGTGCGCGTCACCCTTGAAGTACTGAAGCCCGGCGAACAGACAGCCCCGATCCGCCACAATTCGACCCAAGTGAATTTCTGTATCCAGGGCGAAGGCCATTCGATCATCAATGGCAAGAAGATCGGCTTCAACCAGTATGACGTCTATAATTTCCCGTCCATGGGCACCTACTGGCACATCAACGATTCCAAGGATCTGCATGTCCGCCTGACCTATTCAAACGCGCCGCTGCTGGAAAAGATGAACGTTCATATCGTCGACGAAGAACCGCCGCCGATGATGGAACTCCTCGCCACTGCTCAGAAACAGGCGGAGGAGGAAAAAGAACGCGCCGAGACCAACGAGTCCGACGCCACGACCAAAAGCCCCTATGGCACGTTCCAGCTCAACGATGACGGCGCCTGGCTGATGCCGTATGAGACGCTGATCAACCCGGCCTCGGTCGATTCCAGTGCATTGCACTGGCCGTGGCAGGACGTGAAGGCAGAGCTCGACAAGCTCACCGCACTCGGCAATGACTATCGCGGTCGCCGTCTGTATTTGTTGTTCAACCCGATGACGACGCGTTTCAACGGCACCACGCCGAATTTCTTCGCGACCATGACCGTGCGTCCGCCGAGAATTGTCGACCAGCCGCACCGGCATGTGTCGTCGGCCATGAACTATTATTTCCACGGCACCGGGCGTTCCACCGTCGAAGGCAAGGTCTATGAATGGAAAGCCGGCGATCTGATGTTGTCGGCACCGGGCTGGGGCGTACACAATCACGCGTCCTACGACGAATCAGTCTACGAGCTGACGGTCCAGGACCAGCCGCTGAACATCTTCATGGAAAGCCTCCTGTGGCAGGAAAGCCTGAAGCAGCCCTGGTCGGTGCTCGGCGCCAATTCGGGCTTTGAGACCAACGCCTCGGCACTGCTTGAAGCCAGCGAATAACCGTCAACAAACCCTGCCTGTCATTCCGACCTCGTGCCGGGGCCGAGTGCTTCGAGAACAGAAGGCTGGACCCGGAAATAAGTCCGGGGTGACGATATGGATGGCTACCCATAACCAGATACGATGGCGCGCCTGCCGCGCCTTTTTCACAACAATCCCGCCGGGAGACCCAGACCATGATGAAACTGCCCAAGGACTTCCTGAAGGGGTCCATCCCGCCGCTGATCACGCCGTTCAAAAACGGCAAGGTTGATTATGACGCCTATGCCGGTCTGGTTGAATTTCAGGTCAAGAACGGCTCGCACGGTATTCTGGTCAACGGCACCACGTCGGAGCCCGCATCGCTGACTGTCGAGGAACGCAACCGCATCATCGATGTCGCGATCGAGGCCAATGCCGGCAAGCTGCCGATCGTTGCCGCGACGGGCTCGCAGAACCTGCAGGAAACCGGCGTGCTGACGGCCCATGCCGAAAAAGCCGGAGCCGATGCGCTGCTGATCGTCACGCCGTATTACACCCGCCCGCCCCAACGCGGCCTGGTCGAATATTACAAAAAACTCGGCAAGAAGACGTCGCTGCCGTGGATGATCTATCACATCCCGGGCCGGGCCGCGGTGTCAGTGACCCTCGACACGCTGGATAAAATTTCCAAAGCCTGTCCGAATTTCGTCGGCATGAAACACGCGGTCGACGATCTCGGCTTCGCCTCCGAATGCCTCGATCATTTCGGCATGGATTTCCGGATTTTCGTCGGGCTTGAAGACCTGTCCTTTCCGATGATGGCGGTCGGCGCGTGCGGACTAATGAACGCGGTCGGCAATCTGCAGCCAAAAAAGCTGGCGCAGATGTGCGAAGCGGTCTGGAAGGGCGATCTGAAAAAGGCGCAGAAGTTCCATTACGAACTGTTCGAGATCAATCAGGCGGTGTTCTACGACACCAACCCGATTGCCATGAAATACATGATGAAAAAGCTCGGCATCATGCCGAAGAACGAGCACCGCCTGCCGATGATGGCTGCAACGAAGGAGCTTGAAAAGCGCCTCGACGGCGTGCTCAAACGCGCGGGACTGCTGGGCAAAGCAAAGAAATAGCCGATCCGGGTTCGGACCGGCAAGACAGCCGCCATCGAACCCGGTAATCTGGCGCCATGGCCTTACCCGAACTGAAAGCCGTCGATCTCGGCGGCACCCCTATAGCGATCCGCGACACCGAAAC
>CAJIYX010000032.1 GCA_905181725.1 Alphaproteobacteria bacterium UBA830
GGTACAAGACCGGGGGAATGACTTTGCGGGGCTTGGCGGAAGTTCTCTCGCGCCGCTATTTCCCCATCCGTATCGTCAGCGCGAGGCCGGCGCCGATCACCAGCGCGCCGGCCGCAATCAGGGATGGCGCGGTAAACGTGCCGGTGATCTCGGCGACGTAGCCGGCAAAGGCCGGGCCGATCATCTGGCCGATTCCGAATATCCCGGTCATAAGCGCGATCATGCGACGTGGATCGGCGCCGGAGCCGCGCGCAAGGTCGGTGGCGACAAACAGGCCGACCGCGGTGATGCCGACGAACGTGCCGCCGACCATGACGGCGGCGACCAGAACCGCCGCGGGGTCCGGCACCAATACCGTGATCGTCACACCGGTTGCCTCGACCAGGCAGGCCAGCGCAAACCCCGCAGGGTTGCCGACGCGACGGCCGACCCACGACCAGAACGCGACCGAAGGCAATGCGCCGAGCCCGACAACCACCCAGATATAGGGCTCGATATGCGCGATCTCCGGCGTCTGGCGGACGATGGCGGACATAAACGTCGTCGTGATCACATAGCCGAAGCCGAACAGGCCATAAGCAATAGATAGCGGGATCATGCGCCGGTCGGTGCGGCTGCCGCCGGGCGGAGCGGGCGGGGGCGTATCGCCCGGGGCGGGCGGTATCAGCCAGACAATGGCGACGAGCCCGGCGATGGCGAGACCGCCCGTGGCGATCCACTGTCCGTCCCAGCCGATCCCGGCGGCACTGAGGGCGGCGACCAGCAGAGCGGAGCCGGCGATCCCGGTGCCGACGCCGGCAAAGAATACAAAGGACAGATCGGAGCGCTTTGCCGCCGCGAGACGCTCAAATATCAGCGCGGAGCCGAACACCATGAACAGCGCGCTTGCTAGCCCGCCGGTAAAGCGCAGCGCCATGAACGCAGAGGGCGATGTGGTTGCCGCCATGGCCGCGGTCGTCATCACGCTGACGGCCATGCCCCAGAGCATCCAGCGCCGCCGGTTGCCGCCGACAAGCCCGGTTGCGCCGGCGAGCGCGCCGAGCAGATAGCCCAGATAATTGGCGGCGGCGATCAGCCCGGCTTCGCTCTTGGTCAGCGACAGGGCATCCACCATGGAGGGCAGGATGGGAGTGAAGACGAACCGCCCGATCCCCATCACGGCCGCCATGGCGATAAGGCCGCCAATGGCGACGGAGAGAGGGCGGGTGGTCATGGCCGCACTATGCCGGGATTGCACGTCACCGGTAACCGCCTGGCAGGGAATCGCCTGACTGGGAATGGCGCAAGAATCAGGCTTTCGGCATCCGCACCGTCATCACGAGACAGGCGGCAACAATGAGCACGCCCGAAGCAACAAGGCTAGGGACGACGAAACTGCCGGTGATGCCGGCGATGTAGCCGCCGAAGGCGGGGCCGGCCATCTGCCCGGCCCCGAACGCCGCGACGATCAGCCCAAGCATGCGGCGCCGGTCGCTGCCGGATCCGTCCCCCGGCCCGCTAAGCGAGATTTTGCGCGCGGTGGTCATGCCGACCGCGGTGATGTCCATAAATGTGCCGCCCAGCAATGCGCCGCCGATCAGCACAGCCGCGGTGCTGTCGAACAATACCGTCGCGGCGACACCGGCGGATTCTGCGAGGCAGGCGAGGGCGATACTGGCGGGGTTGCCGAGGCACCGGCCGATCCACGCCCAGAGGGCAACCGACGGCACCGCCGCGAGGCCCACGATCAGCCAGATCACCGGTTCTATCGCCGCGATTTACGGCGTCTGGCGGACGAGCACGGATATAAATGTCGCGGTGATCACGTAGCCAAAGCCGAACAGCCCATAGGCAATCGCCAGCGGAATGATCCAGCGGTCGAACCCGGCCGTGGATTTCGGTGCGGGCGGAGGGATACTGCCGGCCCTGCGCGGGATCATCACCATGACGGCGGCGAGCGCGATGGCAGCAACTGCGCCGGACGCCAGCCATTGTCCGCTCCAGCCGATGCCAATGGCGCCGAGACCGGAAACCAGCACCGCGGAGATCGACATGCCGATGCCGACACCGGCGAAATGATAATGCGTCAGCTCCGAGCGTCCCGCGGCCGCCAGCCGGTCGAACACGATGGCCGATCCGAACACCATCACGAAGGCGCTGGCCGCACCGCCGACAAAGCGGAGCAGCAGAAACGCCGGGACAGACACGGTGAGCGCCATCGCGGCTGTTGTCGCCGCACTGAGAGCGAGCGCCCACAGTGTTCAACGTCGCCGGTCGCCGCGCATGACGACGGTTGCACCCATGAGCGAACCGATGAGATAGCCAAGAAAATTGGCCGCGGGGATGAGCCCGGCCTCACCCTTGGTCAGCGCCAGAGCGTCGGCCATGTAGGGCAGGATCGGCGTATAGACGAAGCGCCCGATGCCGATGGTGGCGGCCATGGCGATCATGCCGCCAAGCGCGATGATGAGCGGAGAAGATTTCATCGGCGCAGTATGTCCCTGACGGGACCGCATAGGAATACGCGGGCTCGGGCTTGTCGATCCTGGGCTTGTCGATCCGTGCTCAGCTTTCCTGCGAAGAGCGCACCTTCACGTAGGAACCGGGCGCATCCTCGATCGCCTTGAACTTGCCCTTGCCGGGCTCGCGCGCGGCAACCTGAGTACCCGCGAATTTCTTAACCCACTTGTCCCAGTCCGGCCACCATGACCCCTTATGCTCGGTCGCACCTTCCAGCCATACGGCGGGTGTCTTCGCCTTCTTGGCGTTGGTCCGGTAGCTGTAGCGGTCAGATACCGGCGGGTTCACAACACCGGCGATATGGCCGGAGGACGCGAGCACGAACTTCGTGTTGCCGCTATAGATCTGGGTCGCAGCAAAGGTCGATTTCCACGGTGCGATGTGATCTTCCTTGGTCGACAGGATATAGACCGGCACCTTGATCTTACGCAGATCGATCTTGACCCCGCCGAGTTCGAGCGCGCCCGGTTTTACCAGCGCGTTCTCCTGATACATCTTGCGCAGATAGTAGGAGTGCATGACGGCGGGCATCCGGGTTGAATCCGCGTTCCAGAACAGCAGGTCGAACGGGAAGGGCTCCTTGCCGAGCAGATAGTTGTTGATCACGAAGGACCAGATCAGATCGTTGGCGCGCAGCATGCTGAACGTGCTTGCCATCCCGGATCCTTCGAGATATCCGCGCTCACCCATCTTGTCTTCAAGACTGGCAAGCTGTTCCTCGTCGATAAAGACGCCGAGCTCACCCGGTTCCTCGAAATCCACCATCGTCGTGAAGAACGTCGCACTTGCGACGCGGTCATCGCCTTTTTCCGCCATATAGGCGAGCGCTGCGGCGGTCATGGTGCCGCCGATGCAGTAGCCGATGATGTTGACCTTGTCGGATCCCGCCGCGTTGCAGGCAGCGCCGACGGCAGCCACGGGACCGTCGAGCATGTAATCCTCGAACGTCTTGGTGCCGAGACGCGCATCCGGGTTCACCCAGGAGACGACAAACACGGTATGTCCCTGTTCGGTCGCCCACTTGATGAACGAATTTTTTTCACGCAGGTCGAGGATGTAATATTTGTTGATCCACGGTGGCACGATCAGCAGGGGCGTCTTGCGGACCTTTTTGGTCAGCGGCGAGAACTGGAGAAGCTGGAACAGCTCGTTCTGGAACACCACCTTGCCGGGACTCGTGGCAACGGTGACGCCGATCTCGAACGCGTCTTCCTCGACATGCTTGATCTTTAGCTGGCCGTCACCGCGTTCAAGGTCGTCGAGCAGGTTCGACAGACCGTTGATCAGGTTCTGGCCTTTGGAATCGACGGTTTCACGCAGGACTTCGGGGTTTGTCATCGCGAAGTTCGTCGGCGCCATCGCATCGACAAACTGGCGGGTATAAAAATCGACCTTGCGCGCGGTCTCATCGTCGAGCCCGTCGGTTTCGCGCACTGAATCGATCATCCATTTGGACGTCATCAGGTAAGACTGTTTGATGAAGTCGAAGACCGGGTTTGCTTCCCAGTCGGAATCGAGGAACCGGCGGTCGTCCGTTTCGGGTTTGACGAGCGGCTCAGCATTCTGGCCCATCATCTTGTTGGCGGTGTGCTGCCACAGCTCCATGTAGTTGTTCCACAATCCGACCTGCGCCTCTGCGAGACGCGCGGGGTCGTCCAACATGCGCTGGGTCATCTGCAGGAAGGCATCGCCGATATTCAGTGGATCCTGATTTTTGTCCGTATCCATCTGACCGTCCTCAGCCGTCTGGCGTGCCATAAAATCGGTGACCATGCGCTGGCTCTGTTCAGCGATCTTGCCCAGCGTTGCGGTCAGTTCCCCGGCGTCCGGTATGTTGCCTGCATTCGGCGTGTCGGTGGCCATCTGGCGATCCTTTATTGCGTTTCGCGTCATAGGGTATAATTTGCGGGCGAGTTGGGCTGGAATCGACCTCATAATTATCGAATCATGGCTCAACACAACGGAAATATAGTAGCCGATGATATTGCATTGCACAATAATCGTTGCTGGCGGGCGACAGTCAAACTTGGTATTATTAAAGTGAATAGATACAAGGACTTGCATCTGATGAAATCGGGCCGGGACAGAAATCCTGAATCGCGTAATGGTGTCCGTTTCGCGCGTGCAGTAGCGCCGCTGGCGGCTGTGATGCTGCTTGCCGGCTGCTCCTCCGCACCTGACTGGGTAGACCCTACGGAGTGGTTCGGAAGTGACTCCGAGGCTCAAACTAGCGAATCGGCGGCGACCGCGGCGGCTAAAATACCTGGCGAAGATAAGGATTTTCCCACTCTTGCAAGTGTGCCGGAACGCCCGAGAGCACCGAGCGAGGAAGAGCGCAAGCGTCTCGCAGACAGCCTGAGGGCTGATCGCGATAACGCGGAATATTCGAAGGATGTCATTCGCCGCCAAAGCGCGGCACCGGTGCCCGCACCGCCACCGCCGCCGCCATCCGCAGCTTCGCGTCAGGTCCGGGCTGCCGCCAACGCCGCGTCAGCGCCTGCGGTCGGACAACGTGCTGTTCCGCCGTTGCCGGCCCCACCGACGCCGATGGCGCGTATCACACCCGCTGCCGGGTCGGCACCTTCACCGATATCACAGGCGAGGATTTCACAGGCCCCGGTTTCACGTCCGCCGCAATTCGCCCCGCGGCCCCCTCCACCCGTCGCACCGGCCGCCGGTGCGAATACCGTTCCGCCGTTTGCCGCGCGTCGGAACCCGAACGTCCGGTCGATTGCGCGGATCGGCAATCCGACCTTCGGCGCACCGCCGGCTGATATCGCGGCTGCTATGGGTGCCGGGAGACGGCAACTGGCAGCAGCGTCGGGCTTTGGCGCGCCGCTACCGCGGATTTCAGGAACGTTTTCGAACGGTGCGGCCCCCGGCGGGCCGGATCCGTTCGCCAAGGTCCGCTTCAAGTCCGGATCGGCGTCGCTGACGTCCGGAGCCCGCAAGCAGGTTCGACAGATTGTGGGCATGTACCGGCAGCGGGGCGGGGCGATCCGCGTCGAGGGCCATGCCAGCAGCCGGACCCGGAACATGGATCCGGTGCAGCATCATCTTGTGAACTTCAACGTCTCGTTCAACCGGGCCAATGCGGTTGCCCGCGAGCTCGTCCGTCAGGGCGTGCCGTCGGA
>CAJIYX010000033.1 GCA_905181725.1 Alphaproteobacteria bacterium UBA830
CTGCGGATCGGATTATCGGCGCTGGCGACCCGTCAGATAACCATCCATGAACTCTCCGTCGCCAATGCCGATATCGATATACGTCTCGATGCGAAGGGGGTCGGGTCCATAGGCGGATTTCCGATGGAATTCGCCGAAGCGGCTGATACAATTCCATCAGTCACGGTCGACCTGAAGAGCTGATTTCAGGTCACGAAGCCTCGAAAACGCGACTTTCCATCCCGAGGCCCTCGCCCGTCTCGCGCATCTCGGTCCAAGCCTCATCATTGATTTCGATGCCGGCTGCCATCCGCTCCGCCGTCCGCGCCCGTTCGGCATCGCCCGCGACAATAACGGGCTTATCCGGATCAGCAGGACGGGCTGATTTTACATAATCGACCGTCGCATCGATCTCGCTGCGCAGCCATGTCATATCGACCAGCCGCGCCGGATCGATGACGATGGTGAACATGTTGTTGATGATCGATTTTTGCTGCGGGTTGTTCGGCTGAATGGTTCCGCCGCCTGACAGGCCGCCGGCAAGCAGTTCGCACATCAGTGCAAGACCGGACCCCTTGTGATCACCAAAGGGCAACAAGGCCCCCTTTGGCTCGTTATACATCACCGACGGATCGGTCGTCGGCTTGCCGTTCGCATCTATCATCAGGCCTTCGGCCATCTGTTCGCCCTTTGACAGGGCTACGCGCGCCTTGCCGAGCGCGATGAGGCTCGTCGCCATGTCCAGCAGTGTTGGCGGTGTATTCTCCGTACCCGGAACCGCGATACAGACCGGGTTGGTAACATAGCGCGCTTCGCCGCCGCCCCACGGGGCCACCGTCGGTCCATGGTCGATCACGTTGACGAAATGCAGCGAGATCATCCCGTGTTCCATGGCAATTTCGCCATAGGCGCCGATACGCCCGATGTGATGAGCGTTGCGCAGCGTCATCAGCACGACACCGGTTTCGCGACATCGCTCCGCCGCCGCCGCCATCGCCTCTCCGCCCGCTCGCCGACCGAAGCCCCGGCGACCATCGAACATCATGATCGCGCTGTCATCCTTCACGCATTCGGCGGACGTTCCGGGAATGAGCAACCCTGCCTGGATGTGGCGAACATAGGTCGGCACTAGACCGACGCCATGACTGTCATGCCCCATCAGGTTGGCTTTCACGAGCGAGCCCGCAACCAGCGACGCTTCATCGAGCGGACTACCGGATTTCTCAAAAATGGTGGTAACGATATCGGTGAGGATATTCGCCTGAACAAGCATTTGGTTTTCTCCGTCAGAATCTTTCGGCCCGGAACGGGGCAAGATCGATCGCCGGCGCCCGGCCGGCCGCCAGGTCGGCAATAAGCTCGCCGGTAATGGCCCCCATTGTCAGCCCGAGGTGACCATGGCCAAAGGCCAGATAAACATCTTTTCGCCCGGGCGCGCGGCCGATTACCGGCAGGCTGTCGGGATGTGATGGCCGGTAGCCAATCCAACGCTCCGCGCCATCGAGATTGAGACCCGGGACGAACGGGTCGGCAAGTTCGGCAAGGATATCCGCGCGGTCCCAATAGGGCGGCAGATCGAGCCCGGCAAACTCCGCCGTCCCGACGAGACGCAATCCCCCGGTCATCGGCACAATCCCGAACCGGTGATCGCCGACGATGATGGGTCGGCGCATCTCGACCCGGGGATCGGGCAGCCACAGGTGATATCCGCGCTCGGTGTCGAGCGGCACGGACGCACCGGTCGATTTCGCAAAAGGCTTCGAGAATGCGCCGGCGGCAATCACCAGGGCATCGAGCGGTCGCGTCTCGCCCTCCCCGATCAGCTGCGATGGTTCTCCGTCCGGGCCGGTTTCAATCCGGGCGACATTATTTTTGATGAATTCGCCGCCGTTTCGGCGGAACAGCGCGAACAGTTTTTCAGAGAGGTGCAGCGGGTGGGTAATCGAATTTGCGTTGGGGGTGAACACGCCGCGATACAGATCGGGCGAAAGCGCGGGTTCGAGCTGGCGCATCTCTTCGACGGTCAGGTCTTCAAGCAACGATCCACGGCGGCGCCGCAGATCATGCGTCGGTTGCGCCTCGTCCCATGCTTCTTTTTTCCGGTAGACATGGAGCTCTCCGGATTGCCGCCAGATCTCCTGGGCGCTTGCCGCCCTTATCAGTTCAAGCCAGGCATCGTTCGACCTGTCCAGCAGCGACGCCAGCGCCATCGATATACGTTCCACGCTGTCGGGTCGTGCCGCCAGAACGAATTTAGCCAGCCACGGCGCAATGCGGTGAAGATAGCGCCAGCGGACAACGAGCGGCCCCTTCGGATCCAGCAACATGCGCGGCACGTTGCGGAGAACTCCCGGCGTCGCGATCGGCACAACGGCGTCGATCTGGATCAGCCCGGCATTGCCGAAAGACGTGCCGGTGCCGGGATCCATCCGGTCGACCAGCGTTACCCTGTGGCCGTCTTTCTGCAGCGAAACCGCACAGCAAAGCCCCACAATACCTGCGCCAAGCACCGAAAAATGTCTGTTCTTTTCATAGGGTTCTGTCAACGATTCAACTTCTTTGCTGAGATTTCCCTCAAAATGCCCATATTATAGGATGAAGTCCAATAGGTAGGAGTTAGAGTAGTAGGATGGATATTACGGCATTAATCGCCCTGTCGATGGGTGCCGCTTGGGCCAGTGGCCTGAACCTGTATGCCACCTGTGCCATGCTTGGCATCATGGGAGCGACCGGGTCGATGGACCTGCCACCCAGCCTTGAGGTACTGGAAAACCCCTGGATAATTGCCGCCGCCGGCGCAATGTATGTGGTCGAATTCTTCGCCGACAAAATCCCCGGGGTCGATGCCGCCTGGAACACCATCCATTACTTCATCCACATTCCCGAGGCGCTGTTCTTGCGGCCAGCGTGTTTGCCGATGCAAGTATCGCCGAAATGCTAGCCGCCGGTGCAGGCGGTGGTGTCCTCACAGCCGCCACGCAGACGATCAAGGCCGGCAGTCGCCTGTTGATAAACACATCGCCTGAACCGTTCTCGAACCGGACGGCGTCCGTGTCGGAAGACGTCGCGGTGTTCGGCGGTCTCTGGCTGGCCCTTTCCTACCCGGCGGTGTTCATCGGCGTTCTGGTTGTGTTTATCCTGCTGGCAATCTGGCTACTGCCGAAACTGTGGCACGCTATCCGTACCCTGTTCGCGAAGATTGCCAGGCTCTTTGGCAAGAAAACCGAGCTACCCCCGCTTGAGGGTGTGCGGGTTACGCTGGGCCGGAAATCGATCGGAACCGAATAGGGACCCACGCGGTTCTGGTCCCGTCTCGCGGCGGGTGATAAACTCGAGGTTATTCCGCGAACCCGGAGATGCCGATCATGTCTTTAGACACCGTTCCGATTATTGATATTTCGCCCTTCCTGTCCGGCGACCCTGAAGGCAAGAAAGCGGTCGCCAAGGCGGTTGCCGAGGCCTGTACTGAAATCGGCTTTTTTGCGATTTCCGGGCATGGCGTAGGTCATCACCTTGTCGAGGATTTGCGCGAAGCGTCGCACAGCTTTTTCGAGCAGCCTGAACCCGTCAAGCGCGAGACGATTCATCCGGTGCTGGATACGCCGCGTGGCCTGCGGGTTATGCAGGGTGAATCGCTCGGCCGCACCGTCCGCGCGGACGCGACGCCCGACCTCAAGGAATTTTATCATTACGGTCCACAGGACTGGCCGGACGAGCCCTATTTCAACGGGCCCGAAGGCAAACAGTATTTCATCCCGAACATCTGGCCGG
>CAJIYX010000034.1 GCA_905181725.1 Alphaproteobacteria bacterium UBA830
GATCGGCGGCGGCGGCGCGGCGGGGGGGATATCTGCTCGGCCAGGGCATCGTTAGCGCACAGAGCGCCGTCCGGTCTGGAGTCGTTAAAGGTCTGGCCGAAAAAGAGGCCCTGGCTGATCTTGCAACATGGTCTCTCCGTTTTACCGCGACTGGCGATGCGCTGGATGGTGTTCAGGCGACGGTCGACAAAGACAGCGCGGCGATACGGGCGTTTCTGATCGCCTCCGGTTTCCGGGAGGAAGAGATTTCGCTCGTCCGGCTTGAAGTCAAGGGTCTTCTGGCACAGGATTATCGCCGCGAACGGATCGCCAAGGAAAGATGCATCGTCGCGCAGACCATTCGGGTTCGCCCAAGCGATGTCGCGCGCATAAAGGTGGCAAGCGGCAGGGTGGGCGATCTTGTATAGCTTGGGATCGTCGTCTCCGACGGGGGCGGACCGTTATATTTCTTTGCCAGGCTGAATTTCGTCAAGCCGGAGATGATCGCCAAGGCGAACCGGAATGCGCGGATAGCGGCGGCGTGTTTCGCTAAGGATTCCGGCAGCCGGGTCGGCGCAATACGCCGTGCCAGACAGGGAGTTTTCGAGATATTGCCGTGCGACCGGGGAAACGGTCTCGAGAACCGGTCGATCGAAAAGACGGTGCGTATGGTGGCCACGGTCAATTATGAGCTTGAACGGTAAATTGCGGGACTGGCAGTGATTCGAATTCTGCCCCAATTCCGCCATAATTTCAGGTCGCCCTAACCCATATCCTGCTCCAACGGGCGCCGCTTAAGGCGACCGCGCCACGTAGGGAGATCCGATTATCCGGATGCATTTCGGATCGATGGCGGCGTGGAGGCTTTTATCGCCCGCGCGCAGAAGATCTGGCCGGTGCGCAAACACCCGTCGAGCTTGATAATGCTCAGCCTGCGCGATTTGCCGAAGGCGCCCGAAGTGGTTTTTCTGGAGGGGTACTAGATAGACGGAGTTCGCAGGGTGTCAGCCGCCATAGGGCGGCTTGTCGTATCCTTTGGGCGAGAGCGTGAATATCTCGACGCCATCTGCTGTGACACCCAGCGTATGTTCGAACTGGGCGCTGATCGAACGGTCCTTGGTGACCGCGGTCCAGCCGTCCGACAGGATCTTGGTTTCGGGTCGCCCGGCATTCACCATCGGCTCGATAGTGAAGAACATGCCTTCACGGAGCGCCAGGCCCTCGCCCGGGTTTCCGTAATGCAGAACGCTCGGCGGGGTATGGAACGTGCGCCCCAGTCCGTGACCGCAGAAATCGCGCACCACGGAGAACCGGTTGCCTTCCGCGAAGGACTGAATGGTGTGGCCGATATCGCCCAGTGTCGTGCCGGGTTTGACGATATCGATCGATTTCATCAGGGATTCATAAGTGATGTCGATCAGCCGTTGCGCTTTTACGCCGATCTTGCCGACCGGATACATGCGCGATGAATCGCCGTACCAGCCATCGAGGATGGGGGTGACATCGATATTCACAACGTCGCCTTCGCGCAGCACCTTGTCGCCGGGAATGCCGTGGCAGACCACGTGGTTTACAGACGTACAGATCGATTTCGGGAACCCGCGATAGCCGAGTGGCGCGGGCACTGCACCATGATCCAGCGTGAACAGATGGCAGATCCGATTCAGATCGTCCGTCGTGGCACCGGGAACGACATGTTCGGTGATCATGTCGAGGCATTCGGCGGCCAGACGGCCGGCCTTGCGCATTCCCTCGAACTCGGCGGGGCCGTGAATCACGATCCCGGCCGGTACGCCAGCATCGGGTTCGTTATAGGGGGTGAACGTCTCGTTCATATCGTCCTGTCTCGGAATTTCATCGTTTATAAGGCCTAGAGACCCTCAGGGTCCAGCGGGACTGTATCCAGCAAGACCGTATATAGTCCCTTAACCCGGGAAGCAGAGGGTCCCCCGGAACGTTTTAGCCGTGCGCGTGCTTGGACCAGGGGCGGATGTCGAGAAACTCGGTCAGTCGCGCGCCGGAATAGAATGCCTCGGCAAAGGCGGGACGCGCCTGAATGCGGGCGTACCAGTCAGTGACACGTGGGCAGGATTGTTCCCAGAGGTCTGCCATTCCGAGATCCACCATCCGGTCGATCAGCGGCGCAACGATGACGTCGGCCAGCGTATACATGTCACCCAGCAGCCATGGGCCGTTTGCCAGGGCCTCTTCCATGCGTTCTGCGGTCCTGGTGATCCGGTCGAAGGATTCCTTGATATCCTCGTCGGTAAAACCTGTCGGGCCCATGCGCCGGAAGAATCCCTTGCGTAACGGGCGCACGTCAGCCTGTTCGGCGATGAAACTTTCTTCATCGAGCCCGTCGAACCGGGGAAGGAACGCCATGTTAAAGGACGGGAACCGCACCGCTGCGGTCGGCACTTCCTCGATATAGCGCATCCATTGTCGCATCCGCGCGCGGTCATAGGCGTTGTCCGGTGTCAGCGAACTTTCAGGAAAGACCTCGTCGAGATATTCGCAGATCACGCTGGAATCGATGATGACCAGATCATCATGGACGAGCGACGGCACGACGCCATTCGGGTTGATCTTCATGTAATACGGGTCGAGCTGCTCCTTGGCGCCGAGATCAATCAGGTGACCTTTGAAGTCTAGTCCCTTTTCCGCGATGCACAGGCGGACCTTCTGGCTACAGGTCGAATGATTGGCGTGATAAAGCTCGAGCATCTTCTATGTCCTTGGTTCAGGGGGCGGTTCAGCGTCAATTTCGATCCGCCGGCCAGCCGTAATGGCTTCGGGCGTGAGGATGCAGGCGTAGCACAGCGATTCAACGCCGACTACGCGCGCGGCGGAGACGGCGGCGGCATAATCCGGGTCGATATCCGCAGCCAGGGTGAAGCTGTCGCAATCTTCGCGCTGGCACAAATACACGGTGACGGCACGCGCGCCCTGTTTCACCATCTCCGCCAGCTCGCGCTGGTGTTTCGCGGCCCGGGTCGAGACGGAATCGGGAAATTCTGCGCGGCCCGGCATCCGCATCAGATGCACGTTCTTGATCTCGACATAGCAATCCGGTTTGCCACTGTCGGAGAGCAGAATGTCGATACGTGAATTCTTGCCGTATTTGACCTCACGCCGGAGCGTGCCATACCCGTTGAGTTCTGCGATTTTCCCGCTTTCGATCGCTTCGGCGACGATCTTGTTCGGATGCGCCGCATTGATGCCGACCAGGAGATCGTCTATCCGGATCAGTTCCCAGGTGAATTTCAGTTTGCGGTCGGGATTGCGCGCCGGCGAAAGCCAGACCTCCGAATCCGCCTCCTGCACGCCGAGCATGGCGCCGGTATTGGCACAATGCGCGGTGACCGTTTCGCCCGAGTCCAGCACGACATCGGCCATAAAACGCTTGTACCGCTTGATCAGACGTCCGCGGAGCAGGGGGTCGAGAAAGTCCATCGCCGCACCCTAAACGGCGCTTGGGATGCTTTCAACGGCGGCGTGTCTCGGGTATAAAGTTGGTACAGAAAATCGGAAAAATTCATGGCTGACAAAGACACTGTAACCGCGTGCGTGATCCTGATCGGAAATGAAATTCTGTCGGGCCGCACCCAAGACAAGAATCTGAGCTTCCTCGCAACGGGGCTGAACGAGATCGGCATCCAGCTGCGCGAAGCGCGGGTGATCCCCGATATCCGCGAAAAGATCGTCGAGACCGTCAATGAATGCCGGGCTGAATTCGATTACGTGTTTACCACCGGCGGGATCGGTCCGACGCATGACGACATCACGTCGGAATGTATTGCCGAAGCGTTTGGCGTGACGATGTACCGCGATCAGGAAATTGTCGACCTGCTCAATTCCTATATGCAAAACCGTGGCAATTCGGAAATGAACGAAGCGCGGATGCGCATGGCGACCTTCCCCGAAGGCGCCGTGCTGATCAAGAACGAGGTCAGCGCCGCGCCCGGCTACATGATCGGCAACGTGTTCGTGATGGCCGGTGTGCCGCGCATCATGCAGGGCATGTTCCAGGAAGCGCAAGTTCACCTCAAAGGCGGCAAAACCGTTCAGGCGCGTGGCCTTGTGGTCGATCTGCCCGAAGGCACGATCGCCGAGCCACTGGCGCTCGTACAGGCGCGTTTCAAGGAGATCGATATCGGCTCCTATCCGCAGATGCGCGAAGTCGGCTTCAGGGTCTCGGTTGTCGTCCGCGGCACGGACACAGACCGCCTCGACCAGGTGCTCGGTGAATTGATGCAGTCGCTGCGCGATATCGGTGGCAGCCCCCAAGAGGAAGACCTGAAGACCGCGCAGTCGACCTCCCACGTCGACGATTAGCAGGCGGCGACCGCGATGGACCTCTTGCCGATTTTGATGGGCGCCGCACTCGGCGGCGGGTTGCTGCTGGTCGTGATCGGCTTTCGCACGCTAACCAATAAAGAGCTGGATGATGACGTCCGCAAGCGCGGTTTCTGGCCGCTCAATGCCGGGCTGATCCTGGCCTGTGTGTCGATGTATCTGTTCGCAACCGCCGGTTAAACCGGGGTTCCATCCGGGGTTTTATCCGGGGCCAAATCCGGGGACGAGACATCAGGGTCCTGCAGTCCGGCGACATCCTCATACCGTAGGCGCGTGTTCGTGCTGGGACCGTTTAGGCCTTCGAGCTCGAACGAATGATTCTGGAAATCCTCACCGGCCAGGTGGATGACGCCGATCGGCTGATAGGGCGCATGCGGTTCCACGAGCACGTTCCGGTCGCGGTCGATTTTCGGCGCCGCATGGGCGCAGAACCAGTTGCACCAGGCGGGCAGAAAGGTCGAGGGTGCCTCGTCGCCGAAAACCACATAGTTCATCGCCGTCTGTTCGATCAGCTTGAAATAGAGATTGGGCCAGCCCTTGCGGGGGCGCAACGTCCGCCTGTCGAGGGCGCGTTGAATGGCGGCTTGCCATAAACCCCAGTGCGGCGCATCGGCTGGCAGGGCGAACACACCACAATTGAGGATCGGATTGCGTCCCAGCCGGTCGGCGGCCTTCCAGCCGTAGGACCACTCAAAACTCCTGTAGTTCTGGGTACGCCGGTAGAGCCGCGGACGCTTGTAGAGCGTGTTATAGGAGCGGTCGACTTGGGGGGTGATCGCCAGTTTCCCCTCTGCCGCCGCGCCGAGATAGATCTCGATCGACGACCAGTCCTGGATCCATGCGTCGGAATCAATATGCAGGTATATATCATGTCCCGGAAAATATTTCGGCAGGAACGGGCGGGCGAGCAGGGCGCGGAAATGTGCCGGCGCGTTCAGGGATGGCGGCATGTCGAAATCCCAGCCCGGCTCGGCAATGACGGCCCCCTGTCCGATCAGCCAGGCCCGCTGATCGCTCTTCAGCCCGACATCGAGAATGGATATGGCAATATCGGTGCCCTGGGGCTTGTCCCGGATCGACAGGACCAGCCCCTTCATCAGGTCGAAATAGGTTGCGTCCGACGCGGAGACGATCGTCGCGGTCACGCCGTTATTATTCCGCGACCGTCAGCGAATTCGGGTCGGCCGCGAGATAGCGTTCGAAGAATTTCACTGATAGGTCGAGCGCCCGTTCGGCATCGGGCGCGGAATAGGGGATGCCGCCCTTGCGCGCAAAGGCGTGTTTTGCACCGGGATATTTGTGGATCGCGACCAGGGGGTTGGCGCCGAGAATGCGTTCCAGCATGTCGTTGACCGGCGGCTGCACCCATTCGTCGTTCAGCGCCATGTGCAGTATGAAAGGCCGGTGCAGGTTGGGAGCTTCGCGGATGTGGTGTTCGATATAGGTGCCGTAATAGGCGACCGCGCAGTCGATGTCGGTGCGGCAGCACAGCATGTAACACAGCTTGCCGCCGAGGCAGTACCCGACCGCACCGGTCTTTACGCCGCCGGCGTAATTGCTGAGAAACGCGACGGTTTCTTCCATGTCCTGGACGCCGTAATCGTAGTCGAACTGGTAATACAGATCGAACGCCTTCGGGATGTCGTTGGCATTCAAATCCGACAGCACCACGCCGGGCTCCTGGCGCCAAAACAGGTCGGGCACCAGGCAGACGAAACCCGCGTCGGCGAATTCATGCGCATGGTGCTTCATGGTGTCGTTGACGCCCCAGATCTCCATGATCGCGACGACAGCGCCCTTGATCGGCCCGTCCGGCGTCGCGACATAAGCCTGCATGTCGCCGTCTGATAGCGGGATAGTTACCCATTCGGTTTTCATGTCGCAGCTCCCCTAATTTCCTTCAACGATGATCATGTTGAAATCAGCGGCACCTTCACGCTTCGCCTTGGCAGCCTGATATTCGGGTGAGTTGTACATCGCCTTTGCGTGTTCGACGCTGTCGAACTTGATCACGACAATCCGGTGAGGCTGCCAATCACCTTCCATGATTTCCGTCGCACCGCCACGGGTCAGGAATTCGCCGCCATATTTCTTGATGACGTCCGGGGCGAGCGCGCCGTATTCGCTATAGGCGTTGGTATCAAAAATTTCTATATTCGAGATGATGTATCCGGGCATGTCACGCTCTTTCCTGGCGATGAAAGCATCAGCATACAATCGTGAGGAAAGCGCGCAAAGGGCGAACCGGCATGGGGCAACCGGAGCGAGCGAGAGCGATGTGCCGGTCCCACGGTTTGATTCGGCCGGGAGTTTAGTATCCGATTCTGGCAAGCCTAACATCGTCACGCAGCCATGTGGCCCATGCGGTGATGTGGTCGGGTGGCGTGCCCGGACTTTCTATCAGTGTAGTTACATGGGCATGGGCGCCGGGCAGCGGAGCTACCGTAATGAGTGGGCAACAAAAAAGGCGGGTCCGGGACCCGCCTTTTTTATGCGCCGTATTGGCGCCTATTTGTCTTCGCGGGTGTCCGGCAGCCAGCCGGGACCCGCGAGCATCGGCTCCAGGTCGCCCTCGTAATCGGGGGCGTTCTCTACCTGCTCGAGCCAGTTCAGGCCCATCGCCTTGAAGATGCGGTTGGTGATGACGATCAGCCGCGCCTCGTTTTCGGGGTCTGTATTGAAGTGCTGCTGGATGCAGTAGGCAGGCACAAAGATGAAGTCGCCGCGTTCCCATTCGAACTTCCGAGGTTCGTCCTTCCACGACCAGTGGAATTCGGTATCGACTTCGAACTCGACGTCCCAGTGCAGATCGTAGCCGGTGCCTTCCGCGACGAACAGAATCTGTTCGGCGAGGATGCGGCGCTTGCCCGTGTGGCTGTCGGGCTTGATGAACTGCATATAGGCGTCGACACAGTTCTCGGTCGTGTCCTGATTTTCATGGACCAGATGCTTGATCAGCCCGTCCGGCGAATTTTCGAACGGCATGTCCTTCGGTTTTACGACCGAAAGACGGTTGCGGTAGGTTTTGCGGAAATCGGCGGAACCTTCAAGTTCCTCGCGGTACCAGTCGGCTGCCTGGTCGGCGCCCATATGGGCGCGGTCTCTTTCATGTGTCGTCATTTTTCTTTTCCTACACTCAATTTCTGGCCCCTGTCTGTCATTACCGCGAAGGCGGGAATCTCTCGGGGTATGTGTCTGCTTTCAGGAGATCCCCGCCTGCGCGGGGATGACGAAATACCTAGAGGTCCGTCGGCGGCTCCCAGTGTTCCCAGCCCGGTGCGGGTTCCTTCGGCGGATATTCCGCGACCTTCTGGAACAGCATGTGCATGAACAGGAACAGCGGCTTGGCCTTCATCACCAGCGAAACAAGGTCTTCTTCGTCGGACGCGTTGAAATGCTGATGCACACAACCGTTTTCGACGATGATGACGTCGCCGGCTTCGTAATCGATGCGTTTGCCGTCATGGATGTCGTAGCCCTTGCCCGACAGAATATAGAACAGGGCCGAATTCATATGGCCGTGGCGCTGGCCGGTGCCGCCGGGTGCGATGACCGAGATATGCGTCTCGATCGACTGCGCGATATCGGTGCGCTGCGGGTTGATGATCGGTTTGTCGAAAAACTGCGGACCGCCTTTCCAGGCCCAGTCCTTGGATTTGTATATCCGCGGCTGGTCCATCAGGCCCTGCTGCAGCTCGCCGTAAGTGCCTTCAAGCGCGCGCACGAAGGTGCGCTTTTTCTGCCAGCGCTCCCAGACGACTTCCTTCGGCTGATTGTGCCCGGGGCCTGCTTCTGCTTCCGTTACCTCGACACTGCCGTCATTATCCGGCTTCTCTGCCATGTGAATTTTCTCCTTCTTGAATGATGCTGCCGAGCATAGAACCGAGATGCTTAGAGGTCAAAGTAATGGCTCTAATTCGGGCATTATTCGGGTGTTACAGGTCGGTCGGCGGTTCCCAGTGTTCCATCCCGGGTGGCAGTGTCTTGGGCGGGTATGCTGCGATTTTCTGAAACAGCATGTGCATGAACAGGAACAGCGGCTTGGCCTTCATCACCAGCGAGACGAGATCTTCTTCGTCGGACGCGTTGAAATGCTGATGGACGCAACCGTTCTCGACGATGATCACGTCGCCGGCTTCGTAATCGAAGCGCTTGCCGTCATGAATGTCGTAACCCTTGCCCGAGATTATATAGAACAGGGCTGAATTCATGTGACCGTGGCGCTGGCCGGTACCGCCGGGTGCGATGACCGAGATATGGGTTTCGATCGATTGTGCGATATCGGTGCGCTGCGGATTGATGATCGGTTTGTTGAAAAGCGCCGGGCCACCTTTCCATTGCCAGTCCCGGGATTTGTATATCCGGGGCTGCTCCATCAGGCCGTCCTGCAGCTCGCCGTAGGTGCCTTCAAGGGCGCGCACAAAGGTGCGCTTTTTCTGCCAGCGTTCCCAGACGACCTCTTTCGGCTGGTTGTGTCCGGGGCCGGCCTCGGCCTCTGTGATCTCCGGTTCGCCGACTTTATCGGGCTTTTCTGCCATGCGTGGGGTCTTTCTTGATTATCTTGGGCGCAGCATAGAAGCCCGGCGCGGATGGGTCAAAACCGCCGGCTATTCAACCCGGGTATCGGGCGCGCTATAACAAACGCAACAAGCCGAGATGACAAAACAGGGGAAAAACCGTGATCAGCTGGCCCGAAGACAAATCCATCGCGATCTGCGTCAACGTTATGTGCGAAATGTGGACCGACGAGTCCGCGCCCGGTGTCGGCCCGATGGGAAACCCGCTGGCAGCCGGCTATCTGGATACCCAGGCACGGTCCTGGGCCGCCTACGGGATGACGACCGGCGCCGACCGGTTGCTCGATATCGTCGGCGACATGGCTGTGCCCTGCGGTACCTATGTCAGCGGCATCATCGCCGAGAGACACCCGGAGATTCTGAAGCGGATCGATGGCGACGGTCATTTTATCGGCGCCCATGCCTGGGCGCAGAACATTCTGCCCGTCTATCAGGAACGCGCCGACGAGGAAGCCGATCTGATACGGGGAATCGAGGCCTTTAAATCCGTCCATGGCAAGGCCCCGAAGGGCTTTATCAGCCCGCGCGGGACACCGAGCCTGGATACGGTCGAGCTATTGGTGAAGCACGGCTTCAAATGGCATTCCGATCATTTCGACCGCGATGTGCCCTACCTGATCGACAATGAATTCGGTGAGCTGGCAGCGGTGCCCTTCACGATGGAGGTCAACGACATGCCGCTCTATATCCGCTACGGCAACGAGCCCGAAGCGTTCACCCGTATTCTGGAGCGCATCCTCGACGGCTTGGCCGGGACGCATACCCCCAGAATGATCCTCGACCTGACCGTGCATGCCCACGTGTTCGGGCACCCGTTCGGCGCGATTGAATTACGCAAATCGATCGAGGCGGCGCAGCAGCGGGAAAATGTCTGGATCACCACCCATGAAGACCTGGCGAAGACGGTTCACCCGGATTTTTAGGGGGCGATTTTTAAGGCACCTCGATCTGGGTCAGCCAGTCGGTCGGGATTGCGTTTCCCACCCCGGCGTCTTTCGCCTTTTTGTAGAGAACCGATCCGACGGCAGCGAACTGGTAGCCGAGCCCCAGAATGTTCAGAAAACAGGTGATCTGTGAATCGTCGGTGCGCCCGGGTGCCTTGCCGCTGACGATATCGGCCAGCGTCGGCATATCGTCGAGACCGATCCGTTTCGTGAGCGTGTCGATGTCGGCCCCGATGGTATCGGGAAGAACAGCGCCTGCGCCGAATTCCTGTGTCGGGCGGCCATGCGGCACGTGGCAGACGGCAACATCGCAGCGCTCGATCACCTCGGCGCCGATCTCGGGCGATTTGATGGAGCTGATATGCATGCCCGGTTCGAGCCAGTCTTCGCGCGCAACATGTTCGAGCGAATTGGTGGCGAGCAGCACGATATCGGCCCCCGCAACCGCTTCTTCGGCGCTGTCGCAGGGACGTATCTGGGTGCCCAGTTTTTCCGACCATTCCATCGCGAACCCGTCGCGGTTTTCCTTTTGCGTCGAATAGACCCGGAAATCCGCGATTTCATGCACGCTGCCGATGGCGCGAAGCTGTGCCTGGGCCTGCCAGCCGGTGCCGATCAGCGCGACCGACCGCGCGCCCTTCTTGGCGAGATATTTTGTGGCTAACGCGCTGGTGCCGGCAACCCGCATGGGCTGTACTTCGCCATCCGGGAAGATAGCGAGCGGCTCTCCGGTTTCGGTCGAGAACAGCAGCACGAGGCCGGTATAGCGGTTGCCGGGTGCGGCAGGCACTTTTACCCGGCGGATGTTTTCGCCGACTTTCGGGTGGGTGATGATGTCCGAATTGATCCGGATGGCGCTGACCCCCAGTGACGGCGCGATCCCGTCCATGGATTTCAGCGCATAGATCGCGTCCGGCGCGGTATCGGATTTGACGATGGTATCGCTGCGCCGCCGCAACGCGCCGCGGCCCTCGGCCAGTTCCTGATAGGCAAATTCCAGAACATCAATCACGTCTTCAATCGCGAGCAGATCGCGAACGTTCTGGTTGTTCAGAATAAGCGTCATTAAGACATCTCCGACGTTACAGGCGTTTGGCGATGCTGCCTTCACCCGACGAGTCCGGCGGATTGGCCCGACTGTTAGCCCGACTGGGCACTAAATCCCGTATTTGTCCCGCGCTGCCTGTTCGCTCACATAACCTTCATCGATATCGCGGGCGAGGCGCGCGCCGTCCCGTTCCGCCGGGTCGCCGAATCCGCCGCCGCCGGCGCTTTCAAGATAGAACGCGTGGCCGGCTTTGAGCTCGAACTTGCCCGATGCGGGGGTTGATTCCTCTTCATCGGTGCCGACACGGATCACGAACTTGCTGCCGCCGCCTGCCTGACCGCCCTTGGCGCCGGGTGGCGGATACTTGTGGCGGTCGTAACGGCGGACAACCGTGCAGTCCTGCGTAACCTCGTAGCGCCGCCGGAACGCGACACCGCCGCGAAATTCACCGGCACCACCTGAATCGGCGACCATGTTGAATTCGGTAATCCGGCACGGGTATTCGCTCTCGATGATCTCGATCGGCGTGACATGCAGATTCGACAGATGCGTCGCCGTCGCGTTGCAGCCGTCATTGCCCTGACCGCCGCCATAGGCGGAGCCGAGAATTTCGTATTGCAGCGTGTTATGGCCGGGCTTGCCGCCCTGGTGCCAGTTGATCGACAACGAGCCCGACGAGCCGGAACCCGCTATTGCGCGGGCAGGGTTGAATGTCGCAAGCGCTTCGAGAATGACGTCGGTCAGGCGCAGATTGGCTTTCTGGTATGACGATACCGGTGCGGGCGATTCCGCGTTGGTGATCGTGCGCGGCGCATACACGAAGTTGACCACGTCGCGCATGCCGTCATTGAACTGCATGTTGTGACCGAGACAGCCGATCATCGAATAGAACACGCAGGCTTCGACCATAGACGGGCGCAGATTGATCGGCCCCTTTGCCTGCGCCTGCGAGTTCGAAAAATCGAACGTGATGTTGTCACCCTTCTTAGTGATGGTCACGGCGAAGTACACGCCCTTGTCCATCTCGACCCCGTCATCGTCCATGTAACCGTCGGCCGATGCGACGCCGTCGGGCAGGGCGCTGATCGCGGCCTGCATTTCGTCGGCAGCGGCTTTCAGAATGGCGGCGAAGGATTTCATGACCGTGTCGGTGCCGAAACGCGTGCAGTGATCGCGCATGCGTGCAACGCCTATTTCGGTCGCGGCGATCTGGGCGCGGATGTCACCGCGCACCAGTTCGGGTTGGCGACTATTGGTCAGGATGAGGCGTTCGAGGTCTTCGTCATAGGTGCCCTGGTCGGTCATCTTGATCGGCGGCAGCACCAGGCCCTCGTGATAAATCTCGGTCGAGTTCGCCGAGGTCGATCCCGGGTTGGTGCCACCGATATCGGCCTTGTGGGCGCAGCTGCCGGAAAACCCGACGAGGACGCCGTCGAAGAAAATCGGCGCGATAAATGCCATGTCCGAGACATGCGGCACGCCCGCTTCGTAAGGGTGGTTCGACACCACGACATCGCCGTCTTTCAGTCCGTCTTCGCCATATAGCTCGACCGTGCGGTCGACGAAATGCTTGTAGAACGGGGCGTGAAAGAACATCGGCGGCGGCACGATCAGCCGGCCGCCCTTGTCGAGGATCACACAGGAAAAGTCGCGGCTTTCGCGAATGATCGTCGAATAGCCGGACCGGTAGAAATGATAGTGCATTTCGTCAACAAGGCTCGCGACCTTGTTTTTGAGGATCTGCACGGTGATTGGATCAAGCGCCATTATGCCATCCCCCCGATTGTCATCCCGGCCTTGTGCCGGGATCCAGAGCAGCTGGCACGGTGCCCTTTGAGAAAGACTGGGCCCCGGGACAAGCCCGGGGTGACACTTTGTTGTGTGGGTGCGCCGGGAAAAATCATCTCACAGCTCCCGCGTCAGGATGAGGTTCCGATATCCGTCCACATGGGCATGCCACCCGTCGGGCACCACGATCGTGCTGTCGAGCTGTTCGACGATTGCCGGCCCTGTCAGCGTCGCGCCGACCGGTAATGCGTTGCGGTCCCAGATGGCGGTATCGATCGCCGCCGCAGACGTGAACCAGACCTCGCGGCTGCCTTTGCGGGCGGCTTCGGGCGCAGGTGCCGCCGTCACGTTCTGTTCGATAACCGGCTCGTATTTGGGCACCGCGACGCGCGCGCGGACCCGGTAGCTGACGACTTCGGCCGGTTTTTCCCGGGCGGCGTGGCCATGGATGCGTGCGTGAATGCCGTCGAACCGCTCCCGCGCTTCCATAAGTGCCGCATCGTCCAGACCGGCGGCACTGCCGATCCCGTCGAGACCGACGCGGAGCTCGTAGCCCTGGCCGGTATAGCGCATGTCCAGCTCGCGGGCGAAAGTCGCGGATGCCGGATCCATGCCCTCGCTTTCCAGTTCCTGGCGGCCGCGTTCTTCCAGTTCCCGGAAGATTTCCTCGGCATGATCCGGCGGTACCTGGTCGAGCGGACGCAGTTCCGAGCGGATGTAATCATGCACGACATCGGTGCAGAGCAGGCCAAGGGCCGAAAACGCACCCGGCTGCGGTGGCACCAGAATGCGCGTCATGCCAAGCTCTTCGGCGACCGGAGCGGCGTGAACCGCGCCGGCGCCGCCAAATGGCAGCAGGGTGAATTCCTGCGGATCGACACCGCGCTTGGCGCCGAAAATTCGCACCTCGTCGGCCATGCGCATATCGACAATCCGGCGGATGCCGGCGGCGGCATCGAGCGCGCTCATGCCGAGCGGCTTGCCGACTTTTTCGTCGAGTGCGCGCTTCGATGCATCGACGTCGAGCGATTGCGCGCCGCCGAGGAAGTAATCCGGGTTCAGGAACCCGCAGGCGATATCGGCGTCGGTCACGGTCGGGTTCTCGCCGCCCTTGCCGTAGCAGACCGGGCCGGGGTCGGCACCGGCACTTTGCGGGCCGACGGCAAGCAGACCACCGCCGTCTATCCAGGCGATGGAGCCGCCACCGGCGGAAATTGTGGTGAGATCGAGCGCCGGCACATCGAGCCGCCGGCGGGCAACCTCGCCCTCGGTAACCTCAAGCGGCGCACCGCCTTCGATAAAGGCGATGTCGCAGGAAGTCCCGCCCATATCGAGCGTCACAAGACCCTTCTTTGCGTCTTCGGCGGCAAGATAAGCTGCCGCCTGTGCACCAGCGGCGGGGCCGGAAAACAGCGTATGGACGGTCTTCGCGCCGGCAACCGCCGCCTTGAACGGCATCACCCCGCCATTGGACTGCATCAGGAATCGCTGCTGGGTCTCGACGCCGCCCTCATCCAGCCCGACGCTCAGGTCGCCGATATAATGCACCAGGACCGGTTCGAGATAGGCGTTGAGCAGGGTGGTCGACATGCGCGCCCATTCGCGAATGCGCGGCAGCACGTCAGATGACAGCGATACATGCGCATCCGGCCATTCTTCGAGAATGAGATCGCGGGTGCGTTGTTCGTGGCTCGGGTTCATGTAGGAAAACAGATAGACCACGGCAATCGAGTTGACCTCTTTTGCCTTCAGGGCACGGGCAGCGGTGCGAACAGCGTCTTCGTCCAGTGCTTCGAGCTCATTGCCTTCAAAGTCGATACGGCCACCGGCCTCGAAGGTCTGGCTCTGCGGCGCCAGCGGCGTGGGGCGCTGGAAGAAGTAATCGAACGGGTTGCCGTCACGGGCCTGCTGCTGGATTTCCTGGATCGCGCGATACCCCCGGGTGATCAGCATCCCGACCTTTGCGCCGCGCATTTCCAGCAGGGCGTTGGTGGTGATCGTGGTGCCGTGGGCAAAGAATTCAATCGATGCAGGCTCTTTACCCCGGGCGATGAAGCGGTTCACCCCTTCGAGCACGCCAAGCGCCGGGTTCGCCGGTGTGGACGACACCTTTTCGATCTCGATTGAGCCGTCGGCGACGTTCAGCAGGACCAGGTCGGTATGTGTGCCGCCGACATCAACGCCCAGCCGGTAGGGGCCGCTCACTTACCGTCTTTGCGTGTGGCGGGGGCGGAAAACGGCGCCATCGCCATCGTGCCGCCATCGACGAACAGATTGGCGCCCGCGATAAACGATGCATCCTCCGAACACAGAAACAGTACAGCCTTGGCCTGCTCGGCGGGCTCGCCCGGGCGGCCGACGAGGTTGTTTACCTTGCGGTCGCGGTTGAAGACTTCCTTGCCGACCGGCGAGCCGGTCATGTTGGGCGATACCTGGTTGACGATAATGCCGTAGGGCGCGAGCTGGACCGCCATGGATTGCGTCAGATTGGCGACGCCGCCCTTCGCCGACGTATAAGCGATGGCGCTGGGCCGGCCTTTGAAGCCCGAGGTCGACCCGACATTGACGACGCGGCCGCCACGGTCGTTATCGACCATCCATCTGGCGACCTGCTTGGTGACATAGAACGGCGATGACAGGGTCACGTCGATGGTTTTGCGCCATTCGTCCTCGGTGATTTCGAAGATATCCTTGTTGTCCGAAATCGCGACGTTGTTGACCAGGATGTCGATCCCGCCCAGCGCGTCGACCGTGGCGGAGACCATTTTCGTGATATCCGCCGGGTCGGCGACATCGCAGACGATTGCGACGGCATCGCCGCCATCGGCCCTGATCATGTCGGCGACGGCGTTGGCCCGGCCCTCGTCCATATCGACGACGGCGACCCTGGCGCCTTCTTTCGCGAAGAGTTTGGCGATTTCCTCACCGATGTTCCGGCCCGCGCCGGTAACGATGGCTGCCTTGCCCGCAAGCTTCATCTTTTATCGCTCCCTGTTTTCCCGGTACCGGGTTTGTTTTATAAGAAGACAATAAACTTAGAATTCGAAGGAAAATCAAGGATGGGCGAACACGACATCGGACAACCGATACCGCGGACGGAAGATCTGCGCCTCCTGACCGGTGGGGGACGCTATTCGGACGATTACACGCTGCCGCATCAACTGCGCGGCTACGTGCTGCGCTCACCCCA
>CAJIYX010000035.1 GCA_905181725.1 Alphaproteobacteria bacterium UBA830
CGGCTGTTATCGGCGGAAAGAAGTATGGCGGAACCGGCGGGCGGAAAAAAGGGCATATGCGGTACCGGTGCAGGAACGCCGGGTCGCCTCGCAGGGGGAAACCGGCAAACCAACGGAAAACAGCCAATCCACGACATACAATCGTGTGTTCGTCGCCGGACTCATTGCCATAACGCCCTGCACGCCCTAGATATCAGCCTCACAATATTCGTTTGATCCCCTAACGATCCAGGAAGTCGGCATGGCTGAAAATCATCGTGTAAAAGTTCTTATCATCGGCTCCGGCCCGGCCGGCTATACGGCAGCGGTTTACACCGCGCGTGCCTCGCTATCACCGATGCTGGTGACCGGCATGGAACTGGGCGGTCAGATGTCGATCACCACCGATGTCGAGAATTATCCGGGCTTCGCCGACGTCATTCAGGGCCCGTGGCTGATGGAGCAGATGCATGCCCAGGCCGAACATGTCGGCACGAAAATGATCAATGACCTGATCACCGATGTCGATTTTAGCCAGCGGCCGTTCGTCTGCAAGGGCGATTCCGGCAATACCTATACGGCGGATACAATCATCATCTCGACCGGCGCACAGGCGCGCTGGCTCGGGCTGGAAACCGAACAGAAATTCCAAGGCTTCGGCGTATCGGCCTGCGCGACCTGCGACGGCTTCTTTTTCCGCGGAAAAGAGGTCGTGGTGGTCGGCGGCGGCAATACGGCGGTCGAGGAAGCGCTGTATCTCACCAACCACGCGACCAAGGTCACGCTCATTCACCGCCGCAATACATTGCGGGCCGAGAAGATTCTGCAGGAACGCCTGTTGAAGCACGAGCGCATCGAGGTGATGTGGGATTCGGCGCTCGACGAAGTGGTGGGCGACGAGGATCCGCTCGGCGTCACCGGCGTGAAGGTACGCAATGTGAAGACAGATGCCGTCACTGAACTTGCCGTCGACGGCGTGTTCATCGCCATCGGCCACGACCCGGCGACCCAGCTGTTCAAGGGCAAGCTGGACATGGACGACGAAGGTTATGTCATCACCAGGCCGGATTCGACGCGCACTAGCGTAGACGGTGTGTTTGCCGCCGGCGACGTGCAGGACAAGACCTATCGCCAGGCGGTGACAGCCGCAGGCACCGGTTGCATGGCCGCACTCGAAGCCGAAAAATTCGTCGCCGAGCTGGAGAGCACGACATCGCAAGCAGCGGAATAAACAGCGCCGGCAGCGTCGCTGGATAGCGCAGGACAGGGTTCGCGTATGGATTGGGACAAGTTAAGGGTATTTCACGCCGTCGCAGAAGCTGGCAGCTTTACCCATGCGGGAGAGATTCTGAACCTGTCGCAATCGTCGGTCAGCCGCCAGGTATCGTCGCTCGAACAGTCGCTCAACGTGCCGCTGTTCCACCGCCATGCGCGGGGCCTCAAACTGACGGAATCGGGCGAAACGCTCTATTCAACGGCGCGGGACGTGTATGCCAAGGTCGCCATCGCGGAATCGCTGGTATCCGAAGCGCGCGACAAACCGCAGGGACCGCTGCGCATTACCACCGCGGTGGCCTTCGGATCGATCTGGCTGACCGAACGGCTGAAGGAATTTATCGATCTTTATCCGGATATCCAGGTCACGCTGATTGTCAGCGAGGACGAGCTCGACCTCAGCATGGGTCAGGCTGATGTCGCGATCCGCATGGCGCCGCCGACCCAGCCCGATCTGATCCGCCGCCCGCTGCTCGGCATGCGCCACCGGGTCTTCGCATCGCCGACCTATCTGAAGGATTACGGCACGCCGACCACGCTGGAGGAACTCGATACCCACCAGATCATCGCCTATGACGATTCATTCCATCCACCCTATACCGAGATCAACTGGCTGATGTATGCCGGGCGCGAAGAAGGTGCTCCGCATCGTGAGCCGGTTTTGCGGGTCAACAACATCTACGCCATGTTCCGCGCCGCCGCGAGCGGGCTCGGCATCGCATCGCTGCCGGACTATATGGGCCAGCTCGCCCACGACCTGGTGCCGATCCTCCCCAAGCATGAGGGACCTGCCTACGGTGTCTTTCTTGTCTATCCGGAAGAGCTGCGGCATTCTCAGAGAATCGTGGCCTTTAAAGACTTTTTGATCCGCAGTATCAGCACTAAACGAAAATAACTCAATTTTTTCAGGTTGTTACACCTATGCAATTACTGCATAGAAGATTTCCCAAATTGGCGATTCCAATTCGGTAACAGCGCGCCTATCTAAGAATTAACGGCAGGATATCAAGTTGATTTTCTGCCCGAGCCGGGTTCGCCCGGCGAGGGTCTTAGGATCCTACGTCTCCCAGACGTGAAGCCTCCCTGTTAAACTTCCCCGGAAACACAGGTTTCCGGGGTTTTTTTCTTTCCGGTAGCCGGCGGACGCCCCGAGATTAAACGAGAAAGGAGCAGGTCTTACGACCCGCCCCTCAATCTCTATTCGTCGAAGTATCTTTTCGTCGCGGTAGTTCGCCGCAACGCCGGTGCAGAAATCTAAAAGAAGGTTTTCTCTTTTTTCTGGATTTCGGTGTACAGCCCGGCGACCTGTTCGGCATAGCCGTTATAGAGCTGGGTCGGCACGCGCTTGCCGGTGCCGAGCAGTTTTTCGGTTGCCTGGCTCCAGCGCGGGTGATCGACCTCGGGGTTCACGTTGGCCCAGAAGCCGTATTCCTTGCTCTGGACCTTTTGCCAGAAGCTTTTCGGGGCCTTGTCGGTAAAGGTGAAACGGACAATCGACTTGATTTGCTTGAAGCCGTATTTCCACGGCACCACCAGGCGCAGCGGCGCGCCGTTCTGTTTCGGCATCGGCTTGCCATAGGCACCGGTGCCAATTATCGACAGCTCGTTCGCCGCTTCTTCGATGGTGATCGTCTCGACATAAGGCCACGGGTACCAGAACTGGCGCTGGCCAGGGGCCATCTTCTTGTCGTTGAAAGTCTCCATCACGACATATTTTGCGCCGGCCGCAGGGCGCGCAAGATCGAGCAGCGCCTCCATCGGAAAGCCGGTCCACGGCACGGCAATCGCCCAGGCCTCGACACAGCGATGACGATACAGGCGCTCTTCGAGCGGCATCGCCTTCAACAGCGTATCGATATCGACCTTCTGTTCCTTCTCGACCATACCGTCGATGGTCACGGTCCAGGGCCGAGTCTCCAACTTCTGGGCGGCTTTCCAGATATTCTTGTGGGAACCGAATTCATAAAAATTGTTATAGGTGGTCGCGATCTTTTCCGACGTGATCTCGCGGTCCAGCTTATAGGCCTCGTTGCGTTTGGCCGGATACAGGCTCGCGGACGGATCAGCCGCCGCCTGGGCGCTACCTACGCCGAGAAGCGGAACCGATCCCGCCGCCAGGATGGAACCCGCGGCAATCGTTTTGCACAATTCGCGCCGGTTGAGGAAATCGGCTTCAGATGTAGCTTCGGACTCGGGCATTTCCCAGGTTGGTTTTGAACGTGTCAGCATTTGTATCTTCTCCCAGCTTGAATGCCCTGAAAGATAGGGCCGCTGGCGGATTCTCCCAATCAATTAATAATCAGGACGCGTTAGTGAACCGTTTACAGGGAACGGTTTTCTATAATCGTGCTGTTTGACCGGTCCTCGTATAACCGCGAGGGGGTCGAGCGGGTGATGAAATTCGCGACGGAGAAACTGGTCGGGGAATTCTACCGCGACGTGCCCGACTTCGAGCGCATGCTGACGCGGTCCGGCATCAAAGCTTTCAAATACTGGTTTTCAATTACCGGTCAGGAACAACAACGACGCTTCATGATAGGCACCCTGGATCTCACGGAGTAGTAGAAACTAAGCCCGATGGACCTGCAGTCGCGCGTCCGCCGGGAAGACTACATCCGGGTAAAGGAAGAAATGTTCGAGCGCACCAGTACATCCGAGGCGCCTTGGTACATCGCTGAAGGTAACGAAAAAATCGCGGCCCGCTCAATTTCATGCATCACCTGCTGCAACAGGTTCCCTATACGGAAGTGCTGCAGGAAACGGTCGCCCTGCCTGAACGCCCCTTTAATCCCGAATATGAGCACCCGGCACTGCCGAGACGAACTGTACGCCGCGTAAGTTTACTGACGCGATTTACGGATACGATCTACTAACCGGTGTCCTCACATGCTCTAGACTGCCGGCATCGGAAGGCACAGCGGGTAAGACCGGAATATGCAGGCGAGATTAAAAGTGAATGTCGCTGTCCCCAGGGGACGGTGGCAACGCAGGAAATAAGGGACCGTGGGCTCTGTCGCACGCGCACCGGAAAACCTGATCGCGACGCGGCTTCGGAGATTGCCCGTCACCACCGGGAAGAACTGCACCCGGCTGACGGCATTGTTCTCCGGGCCGTCGTGAACCGGCAAAACAATGACCACCACGCTGGCCAGGTCGCTCGGCAACAAGGTGTATCGGGTTGACCTGTCCGATAGGACGGAAAATTTTATCGGTGAGACCGAAAAAACCTGTCCCGCGCATTTTCCAAGGCGCGAAAGCAAAATGCCATCCTGTTCTTCGATGAAGCCGACGCATTGTTCAGCAAAGGCATCGAAGTGGCCGACAGCCAAGGTGCGTTTGCCAACCAGGAGGTCAGCTACCTGCTCGCACGGATGGAACGGCATCGCGGGATCGTCATACTGAGCACGAACGGCAGGACCGAGATCGATCCGGCGACACTCCGCCGGTTCAAAGCGGTCGTGAGAGCCCCGACAAGTAAAGCCGCCTTGGGTAAAACCTAGTTCAGCGCCGCGCAGGCCCGCTGGATGCGTTCGCAGGCATCGGTCAGGGCTTCGGTCGACGTCGCATAGGAAATACGGAAATACGGCTCCAGCCCGAACGCAACACCCGGCACCACGGCGACGCCTTCGGTTTCCAGCAGGTAAGTGCAGAAATCCGCATCGGTGTCGATCTTGGTGCCGTCGGGCGCGGTCTTGCCGAGCGTACCGACGCAGGACGGATAGACGTAGAACGCGCCTTCGGGCTTCAGGCAGGTAACGCCGGTGGCCTGGTTCAGCATCGACACCACGAGATCGCGACGTTCGCGGAACATGTCGTTATGCGGCGCAATGAAATCCTGCGTGCCATTCAGCGCTTCGACCGAGGCTGCCTGGCTGATCGACGACGTATGGGTCGATGACTGCGACTGGACAACGATCATCGCCTTGATCAGCTCCACCGGGCCGGCACCGTAACCGAGCCGCCAACCGGTCATGGAATAGGCCTTTGATACGCCGTTCAGCGTGATCGTGCGGTCCATCAGGCCGGGTTCGATCTCTGCCGGGGTAGAGAAGTCGAAACCGTCATAGATGACGTGTTCGTACATATCGTCGGTCATCACCCAGACATGCGGATGGCGCATCAGCACATCGGTCAGAGCCTTCATCTCGGCGCGCGAATAGGCGGCACCGGTCGGGTTACTGGGCGAGTTGAGCAGCACCCATTTGGTCTTCTGTGTGATCGCCGCTTCGAGATCTTCGGGCATAATCTTAAAGCCGTTCGCTTCAACGCCGTCAACGAACACGGGCGTGCCTTCGGCCAGCAGCACCATGTCGGGATAAGACACCCAGTACGGCGCCGGGATAATCACCTCGTCGCCCGGATCGAGCGTCGCCATGAAGGCATTGTAGATAACCTGCTTGCCACCGCAGCTGACGATCACCCGATCGGGTGTGTAATCGAGATCGTTATCGCGCTTGAACTTGTCGCAGATCGCCTGGCGCAGCTTCAGCGTGCCGGGTATCGGCGTGTATTTGGTCTCTCCGGCGTCGATCGCGGCCTTGGCCGCCGCCTTTATATTGTCCGGTGTGTCGAAATCCGGCTCGCCCGCGCCGAGGCCGATGATATCTCGGCCGGCGGCCTTGAGCTCGGCGACTTTGCCGGTCAGGACGTTGGTGGGGGACGGTTTGATTCGCGAGAGACGCTGCGCAACGAAGGCCATAGCCTGAATAACCTTTTCCGAGAATTTCGAGTTGGTTTCGAGGTAGTTTCGAGCGCGCGAAAATTACGCCCGTGGCGACATACAAGCAACAGGATACAGCAATTCGTGCCACAAAATCGCCGCGATCGATCACAACATCGCCGCAATTCGCATCGTTTTGCCCTGCTCGGGCCCCATTGGGGGTGTTTCCTGTCTCCATCGTCTCTCCGAACCCGCCCTTCCGAGCCCGCCGCTTCGATAAAAAGGAAACAACAAAATGCCAGCCCGCAAACTGTCCGCCGTCCGTCGGCTTCTGCCGATCGTCCTGATCGCCCTCCCTGTGTTTGGTGCCCACGCCCAGACCGTCACGACTGCGTCGACCGGTGCCGCTACCAAAGTCATCAATGAAACCCCGCCGCTGATGACCGTCTATGACGTACAGCGCGGCCAGTTGCTGTTTCACAGCACCCGGCACGGCAAATACGCGCCGGCGCCGCTGGTCGCGACCGAGGTCGAAATCGACATCGGCGGCATCGTCGCGCGCACGATGGTCAAGCAGTACTTCGTCAATCCGACCCAGGAATGGCTCGAAGGGCGCTATGTGTTTCCGCTGCCGGGGAATTCCGCCGTCAGTAAAATGAAGCTGGTTATCGGCGACCGCATCATCGAGGCGAAAATCGCCGAACGTCAGGTCGCGCGGAAAGCCTATGAGGCCGCAAAACGTCAGGGCCGGCGTGCAGCCCTGGTCGAACAGCACCGGCCCAATATCTTCTCGAACAATGTCGCCAATATTCCGCCCGGGGGAAGAATCGCGGTGCAGCTGCATTACACCCAGCGGCTCGATTACGACCACGGGAAATTCAGTCTCCGGTTTCCGCTAGTCGTCGCACCGCGCTTCGACCCGGCGGGAAGTCATGTCAAAATGGTCAAACAGCCGATCGTCCGGAATGGCGACGGCATGCCCGAAAATCTGCGCGATGCCCTGCCCGAAATCCGCATTCCGGTAAAAGACTCGGCCAAATCGCCGCTCGGCAACCCGGTCACCATGACGATCAATCTCAACGCGGGCATGACGCTCACGGCCATCGCCAGCAACAGCCACAAGGTCCGCATCGAGACACTCGGCGACGGACGGCGCCGGATCACGCTGAACAGCAAGGCCGTCGCCGCCGATCGTGACTTCACCCTCGACTGGACACCCAAACTGACGACTGTGCCGCTGGTCGCGGCCTTCCACGAACGTATCGGCGACGAAGCCTTCGTCACCGCACTGATTATGCCGCCGGCACCAAAACAGATTGGGAAGAACACGCGACCCCGCGACGTCGTCTTTATTCTCGACCGCTCTGGCTCAATGGGCGGGGTGTCTATCCGCGCTGCCCGCTCGGCGCTCGATGCGGCTATCGACCGGCTGGCGGCACAGGACCGGTTCAACCTGATCCGGTTTTCCAACGACACCGACACATTGTTCGATCAGGCCATGCCGGCGAGCGACACCAACCGGTTATTCGCCAAATTGTTCCTGCGCGATACCACGGCGGATGGCGGTACCGTGATGCGCCCCGCCCTGCATGCAGCGCTCAACGACGATGCCGCCGAGGGCCGCCTGAAACAGGTCGTGTTCGTTACCGACGGTGCGGTGTCCAACGAAACGGAGCTGTTCGGCGATATCCGCCAGCGGCTGGGCAATGCCCGGCTGTTCACGGTGGGCATCGGGTCGGCGCCTAACAGCTATTTCATGCGCAAAGCGGCCGAAGCCGGGCGCGGCGCGTTCGTCTATATCCCCAATATCAAGCAGGTCGGCACCCGGATGACCACGCTGTTCGACAAGCTCGAACGCCCGGCGCTGACCGACGTTGTTTTCGCCTGGCAGGACAGCGAAACCGCTTCCCTCGCTGCCGAGAGTTTCCCGGCACGAATTCCTGATCTCTATTTCGGTGAGCCGGTACTGCTGGTGAGCCGGCTGCCCGCAGACGCGCTGGAGGGCAACGCCAATCTCTCGCTTGGCGCCGGCAGCTGGAAAACGTCGCTCAAACTGAAAGATGTCCACCCGGCCAAAGGCATCTCGACATTGTGGGCGCGGGCCAAAGTCACGGCGCTGTCGGACAGCCTGCGCGACGGTGCGCCGCCGGACGTGGTCAAGGCCGGTATCACCCGGATCGGCCTCACCCATAGTCTGGTGACGCGCTACACCAGCCTGCTGGCAACCGAACAAACAGTCACGCGGCTCGTGGAGACGCCGCTGATCTCGGGCGATGTATCGCTGAACCTGCCCCATGGCTGGACGTTCAACACGACGATGGGCAGGCACCTGCTCAAACGCAGCGCGGCGCCGCCCCCTGCGATGGAAATGCGGATGCGGGGGGCTGGCGCAAAGACAAAAGCCGATCTTGCCACCAGGCCAGTGATCCTGCCGGCGGGGGCAACGCCGTTCTTCGTCCACCTCGCCATCGGGTTCGGGCTGATACTCCTCGCGGGGATGGTGCTGATGGTCACCTTCCCCCGCTCCGGGCGCGCTGTCTGAGGCACGCCCCGTCCCGGCGGCAGGCCCTCGCTGCCGTCGGGGCCCTTCTTGCCGTCGCCGGAATCTGGCAGCTCGGCACTGCCCTGTTCATCCCCGCCAAGGCCGCCGTCGCGCAGGTGCTGCTGCACCGTGCCTGGGACCGCACCCTGGCAGGCGAAGCACAGGCGAAGCCGTGGCCCTGGGCCGATACCTGGCCAGTCGCCCGCCTCAAACTGCCTGCCGTGGATGCCGACCTGATCGTGCTGGCAGGGGCCAGCGGTCAGGCCCTTGCCTTCGGACCGGGCCATGTGTCCGGCACGGCGGCACCCGGACGCCCCGGTCTCAGCATAATCGGCGGCCATCGCGACACGCATCTGAAAGTGCTCGCCGAACTCGCCCCCGGCAGCCGGATCGAAATCCAGCGGCCCGACGGGGAAACCCGGGTCTACCGGGTCGAGACGACATCCATCGCCGATGCCCGCCACCCCTGGGCGGCCCCGGTGGAGGCGGACGGGCTGGTGCTGGTGACGTGCTACCCGTTCGATGCTCTGATCCCCGGCGGCCCGCTGCGCTATCTGGTGCATGCAGCTCCGGTGGAATAGACCCGTCGCCCCGTGAGCTGCCAGCAGCTCTCATTCACCTCACATCCGATGTCACCCCGGCCCTGTGCCGGGACCCAGAAGTGCAGGCACCGGTTTCTGGCAGACAGACTGGATCCCGGAACAGGACCGGGATGACAGGCCGTAATAATGAACGATTGCCCACACCTACGGTCAGTCCCACACCGACCAACAACCCCAACTGGAAATCCGCCCCGGTCCGCGCCATATTACATCCATGAACACAGTCATCACCGAGCGCCCGACTTTGCCGACACCGGATGGCAGCATTCCGTTCCAGATCGTGTCGAATTTCACGCCTGCGGGCGATCAGCCGCAGGCGATCGCCGAACTGCTCAAAGGCCTGCGCGCCGATGAAAAGGATCAGGTGCTGCTTGGCGTTACCGGATCGGGCAAAACTTTCACGATGGCCCATGTGATCCAGGAAATGAACCGCCCGGCACTGGTGCTGGCGCCTAACAAGACCCTGGCCGCCCAGCTATACGGCGAAATGAAATCGTTCTTCCCGCATAACGCGGTCGAATATTTCGTGTCCTATTACGACTATTACCAGCCGGAGGCCTATGTGGCTCGGTCGGACACGTTTATCGAAAAGGACGCATCGATCAACGAACAGATCGACCGGATGCGCCATGCAGCAACCCGCGCCCTGATGGAGCGCCGCGACGTTATTCTGGTCGCCAGTGTGTCGTGCATATATGGCATCGGCAGCCTTGAATCGTACCAATCGATGACCATCCCGCTCAAAGCCGGCCAGGGAATCGCAATTTCCGAACTGCTGCAGAAATTCGTGGCGCTGCAGTATCGCCGCAACGACCAGAGCTTTACCCGCGGCACGTTCCGGGTGCGCGGCGATTCGGTCGAGCTCTTCCCCGCCCATTACGAGGATCGCGCCTGGCGGCTATCCTTCTTCGGCGACGAAATCGAGGAGATTCACGAATTCGATCCGCTGACCGGCGAACGCACCGGCAAGCTCAACGAGGTCACGATCTATGCAAATTCGCATTACGTCACACCGCGCCCGACCGTGCAGCAGGCCATCGGCCAGATAAAGACTGAGCTGAAAGACCGCCTCGCCTGGTTCGAGGCGAATAACAAACTGCTGGAGGCGCAGCGGATGGAACAGCGGGCGATGTTCGATATCGAAATGCTGGAAACCACCGGCCATTGCTCGGGCATTGAGAACTATTCACGCTATCTGACCGGGCGCGGCGCAGGCGAGCCGCCGCCGACCCTGTTCGAATACATCCCCGACGACGCCCTGCTGATTGTCGATGAAAGCCACGTGACGGTGCCGCAGATCGGCGGCATGTTCAAAGGTGACTTCAACCGCAAATCGACCCTCGCTGAATTCGGATTCCGCCTGCCGTCCTGTGTCGATAACCGCCCGCTCAAATTCGAGGAATGGGAAGCCATGCGCCCGCAAACGGTGCATGTTTCGGCCACACCGGGCCCGTGGGAAATGGAACGCACCGGCGGCGTGTTCGTCGAACAGGTCATCCGCCCGACCGGGCTTATCGATCCGGTCTGCATTATCCGCCCGGTCGGCAATCAGGTCGACGACCTGCTCGAGGAATGCCGAGCATGTGCGGCGAAGAACCAGCGCGTGCTGGTGACCACGCTGACCAAGCGCATGTCCGAGGATCTAACCGAATACATGCAAGAAGCCGGCATCCGCGTGCGCTACCTGCATTCGGATATCGACACGCTGGAACGCATCGAGATCATCCGCGACCTGCGGCTCGGCGCGTTCGACGTCCTCATCGGCATCAACCTGCTACGCGAAGGTCTGGATATCCCCGAATGCGCGCTTGTCGCGATCCTCGATGCCGACAAGGAAGGCTTCCTGCGCTCAAAGACGTCACTGGTACAGACTATCGGCCGCGCGGCCCGTAATCTTGATGGCCGGGTGATCCTGTATGCCGACAAGATGACGAATTCGCTTCAATACGCGCTGGATGAAACCAACCGGCGCCGGGAAAAACAACAGGCCTATAATGCCGCCAACGGCATCACGCCCGAAAGCGTCAAGAAAGATATCGGCGATATCCTGGAGAGCGTCTATTCACAGGATTCGTTCACGGTCGAGACCGGCGACGAGAACAACCCGCACCTCGTCGGCCACAACCTGAAGGCCTATCTGAAGGAACTTGACGAGCGCATGCGCGATTCCGCCGCCAATCTCGAATTCGAGGAAGCAGCGCGCCTGCGCGACGAACTGCACCGGCTGGAAAACATGGAAATCGGCGTACCGTCAGGCCCCCGCCGCCTCCAGGCCCGAATCGATTCCGCCAAACGGACGGGGCGCAACCGGAAACCGGGAAAGACACCCAAGATGGGGAAAGCGTGGAAGCGTTAGTTGCTTGAGTTCAGAGGGAACGCTTCCGCCGACGGGCCACAAAGACAGCAGCGCCGTGAAAGAAGGCTCGGATATCGAGGTGGACGCCTCGACCATTGAGAAATTCCGAGCCTGGATAAATCCTGAGGTGGACGATCCGCCGAAAAAATTCAGTCGCAGAAATACAACGCCAAAATCACCCGGATCAGGCTGAACCGTGGGCAATGCGTCGCTTGAAAAAATTGAGCCCCCTCCTTCCTGAAAATTAAATTCAAGATATGAAAGAACTGCCAACCCTATATCAGGCCCCGTAATCGTATCCGAGCCAATGATGAAGTCATCTCTCGCGGAACCATCGAAGAGAAGAATTTGAGCGGACGAATCCGAAGCCGAATAACCACTGATCGTCGCCGTAAACGAGCTTCTCGTGTCATTATAGACCCCAAAACTACTACTCAGCGAACCACCGGGAGTATCTGTATCGACTATGTACTCTACCGTCACAGTCTGGCCAGAAAATCTACCAAAGTTGTTTGATACAACGCCTTCATACACAAAGGTGACCGGCGCTGCCCAAGTGAGTGAAGATGATCCCGCGAGTGTGTACATCAGCACACCCAATGCGGCAGCTGACCTAACAACCCAGAATTTGGAGCTATTCATATCCAAAAACCTTCGGTGAA
>CAJIYX010000036.1 GCA_905181725.1 Alphaproteobacteria bacterium UBA830
CCCCTGTCATCACGCTGTAATTCCCCTGTCATCACGCTGCCATTCTTCAAGTTAGCAGATTTACGAAAAAGTCGACTACCTGCAGTTGCACCAGATCGTTCCAGGTGGCGAAAACCATCAAGGCTAACACCATCGCTATACCTAGCCTCAGTCCAAATTCCTGCGCCCGAAGGCCCAGGGGCCGCCCCCGCAAGGCTTCGATTGCGTAGAAAAGCAGATGCCCTCCATCCAGCATCGGTACGGGGAACAGGTTTATCAGACCGAGATTAATCGACAGTATAGTCGCAAACATCAGCACGCTGATCAGACCGGCCTGCCAGACATTACCCGACATCTCCGCAATCCGGATCGGCCCGCCAAGTTCCTTGGTCGAGCGCGTCCCTCTGATGATCTGTCCAAGCGCTGAAAGAATACTGCCCGTCAGCACGTAGGTTTCAGTCGTCGCACGCCACACCGCCGTAATCGGGTCGTGCTTGATAAGTTTCATGTCGGTGCCGACACGGGAGATGCCCAGCCGGCCGATCCTCTGCTGATTGCCGAAACGGTCCTTCTGATCGAGAACATCCGGCACAGCCGTGAGCTCAATCTCCCGGGCTCCACGCTTAACCTGGAAGATCAGCGTTGCGCCCGGATGCAGTTGTACTTTCCGGATCACTTGTTGGAAACGTTCTACCCGGGACCCGTCGATTCCAATGATAACGTCCCCGGCCTGGAAGCCCGCGCGTTCCGCGGCAGAATTTGGAATAACGGTGCCGATATCGGATGGACTGAACGGCTGACCGACGGTCATGAACATCCCGGCAAGGATCACAATCGCAAACACGAAATTCGCTAGCGGCCCGGCAACTACGACGAAAGCCCGCTGACCGAGACTCTTTGAATCGAAGGCATCCGGCGCGCCGGTGGCAATCCCGCTGCCGTCACCGGCCGCCGCTGCAGCCGGGTCGCCGTTTTCGCTGTCGGGTGGCGCATCCCTGTGGGTCTGCATTTCGCCAAACATTTTGACGTAACCGCCGACGGGAATGGCACTCAGTTTCCAGCGGGTGCCGACCTTGTCGGTCCAACCGAAGAGTTCGCGCCCGAAACCGACCGAGAACACCTCGACCCGGATTCCGCATTTCCGCGCCGCGAGGTAATGCCCCATTTCGTGCACAAACACGAGCACTGTCAGGACCACTAAAAAGGGGATTACATAGTCCCAGATCACCGCAAATAATTCGAGCATCAGATCACTATATCTACCGTTTCGGCCCTAATTATTTCGCTATCAGACCCGAAGCCGCGTATCGGATATGATCTCTTCTGCCACTTGCCGCGCAGCTTTGTCGACGGACAGAACATCGTCGACAGAACCAATCACGCTAGCCGGTATCTTTTCGAGCGTTTCTTCAACAACTCTCGGGATATCCAGAAAACCGAGATTGCCACCCAGAAACCCTGCGACAGCAACCTCGTTAGACGCATTCAGGATAGTAGGAGCTGAGCCACCTGTTTTCAAGGCTTCCCGCGCCAGTCTCAGCGCTGGAAACCTTTCAGAATCAGGAGATTCAAAGGTGAGCGTCGCGATCTCGCCGAGGTCCAGCCGCGTACTCGGAGAGGTCATTCGGCGGGGCCACGCCAGAGCATAGGAAATCGGCGTCCTCATATCCGGTGTACCGAGCTGCGCCAGGACCGATCCATCGATATAAGACACCATGCTGTGGATGATCGACTGCGGGTGAACCAGAATATCTATACGGTCTTCGGGGATTCCGAACAGATAATAGGCCTCGATCAGTTCGAGCCCTTTATTCATCATCGTCGCAGAATCGACCGAAACCTTAACACCCATATCCCAGTTCGGGTGCGCAACGGCCTGTGCCGGGGTCGCCTTGGCCATACCTTCGAGACTGGTCTCGCGGAATGGTCCGCCGGACGCCGTCAGGATAATCTTCTCAATGGAATCGCGCCGGTCGAAGTCGAACACCTGGAAAATCGCGTTATGTTCCGAATCGACCGGTAGAAGCGTTGCCCCGCTCTTCGCAATCTCGTCAAGCATCAGGTCGCCGGCACAGACTAGGCATTCCTTGTTGGCGAAAGCGACAACCGCCCCTGCTCGCGCGGCTTGCAGCGTCGGCTCCAGCCCCGCAGCCCCCACGATACCGGCCATCACCCAGTCGGCATCCCGTGCGGCCGCCTCGACAATCGCCTCCGGACCGGCGCCGATTTCCGCCGTGGTACCGGACATGGCGGTTTTTAGCGCGGCGTAGCAATCGGGATCCGCGACGGCCACAAACCGGGCGTTAAATCGCCGCGCCTGATCGGCCAACGCGTCCACACTCCGGTTAGCGGTCAGCGCCTCGACGACGTAGGCGTCCGAATCCCGCTCTATCAGATCGATGGTACTGCAGCCGATTGAGCCGGTTGATCCCAGAATTGTAACCCGCCGAGGCACGTCCCTGCGGACCGTTTCTTCGTTCGTCATTAAATCCACCCTTTGGCCGACAACACTAACACGAATGCAGCCGCCGGCCCCGTCAATAACATGCCATCCAGGCGGTCGAGAACCCCGCCATGACCCGGTATCAGGCCGCTCGCATCCTTTACATTGAAACGACGTTTCACGGCCGAAACCGACAGATCACCAAGCTGCGCGAGCATTGCAATACATACCGCCGCGGCGATCACGGGCCCTATTGCGTGACCGTTGCCCCAGGACAGCGCCGCCACGCTCCAGAGGGTTGCCAGCAATATCCCACCACCAAGCCCCGCCCAGGTCTTGTTCGGACTGATTCGCGGTGCAAGCTTGGGACCACCAATCGTTTTCCCAAAAAAGTAACCGCCGGCATCGGTGAGCCAAACGGCCACGACCAACCAGATCACCAGCTCCATTCCGGTTCCGGGAACCGCCCTGAGCCAGATGAAGGCGAGGCAAAACACACCGATCATCGCCGTCCCCATTGCAAGGCGCGCCGGGCTTTCATGGCCGCGGCTCATCGCTGCCGCCGCCACAACGCCCGCGGCAATTGCAGCTGCAACCAAAGAAAGAACGGGATTGCCGACATACATCGCAACGAGACAGACCGCTACCCCGGATTCCATCAACGACCCGACGAGGTCGAATCTTCCGCCGGAGCACATTGTCGCCCATTCCCAGGCCATTACACCCCCGGCAAGAACGATAAGGATATCGAACCAGGGTGAGCCGAAATAAATTCCGGCAATAACCGGAGGTGCGAGGATGGCCGCAGACCTGAGCCGCAGGCCGAGATTCCGAAAACCGCGATTGCCGGCTATGCGTTCAGGCGGTGCTTGCGCCATAGCGCCTTTCGCGGCGACTGAATTCCTCGATAGAATCCTCCAGCTTTGCGCGCGAAAAGTCGGGCCACAGCACATCGGCAAACACAAATTCCGCATAGGCGGACTGCCAGAGCAGGAAATTGCTGATGCGCTGTTCGCCGCCGGTGCGGACAATCAGATCCGGGTCCGGGATGTCGGATGTGTAAAGCCGTGCTTCAAGGGCGTTCTCATCGATGGAGTCCACGTCCATTTCACCGGCGACAACATCGCTAACCAGCTTCCGCACCGCCGTCGTGATTTCCTGCCGGCTGCCGTAGCTGAGCGCTATGACCAGGTCCAGTTTGACATTGGCTTTGGTCTTTTGCTCGGACATCTCGATCAGCGAGATAATATCCGGTTCCAGCAGGGTGCGGTCTCCGATAAAATGGATACGCACGCCTTCGCGGTGAAGTTCGGAAATTTCCTTACGCAGGTAAAGCCTCAGCAGGCCCATAAGATCAGCGATCTCCTTAGCCGGCCGTTTCCAGTTTTCAAGCGAGAAACCATAGAGTGTCAGATACCGGATACCCAGCTGACTTGCGGCCTTGACGGTCCGACGAACGGCCTCCGCGCCTTGCGCATGTCCCGCAACGCGTGGCAGACACTTTGCCTTTGCCCATCTGCCGTTTCCATCCATAATGATGGCGACGTGAACAGGAGTGCCGTTAGATTCCTGCTGGGTGGGAACTGGTTTCATACAACTATACCTGAAGGATCTCGGTTTCCTTCGAAGCAACAGAATCGTCGATTGTCTTGATCGAGCTATCCGTCAGCTTCTGAATTTCTTCCGTCCAGGCACGCTGCTCGTCCTGGGAAATGTCACTGTCTTTTTCCATTTTCTTGAGCGTATCAATGCCGTCCCGACGGACATTCCGCACAGCAATCCGCGCCTGTTCGGCATACTTGCCTGCAATCTTGGTCATTTCGACACGACGGTCTTCGGACAATTGCGGCACCGGCACCCGGACCACATTTCCTTCGGTCTGCGGGTTGAGCCCGAGGTTTGAATCGCGGATGGCTTTCTCGACCGCACTGATAAGCGAATTGTCCCAGACCTGAACCGCCAGCATCCGGCCGTCCGGCGCGCTGATCGTTCCGACCTGGTTCATCGGCATCGGCGATCCGTAGGCATCGACCGTTAAAGGCTCCAGCAGCGCCGGAGACGCACGACCGGTCCGCAGACCACCGAATTCGTCGCGAAGCACCTCTATCGCGCCATTCATCCGTCGCTTTAGATCGTCAATATCAAAGTCGGCCATCGTCTGTAATCCTTCTCACTCAACCTTCGTCGCTGATTATGGTGAAGGTGCCTTCACCCTGCACCACAGCTGCAAAAGCGTTCGGATTGTGTATCGAAAAGACCAGAATCGGTATGTTATTTTCGCGTGCCAGCGAGATCGCAGACGCGTCCATCACCCGCAGGTCCCGTGACAGCACCTCCAGGTAGCTGAGGCTGTCATACCGTTCGGCATCCGCGACCTTGTGCGGGTCCGCCGAATACACACCATCCACCTGTGTGCCTTTGAAAATCGCGTCGCAGTTCATCTCTGTGGCGCGCAAAGCCGCCGCCGTATCCGTTGTGAAATAGGGGTTGCCGGTGCCAGCCGCAAAAATCACGACGCGGCCCTTTTCCATATGACGGATCGCGCGGCGGCGGATAAACGGCTCGCAGATCGTCGACATCGGAATGGCTGACTGAACCCGCGTCGGCACACCGACATCTTCGAGTGCACCCTGCATCGCCAGGGCATTCATCACGGTTGCAAGCATGCCCATGTAGTCAGCCGTGCCGCGCTCAAGCCCCGCGGCTGCGCCTGAAATACCGCGAAAGATATTTCCGCCACCGATGACCAAGCACACTTCGGCCCCGAGATCGGTTACGGATTTGATTTCATTGGCAATTCGGTTCGCCGTCACGGGGTCGACGCCATACGCGCCCTCCCCCATCAAGGCCTCTCCCGAGACCTTCAGAAGGACACGTTTGAAGCGAAGTTGGGCGCTATCTGGCATCGGCGTTCCCCTGCTCAGCCACCCGCCGTTGCGGCGACCTCTGCGGCGAAGTCCGATTCTTCCTTCTCGATGCCTTCACCGAGCTGGAAACGGGCAAAGCCGACGATCTTGATCGGCGCGCCAGCATCGCCCGCGGCGGCCTCAACCGCCTTGGAGATCTTGGTTTCACCGTCAATGACGAAGGTCTGATCCATCAGGCAGACTTCTTCATAATATTTGCGCAAACGCCCATCGACCATTTTCTGCACGATCTCTTCAGGCTTGCCGGCTTCCCGTGCCTGGTCGGCCAGAACTTCACGTTCACGATCGACCGCGTCTGTATCGACTTCCTCTTGCGAGACCCACTGCGGATTGGCCGCTGCTATGTGCATCGCAAGCTGTTTGCCGAATTCGGCCAGTTTGCCCGCATCGCCAGCCGATTGCAGACCGATAAGAACACCGATCTTACCCTGGTTCGGCGCAACTGCTCCGTGAACGTAACTGGCAACGACGCCTTCGCTGACAGTGATCCCGGCAGACCGGCGGAACGACAGGTTTTCGCCAATCGTGCCGACCATTTCGGTCACCGTGTCGACGACGGACTTGCCGCCATCCATGACAGCAGCAGACGTCTTGTCGAAATCGCCACCCTGAGACAACGCGACTTGGCAGATGCTACCGACGAAAGCTTGGAACTCCGGGTTCCGCGCAACAAAGTCGGTTTCGGAATTGAGCTCGATAACCGCGCCGTTGGCACCGTCGGTGACCACGTTGACGAGACCTTCTGCCGCAATGCGACCGGACTTCTTCGCCGCAGCCGCAAGGCCCTTCTTACGCAACCAGTCGACGGCTTCTTCCATATTGCCACCGGTTTCGGTCAGGGCTTTTTTGCAGTCCATCATGCCGGCGCCAGAGGTTTCGCGCAGTTCCTTGACCAGCGCAGCTGTGATATCAGCCATAACTTACCTTCTCAATAAAAGTCTATAACAACCTGATAAAAAACGATGTTCCTATTAAGTTGCGGGTTTTTCTTCCGTTGGCGCCGCCTCAACAGCAGGTGCCGCTTCAACAGCAGGTGCCGCTTCAACCGGAGCAGCTTCAGCACCAGGCGCCGCCTCAACAACAGCAGGTGCCGCTTCAACAGCGGGTGCCGCTTCAACAGCAGGTGCAACCGGTTCCGCGGCAACTGCCGCCGGAAGCACCTCAACCGGCGCCTCATCGGCCGCGCCGAGATCTTCACCCGAGCTGATCGCTTCCTGCTGCAGGCCGTCAAGCACCGCGGCAGACAGCAGATCGCAATACAGGGTGATCGAGCGGATGGCATCGTCGTTGCCCGGGATCGGGAACGTAATGCCCTGCGGGCTCGAGTTGCTGTCAATCACCGCGATCACCGGAATGTTCAGCGTGGTGGCTTCGGCCACCGCGAGTTCTTCCTTGTTGGTATCGATGATGAAGAGCATGTCCGGCAGGCCGCCCATGTCCTTGATGCCGCCCAGCGAACGGTCGAGCTTGGTGCGCTCGCGCGTCAGGTTCAGCTGTTCTTTCTTGGTCAGACCTTCGGCGATTTCCTCTGAACCGAGCATCTCGTCAAGCTCGTGCAGGCGCTTGATCGACGCCGTAATGGTCTTCCAGTTGGTCAGCATACCGCCGAGCCAGCGATGGTTGACGTAATACTGGCCGCAACGACCGGCAGATTCAGCGACAATCTCACTCGCCTGGCGCTTGGTGCCGACGAACAGCACGCGTCCACCGCGTGCCGTTACTTCACGCACAGCCGCCAGCGCCGCACTAAGCATCGGTACGGTCTGCTGCAGGTCGAGAATGTGCACTTTATTGCGAACGCCAAAAATGTATTGCTCCATCTTGGGATTCCAGCGGCGGGTATTGTGTCCAAAGTGAACGCCGGCTTCTAAAAGCTGACGCATAGAGAATTCTGGCATAGCCATTTTCAGTGTCCTTTTCCGGTTGAACCTCCGCGGGTATGGTCAGGTATTTCAAGGACTTGGGGGAATTCAAACAGAACACCCCGGCCCGGTCGGCCTGACACCGGATCGAACGATCAGCCTATGACGCCGCCGCCCGTAGCCCCGCGTGTGGATTTACGAAGCGGTTGATAGGCCTAAAGGGCTGGTTTCGCAAGGGGTTTTGTTGGTCCGGACGCGCTGAAAAACAGAAGTCGTAAAACAACCCCATGCACCCGAAGGGTCGGCACACGGTCTGCACCGAGTATTCACCGATTTATTGCCGTCGTCCTCACCTCCTACCCGCCTGGATCAGGCCGGCCTTGATGCATTTAACGAAACAACGACCACTATAGCTCGAAAGAACGTAAAGCGAATATTGGGAGTGCAGTATTCTCGACAAACCTCAAAAAAACCACATACTAGTTCCTGTGATTTCAGCGATAATCCAACACAAATTTTTCAGCGGTTGCTGCGATAAACGAGAGACTTCCCGTCCGAACGAGCCTCCGCCGGATCATGTATCAATCCGAATTGTAAGTGCGCTGGACAGGATAAATTTAGCGGTAGAACCCGCCGAGGGCGACGATGAAAAATACGGGTTCGACACTCATACTCGAGAATTCAACTACGGATCCAGCACCGCCGCCACACCCGGCAGATGCGCCACGGCCGCCCGAAAATTCCCGGTCAGCGCAATCTTGCGCGGCAGTTTGATCTCCACTTCCTGGTGATCGCCTACATCGAGGATCAGGGCGACCTTGCAGCGGCCCTCCTCGCCCGATTCCAGCGCTTGCTTGATCCCGTTGATCGCCATGGCATCGGCAATGACGATCTTCAGCTCGGACGAGGCACTTGCGAGCACTTCGTCGAGCGGGCGGATTAGGGTGGCGGACATACGCGCCGCATCGCCGTCATCGGCGCGTACCTCGACGGTGATAATCACCCGCTGGCCGCCTTCGAGCAGTTCACGGGATTGCGCCAGCGTTTCCGCGAACACAACGATCTCGAACACACCCGAGCCATCCGACAGTTGCACGAAGGCAAATCGGTTGCCCTTGGCCGACGTGCGTTCCTGTTTGCTGATGACCACACCGGCCACGTTCGGTGACGTCCCCGCCATGCGTGAGCTGATATCGGCGGCCGGTATTATCCGCAATTTTCGGAGCTGACCGGCATAGGCGTCGAGCGGATGGGCCGACAGATACGATCCCACGGCCTCGAATTCATGGGTCAGGCGTTCCATGATCGGCCAGTCCAGCGTATCGGGCAGGCGCAGGCGCGCGTTATCGTCTTCCGCCACCGCACCGCCGAACAGGCTGTCCTGGCCGCTGTCACGCTCCTGCGCGGATGCATTGGCGAGGCGCATCACGCCTTCCGCGCCCTCGTACATGCGCTTGCGGTTACTATCCAGGCTGTCGAACGCCCCTGCCCTGACCAGGTTTTCGAATTGGCGCTTATTCGCACCGGATGAGCCCAACCGGGTAGAAAAATCGGCGAGATCGGCGAACGAGCCGTCGGCATCACGCTCCGCGACCACATCCGCCATCGCCTGCTGGCCGACATTCTTGATCGCAGCCAGCGCATAGCGCACTGCATAAGTCTTGGTGCCCCCGGCTGAATCCGGGGTGATGGTCTCCACCATGAACGTGACGCCGGATTTGTTCATATCAGGGGACAGCAGCGGTATGTCGAGGCGGTCCAGTTCCTGGCGGAAGATGTTCAACTTGTCGGTATTACCGAGATCGAGTGTCATCGAGGCCGCGAGGAATTCAACCGGGTAGTTGGCCTTCAGATACGCCGTCTGATAGGCGACCAGCGCATAGGCCGCCGCATGGCTTTTGTTGAAGCCGTAGCCGGCGAACTTGTCTACCTGGTCGAAAATCCGACCGGCCTGATCCTTGTCGACACCGCGTTCGTCTGCGCCGTTAACGAAATCCTCGCGCTGGGCTGCCATTTCGGCAGCGATTTTCTTGCCCATGGCACGGCGCAGCAGATCGGCGGCACCGAGCGAATAACCAGACAGGACCTGGGCGATCTGCATCACCTGTTCCTGATAGATCATCACGCCATAGGTTTCTTCCAGGATCGGCTGCAGCTCGGGATGCATGTAATCCGGCTCTTCCTGGCCGTGCTTGCAGGCGATATAGCGCGGAATATTGTCCATCGGACCCGGCCGATAGAGTGCTACCAACGCGATGATGTCTTCGAATGTATCGGGCTTGAGCTGGCGCAGCACGTCCCGCATGCCCGAACTTTCAAGCTGGAACACGCCGACCGTCTCACCGCGTGACAGCATCTCGAACGTTTTGGGATCACTGAGCGGCAGGTTCAGCAGGTCCGGAGCTTCCTCGCGCAGCTCGATCAGCTCGATCGCGCGTTGCAACACGGTGAGCGTTTTCAGGCCGAGAAAATCGAATTTTACCAGACCGGCGGCTTCGGCGTATTTCATCGAGAACTGCGTCGCCGGCATGTCGGAGCGCGGGTCCTTGTAGAGCGGCACCAGCTCGGCCAGACGCCGGTCGCCAATGATCACACCCGCCGCATGGGTCGATGCGTGGCGGTAAAGCCCTTCGAGCTTGAGCGCATTGTCGATGAGCTGAGCGACCGTCTCATCGCTGTCGCGCAGATGCCGCATCTCGGGCTCGCCGTCGATTGCTTCCTGCAGCGTCGGCGGATGGGCCGGATTGAACGGCACCAGCTTGGTGATCTTGTCGACCTGGCCGTAGGGCATACCGAGCACGCGCCCAACATCGCGCAGCACCGCGCGGGCCTGCAACTTTCCGAACGTGATGATCTGGGCAACCTTGTCGTCGCCGTATTTTTCCTGGACGTAGCGGATCACCTCGTCGCGGCGATCCTGGCAGAAATCGATGTCGAAATCAGGCATCGACACACGTTCCGGGTTCAGGAAACGCTCAAACAGCAGACCGAATTTGAGCGGATCGAGATCGGTGATCGTCAGCGCCCACGCGACGACGGAGCCCGCGCCCGACCCACGGCCCGGCCCGACCGGAATGCCCTTGTCCTTTGACCAGTGGATAAAATCGGCAACGATCAGGAAGTAACCCGGGAAACCCATTTCAATGATGACGTTGAGCTCGAATGCCAGCCGTTCACGGTACGGCTTTGCCACTTCCGCGCGCGCGGTCGCACCCATGTCGTCGGTATAGACCTGTGTATCGAGCCGTCCCTCCAGCCCCTCCTCGGCCATCAGCTTCAGCGCTTCTTGCTCGTTCGATACACCTTCAACCTCGAACGGCGGCAGAATCGGCGCATGTTCCGCGGGCATAAACGCACAGCGCCGGGCGACAACGACCGTGTTGTCGATCGCCTCGGGCAGATCGGCGAACAGCTCGCGCATTTCAGCCGCTGTCCGGAAATGGTGCTGATCGGTCAGACGGCGGCGTTCGGATTCCGACACATAACGGCCATCGGCGATGCACAACAGGGCGTCATGCGCCTCGTACATGTCCTGGGTCGCAAAATAAGCGTCATTGGTGGCAACCAGCGGGATATCGCGGTCGTAGGCAAGCTTCAGCAGGCCCGGCTCCATCTGGCGTTCTGACGCGAGGCCGTGACGCTGCAGTTCGATATAGAACCTGCCGGCGAAAATAGTGTTTAACCGGTCACACATCGCTTCGGCTGCGGGTACCTGGCCATCGGCGATCATGCGCCCCAGCGGACCGTCGGGCCCACCCGAAAGACAGATCAGACCGTCCGAACGTTCCTCGAGTTTCTCCAGTGTCGTATGCGTGTCGCCATGCTCAGTGGTCAGAAATGCTTCCGACGAGATTTCCATCAGGTTTGAATAACCCGTCTGGTTCTGCGCCAGCACAACAAGCCTGTCGTGGCGCCGCGCGCTCGCATTGCCCGCGCCCTGGCGCTTCGCCTCGCCTTCGCGCGCGATATCGAGCTGGCTGCCGATGATAGGCTGGATGCCTGCCTTCGATGCAGCCAGCGAAAATTCGAGTGCGCCAAAAAGGTTGTTGGTATCTGTCACCGCGACGGCAGGCATTTTGTGCTCGGTCGCCAGCTGGATCAGCTTCGGCAGCTTGATCGCGCCTTCGGATAGTGAATAGGCGGTGTGAACGCGGAGATGGATAAAGCCTGGATCGGTCATGTACTCAGTTTAGACCGAATCATGCACGGAGATAGCCTCAGGCGGCTTCGAGAAGACCATTTTTCAGGATCAGTGTCCGATCCATACGGGCAGCCAGATCCGGATTATGGGTGGCAATCAACGACGAAACACCGGTTTCACGGGTGAGACGCATCAGCAGCTCGAAAACCCGCTCCGCCGTCTCCTGATCGAGATTACCTGTAGGCTCGTCGGCAATCAGCACTTTGGGGCTATTGGCCAGCGCGCGGGCAATCGCCACACGCTGCTGTTCGCCACCCGACAGCTTGGCCGGACGGTGACCTTCCCGCTCCGACAGCCCGACCATGCCAAGCAGCTCGCTGCCGCGTTTACGCGCCGCCGATTTGCTGACGCCTGCGATCATTTGCGGCACGACGACGTTTTCCAGCGCCGTGAATTCCGGCAGCAAATGATGAAACTGATAGATGAAGCCGATGGCCGTGCGACGCAGCGCCGTCCGCCGGTCATCGGAAAGCCCGGAACACGCCTCACCATTGACGATCACCTCGCCGCCATCGGGACGCTCAAGTAACCCGGCGATATGGAGCAAGGTGGATTTTCCCGCGCCGGACGGGCCGACAAGGGCGACGGTTTCACCGGGCGCGATCGACACCGCAGCACCGCGCAACACCTGCAGCTCGTTGCCCGCCTGGTGAAACGTGCGCTGGATATCGTTGAGAACGAGCGCGTCACTCATATCCCCGTCACTCATACCGAAGCGCTTCCACAGGATCGAGGCGGGCCGCGCGCCACGCCGGATACAGCGTTGCAAGGAAGGACAGGACAAGCGACATGCCGACGATGCTGATCACGTCGCCGGTTTCCACGACGGAGGGCAGTTGCGACAGGAAATAGATCTCGGCGGCGAAAAGCTCCGTGCCGGTCAGACCCTGTATCCACTGGCGGATGGTTTCAATATTACCGGCAAATGCGACACCGAGGGCGAAGCCAGCAGTCGTACCGATGATCCCGACCGACGCACCCGCCAGCAGGAAGATGCGCATGATCATCCCGCGCGTCGCCCCCATGGTGCGCAGGATCGCAATGTCGCGGCCCTTGTCCTTCACCATCATGATCATGCCGGAGATGATGTTGAACGCCGCCACGAGAATGATCAGCGTCAGGATCAGGAACATCACGTTGCGTTCAACCTTGATCGCATTGAAGAAGCTCGAATTCGCCTGCTGCCAGTCGACGAGGCGCAACGGCATACCGGCGGCACGCAGAATTTCCACCCGGATGGATTGCACGCGGTCGGGATCGTCAAGGAACACCTCTATATTCGTGACCGCGTTCTTCGACTGAAAATAGATCTGGGCCGCTTCGAGCGGCATGAACACAAACCCGGAATCGTATTCAAACATGCCGACTTCAAACAGCGCGACGATCCTGTATTTTTTGGATCGCGGCACGCTGCCGAACGCGGTCGCGTTGGATTGCGGCGACACCAGCCGGATTGTGTCCCCGGGCCCGACACCGAACTTCCGCGCCATGCGCGTGCCGATGATGACGCTCGACTTGCCTTTGAAGTTGTCGAGCGTGCCGGCGCGAATGTTGTCGGCGATCATTTTGCGGGCGCGGATATCGGATGTCCGCACGCCCCTCACGATTGCCCCTGCCGCCACGCGATTGCGACTGACCAGCACCTGGCCTTCGACCGTCGGGATCACACGGGCCACGCCGTCGAGCTTTTTGATTTCGGTCGCGATGCGGTCGAAATCGTTGAGCGGCTGATTGGTCAGACTGTAGACGCCCATATGACCATTCAGCCCGAGAATGCGATCCAGCAGCTCAGCCCGGAACCCGTTCATCACCGACATCACGATGATCAGAGTGGCAACGCCGAGCGCGATGCCAGCCAGTGAGAACCCGGCAATGACCGACACAAACCCCTCTTCGCGCCGCGCCCGCAGATAGCGCAGTGCGACCATGCGTTCGAAGGCGTTGAAGATCATGCGGTCAGCCGTGCCAGCGCAGATTCGACGGAGATTTCCTCGCGCTCACCGCTTGCCCGGTTTTTGAACTCGACAACGCCGCTTTTCACGCCGCGCGGACCGACGATGAGCTGCCACGGAATACCAATCAGATCCATATCGGCAAACTTGGCACCGGCGCGCACGTCACGGTCGTCATAGATCGGATCGCGGCCAGCTGCCCGCAGCTTGCCGTACAGATCGGCTGAGACCGCATCGCAGGCCTCGTCATCCGTTTTTAGGTTGATGATACCGGCACCGAACGGTGCGACGGCTTCCGGCCAGACAATCCCGTTCTCGTCGTGAAAGGCCTCGATCAGCCCGCCGACAAGTCGCGATACCCCGATGCCGTAGGAGCCCATTTCAGGGAATACCTGATCGCCATCGGGACCGGTCACGGCGGCATTCATCGCCTTGGAATACTTGTTACCGAAATAAAAGATATGGCCGACCTCAATCCCGCGCGCATTCACCAGGTTGTCGCCGAGCTTGGCGGCCTCTGCCGGATCGTGCTTTTCGTCGGTTGCCGCATACATGCTCGTCCAGCGGTCGACGACCGCCTGCAGGTCTGACTCGTAATCGACCGTCTCGCCCAATACGTCGAAGTCCAGCAGGTCCTTGTGGCAGAACACTTCGCTCTCGCCGGTATCGGCGAGGATAATGAATTCATGGCTCAGATCGCCGCCGATCGGGCCGGTATCCGCCGCCATGGGGATCGCCTTGAGCCCCATTCTGGCATATGTGCGCAGGTAGGCCACGAACATCTTGTTATAGGTGGCGCGCGCGTCTTCATAAGTCAGGTCGAACGAATAGGCATCCTTCATCAGGAATTCACGCCCGCGCATGATGCCGAAGCGGGGCCGGACCTCGTCGCGGAACTTCCACTGTATGTGATAGAGTAGCTTCGGCAGGTCCTTGTAGCTGCGGATATGGGCGCGGGCGATCTCGGTGATCATTTCCTCATTGGTCGGCCCGAACAGCATGTCGCGGTCATGGCGATCCCGGATACGCAGCATTTCCGCGCCGTAATCGTCGTACCGCCCACTTTCCTGCCAGATCTCCGCCGGCTGGATCGTCGGCATCAGCATTTCCTGGCAGCCCGCCGCGTCCTGTTCCTCGCGAACGATATCCTCGACCTTGCGCAGCACGCGCAGGCCAAGCGGCAGCCAGGAATAGATCCCGGCGCTGGACTGGCGGATCATGCCCGCGCGCAGCATCAGCCGATGCGAGACGATCTGGGCTTCAGACGGGTCTTCTTTAAGGGTTGGCAGAAAATAACGCGACATGCGCATGGGGTTTGCGAGCCTCCTGAGGGTGCGACGCGAACATAGGCAAAGCCTCGGTCGGTCGCAATGGCCCGTCCGCAATGGGAAGTGCGCAATGGGAAGTGCGCAATGGGAAGTGCGGCGGGATCAGAACCTTGAAGTCACCCCCGATTGCCCTCAGAGTCTGATTCAAAAGTTTCTGCATAATATCAAGTTCTTGCCAGCAGACGAGTGACGCGGCGTATGTGGGCGACGAGGAGCCATGTTTCGGCGCTTGCGATGGTCCGTTCCCAATCCTTGGCCAATCTACGACAGCGACCAAGCCATGCAAACGTTCGCTCGACCACCCATCGACGGGGGAGAAGTTCGAAGCCCTTTGCAACATCGGATCGCTTG
>CAJIYX010000037.1 GCA_905181725.1 Alphaproteobacteria bacterium UBA830
TTTCAATGACAATTCGCTCGGCGCTTTGGAGATCTATATTGCCCGGCTTGAATTCGATTTCGTAACCGAAGCGAACGAACCCGGTGTCGTCGCGGTACTTGGTCTGGGGTTTCTCGGTCTTGCCTTCAGCCGGAGAAAACGCCGTGGGTCTGCGCCCCTGCCTGGCTGATATTGGCTCAAGCGTCGCTTCACTAGCCCACCTGAAAAACGCCCTCGACCTCAATCGCAACACCAAAAGGCATCGATGCCACGCCGACCGCCGTCCGCGAATGCCGGCCCGGATCGCCGTACAGGTCGATGAACAGCTCGGATGCCCCATTAAGGACGGCAGAAACATCCGTGAAATCGGGATCGACGTTGATGTAGCCTTTTATCCGCACCACTTCCTTGATCCGATCCATATCGCCAAGGGCCTCCTTGATACAGGCCAGCACCATCAATGCGCTTGTCCGCGCGGCAAGCTGGCCTTCTTCGAGGGAGTATTCCCGGCCGACTTTGCCGATGAATGATATTTCATTGTCGATGCGGGGAACCTGCCCGGAGACAAACAACAGATCGCCCGCTATTTTCCAGTTCAGTATCTTCGCAACCTTCGGACTCGCGGCCACCGGCAGCGTAATGCCCATTTCCGCAAGCTTGCTTTCTATATTTCCAGCCATAAGTAACTCCTACACGGTTTGCACGGCGCATGGTGATGGCATCATAGACGACGGATCGACAGTGATCGACTGGGCGAATATCCCCACCGCCGTTCCGGGCGGATAATCCAAATCAGCCGGATTTCAAAGCAGTCGGCGCATGCCTCTTAAGCATTAACGGGCAATCCAAACCCCGGGCATTATCGTATTGGGATGTGTTGGAGATCTTGCTGATTGTTCAGTATGTGCTGGAAAACAAGAAATCAGGTCCCTTTTTCCGAAAAACGGGCAATTCAAAGACTATGGCCAGAAAAAGAACCCGTATAGAGCGTGATTCGATGGGGCAGATATCGGTGCCCGCCCCGCGCTATTGGGGGGCTCAGACCCAGCGCAGCCTGAAAAACTTTCCAATCGGGACCGAAAGAATGCCGGAAGCTGTCATCCGGGCTTTTGGCCTGCAGAAACAGGCCGCTGCCCTGGCCAATATTCATCTCGGCATCCTCGACAAGAAGCCGGGTCAGGCGATCGTCCGGGCGGCCTCGGAGGTCGCGTCCGGAAAACTTTCGGATGAATTCCCTCTGGTAGTATGGCAGACGGGATCGGGCACGCAGACCAACATGAACGCCAACGAGGTCATCGCGAACCGCGCTAACGAGATACTCGGTCATCCATTGGGGACAATGGCGCCGGTCCACCCGAACGATCACGTGAATCTCGGTCAATCTTCGAACGATTCCTTTCCCACCGTTATGCATATCGCGGCGGTGACCCGGATCGGGGACGGCCTTCTGCTTGGTCTGAAACTGCTGCGGGAATCCCTCGCGGGTCGCGAAATAGCATTCGCAAAAATCGTCAAAACCGGCCGGACACATTTACAGGACGCGACGCCCCTGACCCTCGGTCAGGAGTTCGGAGCCTATGTTGCGCAACTAGACAACAGCATCGCCCGGATTGATGGATCACTCCCCCGGCTGCTCACAATCGCCCAGGGCGGCACCGCTGTCGGTACGGGTCTCAATTCGACCCGTGGCTTCGACAAGCGTTTCTGTGCCGAACTGCGCAAGCTGACCGGCAGCAAGTTCAGCCCAGCCTCCAACAAGTTCGAGGCGATGGCATCGCATGATGCAATCGTCGAGGCATCCGGCGCGCTGAACGTCGTTGCCGTGTCCCTGATGAAAATCGCCAATGATATCCGCCTGCTCGCCTCGGGGCCGCGGACCGCGATCGGCGAAATCAACCTGCCGGCCAATGAACCGGGTTCATCAATTATGCCGGGCAAAGTGAACCCGACACAGGCAGAAGCCCTGGCAATGACCTGCGCCCAGGTGATGGGGAACCACACCACCATTACGGTCGCTGGATCGCATGGCAATCTCCAACTCAATACGTTCAAGCCGGTCATGATCTTCAATCTGCTGCAATCGATTGATCTGCTTGCAGACGCATCCGTGAGTTTCGCCCGGCGTTGCATCGACGGCATCACGGCAAATGAGCGCCGTATCGGCGATCTCGTCGATCAATCGCTAATGCTTGTAACCGCGCTTACCCCGCATATCGGCTACGACAATGCTGCGCGGATCGCTAAAATCGCCTTCACCGCCGATACGACTCTTCGTGAGGCCGCCATCGATAGCGGCCTTGTGACACCCGCGGAATACGACCGCTGGGTTCGCCCCGATGACATGTTAAAACCGTCTGCCCCCGGACGGAGAAAGTAAGACCCGTGCTTAGAAAACGATCCGTTACAATTGCCGGCCATCGCACCAGTATCTCACTGGAAGACGAATTCTGGTCGGAGCTGGTCAGAATCGTCTCGGAGAACCAGACATCGCTGAACAGTATGATTTCTTCCATCGACGAAGCCCGGACGACAAACCTGTCCTCAGCAATCCGTCTTCATGTTCTGGCGAACCTGAAGGGGACCGCGCAAGAGCTAACACAAACCCCGGAAACCGTGGGTTAACGCCCCAACCCCTTTAGCAGGCCCCGTATTATATCCTCGGGCTTTGGCTGTTCTTGCTGAGAACCGTCGCTGCTCTTCGCGCCCGGCACAAGCTTCTGGGTCAGACCGCCAACACCCCTTTGCAGCACCCAGGCCTGCAGGGCCTGAAAATCGAATAGCCTTCTCGGACTGTCAGGCGCGCCCACCGCGCGAACCCGGAATGGTGGCGCGCTCTCATGTTCGGTCAGCCGGAAATCGGCAAACATGTCCATTTTCCATTTGGGCAGGTCGACGAAACCGCGCGCATTTCCAGCCCCCGCATCGGCGACGAGCTGCAGGTCGTTCGTGACCATAACCCCCTTGGTGATTTCAAACGTCCCTTTCAGAGACGAGAATTTGGTCTCTCCATCATCCATGGCCGATGACAAAACGCCGAGCACTCCGACAAGCTGGTTTATGTTCTTCAGGTTGTCGCTGGCTCTTTTCAGGTCGAACCCTTTGGCGACCCCGTCAATAACATCGATCTTCCCGTTACCCGACAAAGCCCCGATCATGTCGCGTTGGGTTCTGCCGCGAGCGGATAAATCCATTCCGAAGGTGAGCATCCCCGTAGCGATATCAAAATCCGCTGCCTGAAACAAAGCCTTCCCGACATTGGCCCTGGTGATGGTCAGCGACGTTGTCGCGACCGGGACGCCCCGCCCGTCAACCTTGCCGGTCATCTCGAATCCACCATCGAACATGGTACCGGCGACACGCTGGACGTCGAGGACCTTGTCTTTGAGCACCGCGATGATCTGCGGTTGATCGACCCGGAACGCCTTGTACAGGACGGCCTCGGCCCGGAGATCTATATTGGCATCAACCAAGCCCAGCGCGTCGGTATCGATAGGGTCGGTCGACCACCTTTGCGCGGCCGGCACCGCCGGCGCACCTGCACTGGAACGTGTGCTGGTACCTTGCGGGCGCCCGGATGGCCCCCGTGACCGGCTACTCGCCGGCGGCGCTTCGAGGAAGTCGCTGAGCGGTATCGTCGAGGTAATCAGAGACAACTTCACATATGGCCGGGCGGCACCGACTTTGGCGGCCCGATAGGATCCCTGCCCCGACACGCTGGTGGGGCCGATTTTACCAGTCAGATCGGAGATCGCCAGGGCATCCTGCGTCCCCGCCAGTTTAACCGCCATGTTTAACCCGCCGAGACCCGGGTTGGCGGGCCTGAAACCGCGGTCGAACGCCCTGACAAACCGTACGAGGTTTGGGTGTTTTACATCCGCTGTGATATCGAGTTTGGGAATCCCGAGCGGTGTACCAATTGTGCCGGCAACCTTGAACGCGCCCCCGGCAACCCCCGCATCTACATCAAGGGCGACAGCGCGCTGATCGCCTTTGAGCGTCATTGTTAGCCCGGCACGCCCGACCGCGGAACCCGTTTTTCCGTCAGCAAACAGATTGGCGAGACGCGCGAGCTCCGGGTGCTGCGCATCGACCGAGATATCAATTGCAGGCGCCCCCGACTGTCCCGTCGCCAGGCCGAATACCTTACCGGCGATCTTCGCCCTGACTTCCGCCAGCTGAAAATTCGCATCGATCGTCAGACCGGTTTCGGACGCGGCAGTCCGGCTGGTCAGGCGCATCTTTCCAAGTTTTCGCGGTGTTACCGGCGGCTCAATTCCGGCAATTCTGAAAAGCCCGGTCAGATCATCTGACGCCGCCGAAACCGTGCCGTTAAATCTTGGAACACCCGCCAGGCCGGAAAATGTACCTTTTACCTGGGCGCTCGTCCCCGCAAGATTTCGAACGCTGGCGTCCCGCAGGGTCAGGACACCGCGCACCAGCGTGCCGTCCAGCCGGACACCCTGAATGGCCATGCGCTGATAGCTCAGGATGCCGACCCGGAAGATCAGGTTGGCATCGAAGTCGTTCAGGATGGCCAACGGCCCCTTCGGTTCCGGTGTTGTTTCCGGCTTCTGTGCTGTCTCCGGTTTCTGTCCGGGTGTGACCGGGGTCTCTCCCTCTGCTTTCGATACCGGCGACGGGTCCGCGGCCACCAGCTTGCCGATATACGCATCTGCGTTGATCTGATCGATGCTGACACTGGCGCCGAATGCCGCCCGGTCGCGGAGTGCCACCGTTACCCCGCCGCTCATACGCGACGCATCGAGCTGGGCAACGATGCCGGCCACCTGTACCTGCTCGGCATTTCCGCTGACATCGGCGCTGACGTTGAAGCGGCGCAGCCTGTCCGCCGGAACCGTCGCCACATCAACGCCAACCCAGCCCAGAAAACGCCGGAGATTTGTCGACCGGAATGCCGCCTTTCCTGCATACGTCAACGCGCCCTGTGGCGTCGTCACGGTCCCGGATGCTGATAATTCCGTCGCACCGGGGAGACCGGCGGTCAGGGTGCTCAACGTCACCACCCCGTCTTTGAGTGTCGCGGCAAGGCGAACCGCACGAACCCGGTCCTGCAGTGCAATCACCTCATCGATTGTCAGATCGATATTGGCTTCGATATCGCCCGGCAGTTCAAACTTTGGCGCTGACGCCCCGTTCGGAGCCTGACTAACTACCGGCGCCGTGGCGACCGGAGCCTGATCCGGTGACGGCGTATCGGGGATCAGGGATAGAGTTGCGGTAGACATCAAGGCATCAACATCAAGCGACGCCATGCGCAACGCTATATCGGCGCGTACACCATCTTTCAACGCGACCCTGATATTGCCGGTCGCCCTGGACCCTCCAAGCTGTAACGTCAGATCATTGAGGGTGACAGCCACGTCCGACCCCACCACCGTTGCCGAAACCG
>CAJIYX010000038.1 GCA_905181725.1 Alphaproteobacteria bacterium UBA830
CCCGCGGCGAAGCGATGAGCCGCGAATGGCACCTCAAGCGCGACCGGCGTTTCCGCAAGCTGGTTCTGCCGACGCATATGCCGACACCTATGCCGACGCCAATATCGCCGTAGCGCCCGGCGCGACACGGGCGTAAGCTCTGTAAACGTCACTCTCTACTCGATACGAGCCAATGCTTCGATTTAGTCGATATAAGGGTGCCGCCCCCAGTGTCTCTGCTCACCGATCCCTGCCTCCGTGCCGATGCCCTTTCGCTTGGCGAATGCGCGCGCCTGATCGGCATGTTCGACGCATCGCCCGACATAAAGGCGGGGCGTCTGTCGGGCGGGAGCGAGACGGATACGCGCATCTGCGACACGCTCTGGATGGATGACACCCCCGAAACCACCTGGATATTTACCCGGCTTGCCGAACTCGTCGCCGATGTTAACCGCGAAAACTTTCACTTCGACCTCGAGGAATTCCGCGAAAGCGCCCAGATCCTCAAATACCGCGCGGCGGTATCCGCATCAGACGGGACATTAGGCGGGGCATCAGGTGGGGCATCCTTGGCAGGGCGGTACGATAGCCATGTCGATATCGGCGGTGGCGGTCACAGCGCGACCCGCAAACTGTCCCTGTCGATCCAGCTCAGTGCGCCCGACAGCTATACCGGCGGCGGGTTGCAGATCGGGAGCACTGAGGAGGCCTGGTCCGCGCCCCGCAAGCCGGGCACCGCCATTCTGTTCCCGAGCTTTGTGCGCCACAGCGTCGCCCCCCTTGTCTCCGGCATCCGCTATGCGCTGGTCGCCTGGGTCCACGGACCCGCGTTCCGCTGACCGCAGAAGATTGCTTGGCTTTACGCAATTCGCGTGGATAATCACCGGCACCAACAAACATGCCGGTAAACACCGCGAAATGGGGGCAGGATGGCAACAATCGCACCGACAGCATCGCGCTGGATCTGGGAAGGCCTCGATTTTCGCAACCTGTTCTGGGTATTTCTCGCCCTCGGCGTGATGGTCGCCGCCATTATCTGGGGCAACAACTGGGCATTACGGTATGTGCATGTCGCTAGCGGAATCCTGCTGACGGGCTCGGATATCCTGTTCGGTTTTGTCGTCGGCCCGGTTCTCCGCTCGCTGCCGTTCGAGGCGCGCCGCGCGTACTCGCTCAAAATGCTGCCGAAAACGCTGTTTATCATGCAGACGCTGGGCGTCATGGCACCCACGTCAGGCTGGTACCTCGCCGTGCGCATGGGCTATCTCGATCTCGTCTACCCGGAATTCTGGTGGGTGGTCGGCGCACTGGTCATCGCGACCATCCTCGCCATCCAGGGGTTGGGCCTGTTGCTACCAGCCAATCTTCGCGCCTATCTCGAATTGCGCAAAGAAAACCCGGATCCTGAAAAAGTCCGCCGGATCATGCGCACCTACTTTATGACACTGGCATCGCAGGGCATTTTTCAGGTGTTGATCGTCGTCATCATGGTAAAATTCGTCACCGGTATCTGACGCGAGCTAGTCGAGCTTGATGATCAGCTTGCCGGTGTTCTCGCCGCGATAGAGCATCCGGATCGCACCGGGCGCGTGATCGATGCCGTCCAGCACGTGTTCGCGGCTGACCAGATCGCCACTGTCGATCCAGGCCGATAACCGGGCCACGGCTTCGCCGATCCGGGCCTTGTAGTCATGGATCAGAAACCCGGTCATGCGCGCGCGGGCGACCAGCAACTGGCGGTGAACACGCGGCCCCATCGGAACCGGGTCCCACTCCTGCAGACTGGCGGTCCCGCAGACGGTAATCCGAGCATACAACGCCAGGCGTTCGAACACCGCATCGCTGATCGGCCCGCAGGTATTGTCGAAATAGACATTCACCCCGTCCGGGCACGCCGCCGACAATTCGCCACCGAGGTTATTTGTGTTCTGGTAATCGATCGCCGCGTCATAGCCGAATTCATTCAGGCAGCGCGCAACCTTGTCGGGCCCGCCCGCAATACCCACCGTGCGACACCCCTTTATCTTTGCGATCTGGCCGACACAGGAACCGACAGCGCCGGCGGCGGTCGAGACCACGACGGTCTCCCCGGCTTGCGGATTGCAGGTGTCGAGCAGGCCGAAATAGGCTGTCAGCCCGTTCAATCCCAGCACGCCGAGCGCCAGAGACGGCTTTGCTTCGTCGGCACCCAGCTTGCGCATCACGTTCTCACCGTCACTCACTGCATAAAGTTGCCAGCCGAAGGTGCCGCAAACGCGGTCGCCCGGCGCGTAATCCGGATGCCGGGACTCGATCACCTGTCCCACCGCAATTGCGCGCATCACATCGCCAACGGGTACGGGCGGAGAATAGTTCGGCGCATCGTTCACCCAGCCGCGCATGGCCGGATCGACCGACAGATGCAGATTCCGGACCAGAAATTCACCGTTTTCCAGTTGAGGCAGGGGGCGCGACACGATATCGAAGAATTCGGGCCCGGGCACGCCCACCGGGCGCGCGTTCAAAATTACACAGCGGTTTTCGGATGGGGTCATAAGTGCCTGCCCGGGACGCCTCAGCCGTGTGCCATGACGGCGCGGACCATCTTACGCTCGACGATCATCGGCGTGGTGTCTTCGCGATAGGCGACCATATAAGACGTGTGCATGTGATGCTGAACGGCGGCTTCGTCGTCATACACTTCGTACAACCGCACCACGTTCTGGTTGTCTTCGAGCACCGCTATCTCAAACCGCTGA
>CAJIYX010000039.1 GCA_905181725.1 Alphaproteobacteria bacterium UBA830
ATCTCCGTACGCCAGCGTATGGAAAGAATCAACACCCTGATTTATGGAGACACAAGCGCAGCCGCATTCCGCCCGGCGATCCGGCCCAGCGTGACCGCTGTCAGCAAACCGTTTCCCGACAGATATCCCCAGACAGCATCGCCGGAGACCCCGCGTGCAGCCCCGCCACCGGCGAACGGATTGGGAAAGGCGGCACCGTAGCCGACTGCCAGACAGTTCAGCCCCGCGATCCGACGGACAGGTGCGGGAATTGGCATCCGGTCGAATTCGGCATCCTCCGGCAGATCGAAAATCCGCCCCTGAATAGGCAACCGTTCCCCGCAACAGGGAAAGAGTAAGCGCCAATGCATGATCGGCAACCTCGCCGGTGCCATAATCCGGCACGTTGCAGACTGGCACCCCGCGCGCCGACCAGACGCCGAGATCGATATTATCCACGCCGACCCCTACGCGAACCAGGACACGGACATTCGACGCCGCCTTGGCAATGATCTTGTCGTAAGGCATCAGGTGATGTGCCACGAGGGCGTCTGCGCCGGACCATACTTCGGCGGAGAGGTCTCCCGCCTTTTGAGCACTCTCGATGACGATACCCAGCGGGGCCGCCGCCGCCCGCTCAAGCGCATGATCGTCGGGAAAGACCGTATCGGGAATCAGAATATTCACGCGGGGATCGCTTCAAACCTGCAGATATCCGCGCCCTGGGACACACAACCAGTTTCCCGCACCGTAACGGCCTGTCCCAGAACCAGACCGCCCACCGCTTCTAGCATGCCCCGGATCGGCGCACAGACAGGCACATCGCTCTCGCCATACCCGGCCGCAAACGGACTGTTCCTGACACTGAGGGACAAACCGTCCGCAGACTGGCTCAAAGTCCAGATGCCCCAGCCGAGCTGTGGCGCCGTCTCTGCAATTGTCGCCATCAGGGCGTCTGCCTGCCCGGCGCCCAGCGCCTGGTAGCTCTCCGCGGAGCCCTTGCCGTAATGCGCGATGGAACGGGCAAAAGCCTCGAACGCCGCGGCCCGTTCGGTCTCCAGCAGGAACCCGAATATGCCCATCAGACTGTCCGGTCTGATCAGCAGATAGGGGATATCCCGATCATGTATTGCGCCGTTTTCGGCATCCCATGCCAGCCGGTCACGAAAACTTTTCATTCGGTAACGACTTCATCTGGATGATGGCCGGCGGCATGCATCGCCGCGCGCCAGCCGAACACAACCGCAGGACCCAGTGTGGTCCCCGGGCCGGGATAGGCACCCGACATCACGGACCCCATATCATTGCCACAGGCATAGAGCCCGGCGATCGGCTCGTTTGCACCGTCAAGGACGCGGCAATCGGGATCGGTGGACAAGCCGACGCTGCATCCGATTTCAGCAGGCCATACCGCCATGGCGGCGAACGGTCCGGCCTCAATCGGCGCGAGGCACGGGTTCGGCCCATGGGCGGGATCGCCGTTGAACCGGTTGAGTTCCAGATCGCCCTTGCCGAAATCTTCATCCACGCCTGCAACGGCGAAACGGTTGTGACGCGAAATACTGTCCTGTAGCCCTGCAGGATCAACACTAATTTTCCCAGCAAGCACATCGAGGCTATCCGCGACCGTCACGTAGCCGGCCTTTATATGCTTCGACAGGTTGCGCGTTTCCGGATGTATCGCCCCGAGCCCGTACTTGGCGATAAACCGCGTCTCGCAGATCAGCCAGGCGGGCATGGTATCGGCGGTTTCATGCGACCGGTACATGGCTTCTACGAAGTCATGATAGGATACGCCCTCGTTCACGAACCGGCGTCCCTCTGCATTAACGGCAATAAGTCCCGGTTTGGCCCGGTCCATCGCAAGATGGGGAAACAGGCCTTCAGTGCCGTCATCCCGTCTGGTGACCGACACCGGCGTCCAGAATCCGGCACCGTGATGGCGGTCGGAATCGATCGCCGCATTGGCGGCTTCAGCCAATACCAGACCATCACCCTCGTTCGAGCCCGCGGCGAGCGAATAGGGCGGCGTCGGATGGGGCATAAAGGCTTCACGGTGTTTGGGGTTATGCGCAAATCCGCCCGTCGCAAGTACGACACCCTTCCGCGCGCGGACCCGCTTTTTCCCGTCAGCTGTATCCAGGATTGCCCCAAGCACGGCACCGTCGTCACCGAGGACAAACTCTCCGATCGGCGCATCGAATAGGACGGGCACATTGCGCTTCTTCAGACTGTAATAGAGCCTGCCGACCAGCGCGTTCCCCATGACCAGACGGGTGCCACGCCGGAAGCGCAGCCGGTCCGTCAGATAGCGGAGCACGATCGATGCCGCGTGTTTGAAATTCGCCAGGGACTGGTAGCGCCCCAACAGACTGACGATGTCGATTTTGCCGACCATCATCCCGCCCAGCAGCATGAATTCGGGGATCGGCGGACGTACGCGCGCAAAATCCCTGCCCAGCACCCTGCCGTCAAAATTCTCCGGGATGATCGCCCGCCCTGCCATGCCGGCACCGGCAATATTATTCCGGTAATCGGGGTGCATCCCGCAGGCGAGAAAACGTACATCGGTATTCTCTGCCAAATAATCGATCACGCCCGGCCCATCGCGCAGATATACCCGGCGGTGCTCACTGGTCCGATCTTCGCCGATCAGGCTGTCGAGATACATCGCCGCCTCTTCCGGTGAATCCTCGAACCCTGCATCGCGGCTTTGGGTATTCCCCGGAATCCATAACGTGCCGGCCGATGTCGCCCCGGTGCCGCCGACCTGGGACGCTTTTTCGCAGACAACGACATCCAATCCCTCGATGGCCGCGACCAGTGCCGCCGTCATACCGCCGGGGCCCGCGCCTGCGACCAGAAGGTCCGTCTCCATATCCCAATCGGTTGCCGTAATCGTCTCTGCCATCATTCAGTCTCTTATGATCTGTGTTAAAGAATACGGGAAACCGCTGATGTGGAACATACAGCTTTGCTTCACGACGCGCGCTAGCCGCATTACCCCGTAAGGGGCGACATAACATCTTCGAGGGAGACGATCTGTGGATCTGGGACTTAAAGGAAAACGCGCGCTGGTCATGGGCTCGACCCGCGGCATGGGACAGGGCATCGCCGCCCGGCTTGCCGCAGAGGGTACCGAAGTCGCGGTTTGCGGTCGCGAACTGCCGGACGCGCAAGAATCTGCCGCCGGCATATCCGGTAGCCGGGCCTATGCGCTCGATCTGTCGGACCAGAATTCGATCAACGCCCTGATAGAAGCGCTCAAAGCCGATTTCGGCGATCTTGACATCATCGTCTGCAATGGCGGCGGCCCGCCCCCGGGCAGCATTGCCGATGTGACCGCAGAGACCTGGGCCACTCAGTTCCAGACGATGTTCATCAACCAGCTGACCATCGTAAACACCTTCCTGCCCTCCATGCGGGAGCGGGGCTGGGGCCGCATCCTGGTTGTCTCCAGCTCAGGCATCGTCCAGCCGATCCCCAATCTCGGCATATCAAACGTGATCCGTGCGTCGCAGGTCGGCTGGGCAAAGACCCTGTCGAGCGAGGTCGCCCCGGATGGCGTAACCGTCAACACGGTCGCACCGGGACGAATTCACACCGATCGCGTCAATCAGATCGATGCGGCGGCCGCTGCGAAACAAGGCAAACCCGTGGACGATATCGCACGCGCCTCACACGCAACTATTCCCATGGGCCGCTACGGCAGTGTCGCGGAATTCGCCGACACCGCCGTATATCTGCTGAGCGACAATGCGAGCTACATCACCGGCAGTGTTATCAAAGTGGACGGCGGGATGATCCGCGGCGTCTGACCCTATTCCACCAGCTTACCGGCGACAGGATCGAACGCCGTCGGCAGGCGTGGCGGGGCGGCCAGTGCCGGCGGGGTGTCGCATTCATGGAACATGCCGCCCCCCGCTTCGCCGGTGAATTCACCGTCACGCCAGACGAACTTGCCGCGCAGCAGGGTCATAACCGGCCAGCCGGTCACCTTGCGCCCCTCATAGGGCGTGTAATCCATTGCATCGTGCATGATCGACTGGGTAATGGTGACCTGCTTGTTTGCATCCCAGATCACCAGATCGGCATCGGAACCCACCGCGATCGTGCCCTTGCGGGGATACAGCCCGTAAAGCTTCGCCGCGTTGGTGGCCGTCAGCGCGACGAATTCCGACAGGCTGATCCGGTTCTTAAGAACGCCTTCGGAGAACAGCAGCGGCATACGTACCTCGATGCCCGGCACACCATTTGCGATCTGTTTGAAATGAGCGCCCGGCCCGGCCTTTAACTTGCCTTCGGGGTCATCGTAGCGATACGGCGCATGATCGGACGAGAAAACCTCGAAAATCCCCTCGACCAGCGCATCCCAGACGATTTCCTGGTTCGCTTCATCGCGCGGTGGCGGGCTGCACATGTGTTTCGCGCCTTCGCGCCCCGGCTTATCGAGATCGGCCTCGGTCAGAAAAAGGTATTGCGGGCAGGTTTCGCCATAAACCTTCAGCCCCTTGCTTTGTGCCCAGCGGATCTGTTCGATCGCTTCCTTGCCCGACACGTGGACGATCAGCACCGGCACATCGACCAGCTCGGCCAGCGCGATGGTGCGGTGGGTCGCCTCGCGCTCAACCAGCATCGGGCGTGCCGTCGCGTGATATTTAGGTGCGGTAAGACCGGCGGCAATCAGCCGTTCGGCCATCCACATAATCATGTCGTTGTTTTCGGCATGGACCATCACCATCGCCCCGTCCCGGCGGGCAACGGCCAGCACGTCGAGAAATTCTCGGTCCGATAGCTTCAGCGCATCGTAGGTGAGGTAAATTTTGAAGCTGGTATAGCCGTCCTTTATCAGCGCGGGCAGCTCCTGCCCCAGCACCTGTGCCGTCGGATCCGACACGATCAGATGAAAGGCATAATCCACCGCGGCTTTCGGGCCTGCCAGCTCGTGATATTCCTGAACGACTTTGCGCAGAGACTGCCCCTTGTGCTGACAGGCAAACGGCATGATCGTCGTGGTCCCGCCGCAGGCCGCCGACCGCGTTGCCGTGAACCAGTCATCGGCGGTCCAGATGCCGGTTGAGGAGATCTGTTCTACATGGCAGTGGCTGTCGACCCCGCCCGGTGTGACCAGCAGGCCGGTCGCATCGACTTCCTCGGCACCCGACCCAAGGGAACGGCCCAGCGCTTCTATTTTTCCGTCCGTGATTCCGATATCGGCGGCAAAAACATCACTCGCCGTTGCGACGCGAGCGCCGCGGATAACCAGATCGTATTCCGCCATAACGGGTGAATTTCCCTTCCGGTTTGCCGAACCCAGCATACGGGGTGTAGCTTTCGGAAACCAGATCAAGCCCCAAAACTTAAAGGACGCAATTCACCATGCCCACGCTCGACGAAAGCGCCAAAGGCGTCTTTGCCATTGCGGCGACACCATTTGCAGAGGATGGCGCACTCGACCTTGAAAGCACCGACCGGATGGTGAAATTCTATCTCGATTGCGGTATCGCGGGCCTGACGATTCTCGGGATCATGGGTGAAGCGCATAAACTGGCGCCCGAAGAAGCCGTTGCCTTCACCAAGCGCGTTATGGCGGTGGTCGACGACAGTGTACCCGTGATCGTCGGTGTTTCGTCCCCGGCCTTCTCTCCGATGGCCGATCTGACGAAACAGGTGATGGATTTGGGCGCCGCCGGCGTGATGGTAGCCCCCATGGGCGGGCTGAACACCGACCAGAAAATCGAAACCTATTTTCATTCAGTCTGCAAAGCGCTGGGCGACACGCCAGTCGTGCTTCAGGACTATCCGCCGACCACCGGTGTGTGGTTCTCAACCCCATTGCTGACGAAGCTGTTTGCCGATCTGCCGTCGCTCAAAGTGCTCAAACACGAAGAATGGCCGGGCCTGCGCAAGATCACCCAGTTCCGCGCCGCAGAAGCTGCCGGCGCACACCGGCGGATCAGCGTGCTGGTTGGCAATGGCGGCATTTTTCTGCCGCTTGAACTTGCCCGGGGCGTCGACGGCGCCATGACCGGCTTCGCTTTCCCAGAAATGCTGGTGCAGGTCTGCGATATGTTCGCCGCCGGTGAGCGCGAAGCCGCCGAAGACCTGTTCGACGCCTTTCTGCCGCTGATGCGTTACGAACAGCAGATCGGTATCGGTCTTGCCATTCGTAAGGAAACCCTGCGACGGCGCGGCGTGATCACCACCGCTGTTACCCGCGCACCCGGCCCGGCGCTCGATACACATGACGAAGCGGAACTCACCGCCCTACTTGCCCGCCTCGACCGCGCCGTTGCGGCGCAGGGCCAGGACACTTCTTTCTATTCCCCGACAACAGCCACCTGAGCAAACATATGCCGCAGAAGAAAAACCCGCTCAAACTCAACGCCCTCCAGCTCAAGACGCTGACCATCCTGCAGCAGCTGGCACGGTTTCCCGAAACCTCCACCCATGATGAGAACACCGGCGAGGCGCTGATCAACAATCTGCCGAGCCCGCATGGCAACCATTTCCATTGCGGCGACGCCGTGGTGATGAGCGCGGATGCCACCGGCCTGAAAAACGAGGCTGTCTGGAAGGCGCTGGAACGCAAAGGGCTGGTTCGGTCGATGTTCCCGCTGGCCGTCGCGGTGTCCGCCGACGGTCAGACATATGAGACGGGCCTTACCGACAAAATCCTGCATCGCAGCGATCATTAGGCCAAAACGCAAGCGCGGATTGCTTCATCCAGTGCAACGTCTCGTTAGCCAACGGTCATACTGGCCAAGTAACCGCACTTGGTCGGAGTGTCTGACGTCAGCGCCTATCGGACAAGTTAGCCTACTTGCATAAGGGAAGATTTGTGGTTCACCGAGTGACCGAAGGGCCAAATATAAATTTTGAATTACTCGGCTGATTGCGCGCCGTCTTCGACTTGAATCGGGAAAGTAGAGTGCGGGTTCTTCCGTCAGTCCCGACGGCTAAATTATTCAATCTTAACTCTGACAATTTTATCACCGCCGCAGAAATGGTCGCAGCACTGGATGCTCCACAGAAGGCATTACGCATACGTTAGCCGGGATCGGATTTCAACGGTGGCGGCGAAAGCGCTAAACGCCGGGCCGGGCGGTACTCTGCGGGATATTGTTCATTGGCTACTCCAACCAAAAGACACCGGCGTTGAAACCTACTGCTCCATTTCTTTCCAATAACGGAAGGCATCTAGACTATCTCGATAAAAAGCATTCCCAAGCTTTCCGTGAAGCCGTGACTACATATAGCCTTAGATAGCTGAAGCGTATTTTTATTTTCACATATATCCCGCCCGCTATCCCGTCACTTTGATAAGACGCTTATCTAATAGGCATCTTCGTCAGCACAAAATAGCTGTCTATTTATGTTGAAAATTTTTAATGCCTAAAACTTAGAAGATCTCACTCTTCAAAGAACCAAAATCAACCAACCGTTTGCAGAGAAGAAGACGCCCTACCCGCGGATTAAAAGTTAAACAATATTCGTATTTTCAAATAAATTTGATCCAGAATGAGCCAAAGTATCGAAGATCGCGACAACACTCAGTTCACCGTTGAAATCAGCATCCGATGTTGAACCCTCTTGATACCGTATAATAACTGCATCGTTATCCGCTTCATGGAAGATCAATAAAGTATCCGTATTGATCCCTCCCTCTTTAACCGCCGAAGTTGTACCAGTTAGGTTTGAAGACGCGTTGACGCTTTCAAGCAATGCTTCAACTGCATCGGTAATTTGCGAATCCGAAGAACTAGTAATATCAATGGTTAATTTATTTGATTCAAATTCTAGTACTGCTGTATTGTTAGCAGAAATAATATCTTTTGATCTGTCTCCGCTACTTATACTATTCAAATTTAAATCAACGTCCGAAGACACCAACGTCCCGTTACCAGAGACGAGGTTACTTTTGTAATCGAAAATATCAGAGGTTGAGACCGAACCGGTCGTAAAATCTTCTATTTCTGTTAAACCAAAATTTGAGT
>CAJIYX010000040.1 GCA_905181725.1 Alphaproteobacteria bacterium UBA830
GATTTCGGCATTGTCGTCGCGCTCCAAAACGCTCGCGTCGTATTTCAAGCAGCTTTTCGCGCAGGTCACCAATCCGCCGATTGATCCGATCCGCGAAGAGATCGTGATGTCGCTGGTGTCGTTTATCGGGCCGCGACCCAACCTGCTCGATCTCGAAGGAACCTCCAGCCTGAAGCGGCTCGAAATCCGCCAGCCCGTCATTTCGAATGAAGGGCTGGAGAAAATTCGCGCGATTGGCGATATCGCCGACAACCAGTTTCTCACCATCACGCTCGACATCACGTTCAATGTGCAGCGCGGCGCCGAGTATATGGAAGAGGCGATCGATAACCTGTGTGAACGCGCCCAAACGAGCGTCGGACAGGGCCATAACATTATCATCCTGTCGGATCGCCTGATGGCGTCGGACCGGGTCGCGATACCGTCACTTCTGGCGACGTCCGCCGTACACCATCACCTGATCCGCAAGGGTCTTCGGACATCGGTCGGTCTGGTCGTCGAAACCGGTGAAGCACGCGAAATCCATCACTTTGCGACCCTGGCCGGGTTCGGTGCCGAAGCGATCAATCCGTGGCTCGCCTTCGAGACACTGGAGGATCTGCGTGAAAAGATCGACGGCGAATTAAGCCACGACGAGATCAACAAGCGTTTCATCAAGGGGGTCGACAAGGGGCTGCTGAAGGTCATGTCTAAGATGGGCATTTCGACCTACCAGTCCTATTGCGGTGCCCAGATATTCGATGCGATCGGCCTGCAGTCGTCCTTTGTAGAAAAGTATTTCACGGGAACGCATACGGCGATTGAAGGCGTCGGCCTTCAGGAAATAGCGGCCGAGACATTGATGCGTCATTCGGATGCCTTCGGTAATAATCCGATCTATGACAATGCGCTGGACGTCGGCGGCGAATACGCGTTTCGTATCCGCGGCGAAAAGCATTCCTGGTCGCCGCAGGCGGTTGCCGATCTGCAGCACGCAGTGCGTGGCCAGCTGCCTGACAAGTACCGGGCCTACGCGGCGGAGATAAATGATCAGAGCGAACAGCTGATGACGCTGCGCGGCTTGTTCCGTCTGAAACCTGCGGAGGAAACCGGCCGCAAACCGGTGCCACTCGACGAGGTTGAACCGGCGGTGGATATCGTCAAACGCTTTGCCACCGGGGCAATGTCGTACGGGTCGATCAGCCGTGAAGCTCATACCAATCTTGCAATTGCCATGAACCGTATCGGCGGTAAATCCAATACCGGTGAAGGCGGTGAAGAATCCGACCGGTTTGTGCCGCTGGAAAACGGGGATTCGATGCGCTCCGCGATCAAGCAGGTCGCCTCGGGCCGGTTCGGCGTGACGACTGAATATCTCGTCAATGCCGACATGATTCAGATCAAAATGGCACAGGGCGCAAAGCCGGGCGAAGGCGGACAGCTGCCGGGCCACAAGGTTGATGCGGTCATCGCCAAGGTGCGGCATTCGACGGCCGGTGTCGGGTTGATCTCGCCGCCGCCGCATCACGATATTTACTCCATCGAGGATCTGGCCCAACTGATCTTCGATCTGAAGAATGTGACGCCAACAGCGGATATCAGCGTGAAGCTGGTTTCCGAAATCGGCGTCGGCACGGTGGCGGCCGGGGTTTCTAAGGCACGCGCCGATCATGTCACAATTTCGGGTTTTGAAGGCGGTACCGGCGCATCGCCGCTGACATCCATCAAACACGCGGGCTCGCCCTGGGAAATCGGGCTTGCCGAGACCCAGCAGACCCTGGTGATGAACGATCTGCGCGGTCGTATTGCCGTCCAGGTGGATGGCGGGTTGCGGACCGGACGCGATGTTGCGGTAGGCGCTCTGCTTGGCGCCGACGAATTCGGTTTTGCCACCGCGCCGCTGATCGCATCTGGCTGCATCATGATGCGCAAATGCCATCTCAATACCTGCCCCGTCGGCATCGCGACACAGGACCCTGAGCTGCGCAAGAAATTCACCGGAGAGCCGGAACATGTCGTCAATTTCTTCTTCTATGTGGCGGAAGAACTGCGCGGGCTGATGGCCGAAATGGGCTTCCGCACGATCAATGACATGATCGGCCAGACGGACGTCCTTGATACGACGAAGGCGATTGATCACTGGAAGGCCAGTGGGCTTGATTTCAGCAAGCTCTTTTTCCGGCCGGTAGAAGCAGACACTGTCGATATTCATCACACGACGGAACAGAACCACCCGATCAAAGATATCCTGGACCGGAAGTTCATTGAGACGGCGGCGCCGGCGTTTGAGAACGGCACAGCCGTGCAGGCGGAATTTCCGATCGGTAATACCGACCGGTCCGCCGGCACGATGCTGTCGGGACAGCTTGCGCTGAAATACGGCCATGCCGGTCTGCCGGACGACACGATCTGGCTGAAACTGAAAGGCGTTGCAGGGCAGAGCTTCGGTGCGTGGGTGACAAAGGGTGTCACCCTCGAGCTTATCGGTGAAGCCAATGACTATGTCGGCAAAGGCCTGTCGGGGGGCAAACTGATCGTTCGCCCCGATCCCGAAAGCGGGATCAACCCCAATGAAAGCATGATCGTCGGCAATACCGTTCTCTATGGCGCGGTAAACGGAGAGTGCTATTTCAGGGGCATTGCAGGGGAGCGGTTCGCCGTGCGTAATTCCGGCGCCATCGCGGTCGTCGAAGGTGCCGGCGATCACGGGTGCGAATATATGACCGGCGGAATTGTTGTCGTCCTGGGCGAAACCGGACGTAATTTTGCGGCCGGTATGTCGGGCGGGATTGCCTACGTGCTCGACGAATCCGGCGATTTTGAACGGCGCTGCAATCTGTCGATGGTTGATCTCGAACCGGTCGAGGACGAAGAGGAAGTGATGGAAAAACTTCATCGCTCGGACATTGAATCGCATGGTCTGGTCGATGTGAAATCCGACATGACCCGCTTCGATGCGGAACGCTTAAGTCAGCTTATCCAGAACCATGTGCACTACACCGCGTCGAGCCATGCACAGGATATTCTGGATAACTGGGACGATTACCTGCCGAAATTTGTCAAAGTGATGCCGGTCGAATACCGCCGTGCATTGCAGGAATTGCAGGTCGAACAGACCGGTGAGATGAATATCGGGATGAGGAGAAGCTGATGGGCAAGGTAACGGGCTTCATCGAGATCGAGCGGCACGACCGCACCTATAGATCGGCCAGCGACCGCATTCGGAACTACAAGGAATTCGTCATTCCGCTCGAGGAGCGTGACCTTGAACGCCAGGCCGCGCGGTGTATGGATTGCGGTATTCCGTTCTGCCATAGCGGCTGCCCGGTGAATAATCAGATTCCTGACTGGAACGATCTTGTCTACCAGTCCGACTGGGAGCAGGCGTCGCATAACCTTCACTCGACCAACAATTTCCCTGAATTTACGGGGCGTATCTGCCCGGCGCCATGCGAAGCGGCCTGTACGCTGAATATCGACGATTCACCGGTGACTATCAAAACCATCGAATGCGCAATCGTCGACCGGGCGTGGGCAGAAGGCTGGATCACCCCGCAGGTTTCTGCAGTGAAAACGGGCAAGAAGATTGCGGTCGTCGGGTCCGGGCCGGCCGGTATGGCGGCAGCGCAGCAACTCGCCCGTGTTGGCCATGACGTTCATCTCTATGAAAAGAACGAGACTCCCGGCGGACTTCTGCGGTTAGGGATCCCCGATTTCAAGATGGAAAAACATCTGATCGATCGTCGCATGGGACAGATGATCGCCGAGGGCGTCACTCTTCATTGCGGCGTGCATGTGGGCGTTGATCTGAGTGCGGCCGACCTCGAAGCAAACCACGATGCCGTTCTGCTGACCGGCGGTTCCGAGAAGCCGCGCGATTTGCCGGTTGATGGACGTGATCTTGATGGTGTCCATTTCGCGATGGATTTTTTGCCGCAGCAGAACCGCCGCGTTGCCGGCAGCAATCTGGATGGTGATGTCGAACCGATTGTCGCGACGGAAAAACATGTTGTCGTGATCGGTGGCGGCGATACCGGGTCAGACTGTATCGGTACCTCTATCCGCCAGGGAGCACTTTCGGTCACACAGCTCGAAATCATGCCCGAGCCGCCGGAGAAGGAAAACAAGGGTCTCACCTGGCCGCACTGGCCACTGAAGATGCGGACGTCTTCCAGCCAGGCGGAGGGCGCGGAACGTGATTTCTCCGTGACGACCAGTAGCATGGCCGGCGAGGATGGCCGGATCACGCATATCAACTGTCAGCGTGTGGATGAAAAGTTTCAGCCGGTCGACGGGGGTGAGTTCGAATTGAAGGCAGACCTGGTTCTGCTGGCGATGGGTTTTGTCCATCCGATGGCCGAAGGCATGCTCGTAGAGCTTGGTGTCGAGTTTGATGGCCGCGGAAACGTCAAGGCGGATACGGTTGCGTATGAGACAAGCCGCGAGAAAATCTTCGCCGCCGGCGATATGCGGCGCGGCCAGTCCTTGGTCGTCTGGGCGATCCGCGAAGGCCGTCAGGCAGCCCATGCGGTCGATAAATATCTTATGGGGACGACCGAGCTGCCGCGTTAGGCTGGTCGTTATTTCCCGTTGCGAGGAGTTGCACAGTGAACGATAAAAAAGAAACTCATATCCCCGATCTCAGCTTTCGTTCGGCGCTCGGGCGGCTGGATGCGGCGAATCTGCTGCTCAAGGTCGCTGACGAGGTCGATACCGATCTTGAAATGACCGGTGTGCTGTTCAAACAGACAGAGCGGGCGATGCTGTTCAAGAACGTCCGCGGTTACGACACGCGTGTCGTCGGTAATTTCCTCGGCTGCGAGGAGAACGTGCTGGCGATTTACGAACACGATGTGGCCGGTCTGCGCGACTATATTGGCGAAGGGCTTGCGAATCCGATTCCGCCCAAGCACGTCGATGAAGGCCCGGTTCAGGCGGTTTATCGCAACAATCCCGACCTGCTCGAATATTTGCCGCTGCCGCGATATGCGCCGAACGATGGTGGACGCTATATTTCGGGCGGCGTGGTGATTGCGAAGGATCCCGATACCGGCGTGAACAACGCGTCCTATCACCGGTTCATGCACGTCGAGGACAACAAGTTGCTGATCCAGCTCGACCTCGGGCGCGATCTACGTGCGCTGTGGGAGCGGGCCAAAGAAAAAGGCGAAGAGCTGCCGATTGCGATCGTCATCGGCGCCAATGTCGGCCTGCAATACGCCGCCGGCATGATGGGCGCGCAGTTGCCCCGCGACATGGACGAATACGAAGTCGCATCCGGCCTGTCGCGCAAACCGCTGGAACTGATCGACTGCAAGACCATTCCGCTCCAGGTGCCCGCAGACGCCGAGTTCATAATGGAAGGCACCATTTCACCCGATGTGGAAATGGAAGAGGGACCGTTCCTCGAATTCGTCGGCCTGTATTCGGATGTCAGTCCGTCGCCGCTGACGACGATCAATTGTATCTATCACCGCGAAGATCCGATCTGGCACGTGATCATGACCAAGGAAGCACCCATCCTCCGCAAGCATGTGCTTGAAGGCGCTATCCTGAAGGCGGTGAAGGCATCTGCGCCCTGTGTAACCGATGTTGCGTTGACGCCGGGCGGTCTCTACCGGTTCCACCTGCTGATTTCGGTCAACAAGCGGAGCGCTGCCGATGAGGGCTATCAGCGCAACGCCATCTTCGCCGCAATTGCGGCGCTGAAGGATCTCGACCTGGTGATCGTGGTGGATGACGATATCAACATCCATGATTGGAACGATGTCGAATGGGCCCTTGCGACCCGGTGGGATGCGTCGACAGGGCTCATTACCCTGCCCGGTGCGCGTGGACATGAATACGTCTCTATCTCGGACAAGGGTGTGCGGACGAAGGTGGGGATCGATGCGTCGCTGCCATTCGGTTTTGCCGGCCGGTATGAGCGCGTTCCTGTGCCGCCTGCCGACCTGAACAAATACACCACGACGCTGGAACCCGGCGGGCTCTAGGCCGGGTATCAGCTGGCCAGCGGGATGCCACGGACCAGACGAAAATCGGTGTCGGCAGCGTTCTGAGCGAAGACCGAAAGGCCGGATATCGCCACTTCATCGGCACTTCATTGTCGATGAACGCGGCAATCTCCCCAACTAGCTTTCTCCTACTAGCTTTCCGGAAGAGCGCCAACGCCGCTTTCTTGCTCGGTCACCGGCATGCTAGTGTGGCCCTGCGTCCAAAGCAGAGTCCAATTTATCCATGTCCACCGCATCTACCCTCCAGGGTCAGGATCCAGCGCAGTTTTGCGTCGCGATAAACGCGTCCCACGCCAAGACGGGCGGCGGCGTGACTTACCTGCGCCAGATGTTGCCGATATTGGCGGCTGAACCGGATGTCCGCCTGCATTTAATACTGCATCAAGACCAGCTACCGCTGTTTGAGCCGATTCCAGACGGGGTTGATGTTGTGACATGTAATTACCGCCCGGGTTTTTTCCCGACACTTATCTGGGAACAGTTCAAGCTGCCGGGGATTGCCCGAAGATTATCTGCAGATGTGCTCTTTTCCCCCGCTAATTTTGGGCCTCTTTTTGCCCGAAATCATATCTTGTTGTTACGCAATGCGACCTCGGTCATCCGGCTCGCACGGCGGCTGAAGCCGCTGATCTACTGGTTCATATTGTCGGCGGCGACGCTGGCTTCATTGCTGACCGCGCGGCGTGCCATCGCGGTTTCGAACTACGCCGCAGTCCTCCTGACGTTTCGATTGAAAAGTGTTCGTAGTAAAAAGGTAAGTGTCGTCTATCACGGCACCGCGCAGGTCGTGGCGCCACGCGAAGGAAACGATGTGCAGGGCACCAACCTGCTCGCGGTGTCGGATATCTACATTCAGAAGAACTATCATACGCTTCTGCGTGCCTTGGCCATTCTGCGGAAGAGCCGGACAGACCTGACACTGACGATTGTCGGGCGTGAGATCGATAGCCACTACGCCAAGACCCTGCGCGATATCGTGCGCGACCTCGGGCTGCAGGACTCGGTTCGGTTTATCGGACATGTCGATACTGCCGAGCTGGATGCGCTGTACCGGGATTGCCAGTTATTCGTTTTCCCATCTACGGTGGAAACATTCGGTAACCCCTTGTTGGAGGCAATGGCCCACGGCGCACCGATTGCGACATCAAACGCAGCGGCCATGCCCGAAGTTATCGGTGATGCCGGATTAATGTTTGATCCCGACAATGCCCAGGAGATAGCGGCCCGAATCGCCACATTGCTGGTCGATCCGAAACTGCGGGTGGAACTGGGCAGGAAAGCCGCGCTGAGGGCGCGGTCCTTCACCTGGGAAGAAACGGCGCGCCGGACGCTTGGCATATTGCGGGAAGCCGCCGGTCGTTAGCCATTACCGATCTGACGCAGGCTTGATATGGCCTTCAGGCGTTTTTTTCAGGCCGAATTTCAGCACAAAAAAATCCCGCTTTGCTCTGGTCACGTAATCTTTACGGAGCTATTTAAACAAGAACCCCTCCCAACGGGGTGTTTTGCCCCGTCATTTCATTATTATCGTGGGTGTCAGCTTGCTTCGGGAGAGGCATGGAGCACCCGCGCATTCAACAGGAGACGTCAAATGAAATTCCGTACCATCCTTGTCGCTGCGGCGGTAATCGCGCTGCCGGTCTTGTCGGCGACACAGGCAAATGCTGCCGAAGGATTTGTCTTTACCGCAATTCCGGATCAGGACGAAAGTCAGCTACGTAAGCGCTTCGATAAGGTGGCGAAATACCTTTCAAAAACACTCTCAACAAAAGTTGAATATGTTCCCGTTAAATCCTACTCAGCGGCGGTTACGGCCTTCCGTAACAATCAGGTCCAGTTGGCGTGGTTTGGTGGTTTGTCGGGGGTCCGGGCAAGGGGACTTGTGAAGGGATCAAAGGCAATTGCGCAGGGTAAGGCTGATCCGAATTTCGAAACCTATTTTATCGCCAACGCTAGTACTGGACTTACTTTGTCGAAGGAATTTCCGAAAGAGATCGCCGGTAAAACCTTCACGTTCGGTTCCAAGGGCTCAACTTCCGGACGCCTGATGCCCGAATTTCATATCCGAAAGGCTTTCGGAAAAGTGCCCCAGCAAGTTTTCAGCCGTGTTGGCTTTAGTGGAAACCACTCGAGGACGGTAGCGTTGGTTCAGTCCGGTGCTTACGAAGTAGGGGCAACAAATTTCAAGGTGTGGAAAAAGGGGATCAAAAACGGAACCATTGATCCCAAAAAGGTCCGTGTTATCTGGAAAACCCCAGGCTACCCGGACTACAACTGGTCCATTCGGGGCGATGTCGACAAGACCTTTGGTCAAGGTTTTGCTGAAAAAGTTCAATCCGCACTGATATCAATGAAAGATCCGGATTTGCTGAGTTCATTTCCGAGAGCTTCCTTCATTCCGGCCAAGAATTCTGACTATGCGCCGATTAAGGATACGGCTAAGTTGCTCGGCCTGATCGACTGATGGCCCTGCTTGAGCTCAAAGACGAATCTGCCGGCTATAACGGCAAAGAGATTCTTCGCGGGCTCACGCTGAGTATAGAACCTGGTGAGCGAATTGCGCTCATCGGAGAAAGCGGAGCAGGGAAATCCACGCTGCTCCGTCTTTTTTATGAGCGTCTAGGGCCAAAAGCGGCTCTGATGCCTCAGGATTCTGCGCTCGTTCAGGCGCTGACAGTCTTTCATAACGTCTATATGGGGCGGCTTCACCAGCGGTCAGTATGGCGTAACCTGCGCAATCTTGTGCTGCCGGCGCGTGATGATGTGGAGGAGGTTCGAGAGATTCTCATTCCGCTGCGGCTGGAAGATAAGATATTTTCGGGCGTCGGCCAGCTATCGGGTGGGCAGTACCAGCGTACGGCACTTGCCCGTGCCCTGTTCCATACCGGAGACACCATCGTGGCTGACGAGCCGGTATCGTCAGTCGATGAACATCAGGCACGTGAAATTCTCAAAACCATGAATGCGCAGAAACAAACCGTTATTCTCGCGATGCACGACCGTGCGCTGGCGATTGAGTTTGCCGACCGGTTGATTGGCGTCAAGGCCGGGCAGATCGTGATGGATCAGGAATCCGCGGGAATGACGCCCGGCGATTTAGACAATCTGTATCTTAACGGCGTGGAATGATCGCGCGCCGCGAACCCTCTCCGCTCGCGCGTACGACCACGGGATTTCTGTTCGTTGCGATGGTCTGCTGGATATTTGCCGATATCGCGATCTCGACGGCCGACCCGTGGCGAGAATTCGGACTGCTGCTCAAAGGGATCGTCACACCGGATTTCTATTCAACCAACAGCCTGGGCCTGGCGCTTGCCTATACGCTTGCGTTTGCACTGCTTGGCGTAGCGCTGGCCAACATCTTCGGGTTCGGCCTCGCGCTCATATTCCATAGCCGGACCGTCCGGGTCGGCTGTGCCTTTATTCGCTCGATCCATGAATTGTTCTGGGCACTAATTTTCCTACAGATGTTTGGGTTGTCGCCGCTAACGGGTGTGTTGGCGATCGCCATCCCCTATGCCGGGATCATTGCCAAGGTCTATGCAGAGATCCTTGAAGAAGCCGATCAGAGACCGTTGAGTGCGATACCGGTCGGCGCGGGCAGGGCATCGACTTTCTTGTTCGTGCGTCTGCCAGATGCCTGGGCCCATTTTCGAAATTATTCTATGTACCGGCTCGAATGCGGTCTTCGGTCATCGGCGGTGCTGGGCTTTATCGGGCTTCCGACGCTTGGGTTTCACCTCGAAACGGCGTTCAAGGAAGGTTATTACTCCGAGGTCTCCGCGCTGCTGATCCTGTTCTATCTGGTGATCGCGACCATGAGGATCTGGATGAAAAAGCCGCTACTGCCCGTTTATCTGGTGGCGGCAGCCGCAATCCTGCCCTGGGGCGTTGCGTTCTCATGGTCGAATGTCTCACGGTTCTTTACGGTTGATATCGTGCCGTATCCGCTGCGCGTCGGTGGTGATGGTTCAATTGCCGCCTTTGGCGATTGGCTCGTGATGATGCTGTTTGATCAGGCATGGCCCGGAATGGTGGCGACGTTCCAGCTAACCATGATTGCGCTGGTTGCAACCGGTTTTCTGACGCTGATTTTTTTTCCCCTGATTTCGCCGCTTTTGCTGGGTCGTGCTGCGCGCACCGGCGGGCACACGTTTCTGGTGATCGTCCGCTCAACACCGGAATATATCCTCGCCTTTGTTCTCCTCAATCTGTGGGGCCCCTCGATGTTGCCGGCGATTGTCGCCCTCAGCCTGCACAATGCGGCGATTATCGGACATCTGATCGGGCGCTATACCGAAACAGTTCAGCTCCGTCTGGATGCCGTGAAGGGCGCCAACCGGTATTTTTACGAGGTCCTTCCCCGTGTCTACCGGCCGATGCTGGCATTGCTGTTTTACAGGTGGGAGGTCATCCTCCGCGAAACCGCTATTCTCGGCATTCTCGGGATCGCCACATTGGGCTTCTATGTCGATAGCGCGTTCGCCGATCTGCGGTTCGACCGGGCGCTGTTATTGATCCTTATTACGGCGATGCTCAATATCTGCGTCGATACTATTTCCCGGTCTATCCGGTCCCGGCTCCGCCTTCAGACAACCCTGGAACAACGATAGTCTCATGCAGAAATCCGATACCCCCATTATCAAAGACCTGGTGCTGATCGGTGGCGGGCATAGCCACGTCGCCGTGCTCAAACGTTTCGGGATGAAACCGGTGCCTGGTGTTCGCCTGACGCTGATCTGCCGTGATGCGCACACGCCCTATTCAGGGATGCTGCCGGGATACGTTGCCGGTCATTATGCTTACGATGAAGCGCATATCGATCTCGGCGCGCTGGCGCGGTTTGCCAATGCACGGTTCTATCATTCGACTGTGAGCGGGCTCGATCTGCGCGAAAAACACGTGATCTGCGACGACCGGCCGCCCGTGCCGTTCGAACTCGTATCGATCAATACCGGTTCGACCCCCAATACGTCGAGTGTGCCCGGTGCCACCGGGAATGTCGTACCCGTCAAACCGATCAATAATTTTCTTGACCGGTGGGAAGCGCTCAGCGCCCGGGCCATGGCCCATGAAGGTCCGCTGCGGATCGCTGTTGTCGGTGCGGGGGCAGGGGGTGTGGAAATCCTGCTGGCGATTCAGCAGCGGTTGAAGGAACTGCGTGCCGCTGCTGGAAAACCAGCCGATAATATCGCGTTTCATCTGTTCAATAACTCAGCCGAAATTCTGCCGACCCATAATGCGACCGCGCGCCGGACTTTCATGGATGTACTTCAGCGCCGCGGCGTGCACCTTCATCTTGGCGAGCCTGTCACCCAGGTGACGCCGGGCATGCTGAAAACTGGGGACGGCGCCAAGGTGGCGGCCGATGAAATCCTCTGGGTGACGGCGGCGGGTGCGCCGTCCTGGCCCGCGGAAGCCGGGCTGGACGTCGACGACGGCGGTTTCATCAAGGTTGGCGACACGCTGCAATCGACGTCGCATCCGGACGTCTATGCCGCGGGTGATGTCGCCGCGATGATCAATCATCCGCGCCCGAAATCGGGTGTATTCGCGGTACGCCAGGGCAAACCGCTGGAGCGCAACCTGCGCCGGGCGTTGTTGGGGCAGACCCAGGTTGCGTTCCGTCCGCAAAAGAATTTCCTGGGGCTGATTTCGACCGGTGATAAATTTGCTGTCGCGTCGCGTGGCGGCTGGTCCATCAAGGGCGAGGCGCTGTGGCGCTGGAAAGACTGGATCGACCGCCGTTTCATGGACAAGTTCAACGACCTCCCCGACATGGACGAAGAAGAAAAGACCGATCTGCCCGCCGGACTGGCGAGCGCCGATGTGGTCAAGGAAATCTCCGCCATCGCCATGCGCTGCGGCGGATGTGGTGCCAAGGTCGGTGCCACGGTTTTGTCGCGCGCACTCAATACGCTGAAGCCCGCACCGCGTGATGACGTGCTGATCGGCCTGCATGAGCCTGATGACGCCGCGGTGGTCGAAGTGCCGCCGGGCAAGGTGATGGTCCACACGGTCGATTATTTCCGCTCGATGGTCGATGATCCCTACGTCTTCGGCAAGATCGCGGCCAATCACAGCCTCGGCGATATCTTCGCCATGGGCGCCGATCCGCAGACAGCGCTTGCCGTTGCTACCGTGCCGTTCGGCATCGAGTCCAAGGTTGAGGACACACTGACCCAGATGATGTCGGGCGCCATGGAAATCCTGAACGATACCAATTGCGCGCTTGTCGGCGGTCATACCAGTGAAGGCCCGGAGCTCAGCCTTGGCTTCGCGATCAACGGTCTGATCGACAAGGACAAGATCATGCGCAAGGGCGGGCTCAAGCCCGGCGACAAGCTGATCGTCACAAAGCCGATCGGTACCGGCACGCTGTTTGCCGCCGATATGCGCCATAAGGCCAAGGGCCGCTGGATCGCCGCGGCGCTCGATCACATGGTGATGTCGAACCGTCTTGGCGCGCAGTGTCTTGTTGAATTTGGCAGCCGTGCCGCTACCGATATCACCGGGTTCGGTCTGCTGGGCCATCTGGTGGAGATGGTGCGTGCGTCCGAGGTTGACGTAGAGTTGGTGCTAGCCGCTGTGCCGATGATGGATGGTGCCGAAGATACCGTGCGCGCAGGGATTGTCTCATCGCTGCAACCGCAGAACGTGCGCCTGCGCCGTGCGGTTTCCAACCTTGAAGAGGCCGGCAAGGATTCCCGCTATCCGTTGATCTTCGATCCACAGACGGCGGGTGGCCTGCTCGCCAGTGTACCGGCCGACCGCGCGGATGCCTGTGTCGCCAGGCTGATCGAGCTCGGCTATGCGCGAACGATGATTGTCGGCGAGGTAAAAGAACAGTCGGACCGGCTGGAGCCGATCACGGTAAAGGTTTAGTCAGCCCGTCCCGCCCGCTTTGGGCAGTAACGCCGCATAAACTGTCTGGCACACCGGCGTCGCAATGCCGGCCTCGCGCCCAAGCCGCACGATTGTTCCCGCCAGCCAGGGCAGTTCCAGCTTGTTGCCGGCCTCGAAATCGTGGTGCATCGATGACGTCATGTCGACCGGCAGTCCGTCGGCGAAATCCAGACGGGTATTGGCGAAATCTTCCGGCAGGTCGACGCCGATGGCCCGGCCGACAGCTGTCGCCTCAGACATCACGCCAGACAAAAATTCCCGGCTTTCCGGGTAGTCGCGGATCGGGCCGAGCGTCGTGCGCATCAACGTGGTGGTTGAGCTCAGGCCGACGAGAAACACGAATTTTTCCCACAGGGTACGTTGGATGTCGTCGCTGATCTCGGCGGTGATTCCGCCCTTGGACATCACATCCTGCAATGCGGCCAGTCGGGGAGATATGCTGCCGTCGGGTTCGCCCATCACGACGCGTTGCATGGTGCCAATATGACGGATAACGCCCGGTTTCGCGATGGAACTGGCAATAAAGGCGACGCCGCTGATCAGCCTTTCGCGGCCGACGATCGGGGCCAGAATATCGTCGCAGTCGACGCCGTTCTGCAATGACAGGATCGTGGTATCCGGCCCCAGCATCGGCAGGATCGATCGGCCCACGTCTTCGGTATCCCACAGCTTCACGCCGATAATCACGTAATCGACGGGTCCGATGTTTGCAGGGTCGTCAGCGGCACTGACCGGGTTGATGGTGACATCACCCATGTCCCGGCTGTCGAGCCGCAAGCCGTTTTCGTGCATCGCCGCCAGATGCCGGCCCCGGGCGATAAACGTGACATCGGCTCCCGCTGCCGCCATCCGGCCGCCGAAGTAACCGCCGATGCCGCCGCTGCCCATCATTGCGATCCGCATGGTCAGGCTCCCATATCTTTTAACAAGGCTTTCCACGCGCTTTTTTCCTTCGCCTCCGTGAAGAGCGGTTTTTTCGCCCGGCACTGGCGCGCTAGCGATTTGAGGAAAGCCGGTTCATTTTCAGCCCGTTGCAGAAGCGCCGCCAGCGCGGTTTCGTCCTGCGCCGGGTAGTAGCCTTCGTAATCCGTGCCCAGCAGCCCGATATTGCCATCGATATGCGACGCGATCACCGGCACGCCGCAGACAATGGCTTCGGACACAATATTTGCGCCACCTTCCATGACTGAGGAAATCACCATCGCGTGGCTGCGGGCGAACTGGCGACGGACCTGCCAGCCCGGCACCTCGCCGCGCCAGATAAAACGCGGGTTGCCGGCGACTTCGGCGCGGATATCGCGCGCCCAGGTCTCGTCATGCGCCTTGCCCAGATGGACCACCCGCAGGTGTGAGTCCGTTGGTGCGAGCTGTGCCGCATAGGCGGTGCGCAGCGAATCCTTTTCTGCGCGCAGGTGTCCCGCGACACACACCTCGAACCAGCGCTTCGACGGCCGACGCGGGGTTGTCAGGGGTGGCGACGACTGGTGAATGACACGCAGCTTCTTGCCAAATTTCTGAGGAATGGCACGGTGTACCAGGTCGTGGAGGCAGACCAGCTGGGTCGCCCGGTCCATCGATTCTAGGGTGTCGTCCGGATGACTGTGCTGAAAGTGGTAGATGTCGGTGCCGGCCAGCAGCACCACCAACGGTTTATCCGGAGAGTGTTTGGAGAACGCCCGGATCGATGTCGCCGACCGCCAGGCATGGACGGCGATCATCATGTCGGCGCCGTTGCCGTCGCTCTCTTCCGATATGTCCACGCGGTGCCCGAGATCCTGCAGGATCCGCGCCCATCGGACGGCGGTGGTGCGATTTCCCGCGCGCGACTGTTTCCCTGCGGGGGTGACAAGGCTAATATTCATGAGTCCAACGTAACGAAGAATCATGACCGCACAAGTAACCAGCGACTATCTGATTTCGACGCTCCAAAGTTCCCGGCAACGCACGCTGGAACTGCTCGAGGGATTGACCGACGAACAGCTGATCGGTCCGAAATTGCTGATCGTCAATCCGACGATCTGGGAAATTGGGCATGTGACGTGGTTCTACGAATTTTTTATCCTGCGTCAGGAAAACGGTCATCAGCCGCTGCTTGACCGGGGGGACGCGCTCTACGATTCCATCGCCATCGCTCACGATACGCGCTGGGACCTACCGGTGTATCCGCTGGGAGAGATGAAAGAGTACATGGCGACGGTGCTGGATACGCTGATTGCGCGGCTCGATGGTGGTCTTGCGAGTGAGCGGGACAGCTATCTCTATCAGTTCACTGCGTTCCACGAAGACATGCATGACGAGGCCTTCACCTGGGCCCGTCAGACGTTGGCCTATCCGACACCGGTCTTTCAGCCGGACGGTGCCGCCGCGGCGCAGCGCCTTGCCGTGACCGGCGCGCTCGACGGCGATGCGGATATCCCGGGTGGAACTTTCCGGCTTGGCTCCCAGCCCGACGATGGCTTTGTCTTCGACAACGAGAAATGGGCGCATGATGTGGTCGTGTCACCCTTCCGCATGGCACGCGCACCTGTCACCTGCGGCCAGTATGCCGCGTTTGTTGAAGATGGTGGCTATGTGACCGACGCGTTCTGGTCCGAGCCCGGTCTTGTGTGGCGCCGCGAAGCAGGTGCGTTGCATCCGGTCTACTGGAAGCGCGACAATTTGGGCAGCTGGCAGGTGCGCCTGTTCGATAAATGGCGGGACCTCACACCGGATGCGCCCGTTGTTCATGTGAACTGGCATGAAGCAAACGCCTATTGCCTATGGGCGGGCCGCCGTCTGCCGAGCGAGGCGGAATGGGAATTCGCAGCATCGATGCGCCCGGATGACGACGGGGATGACGACGGGGAAGGTCCCGGGGCTGGTGCCGGTGGGCTGACAAAGGCCGATTATCCCTGGGGTAACGATTCGATCACGCCGGACCGTGCCAACATGGATGGGTTCGGGATGGGTTGCGCCGATGTAGCGGATTATGCGGCGGGCGAAAATGCCTGGGGCTGCCGTCAGCTGATCGGCAATGTCTGGGAATGGACGGCCGACACGTTCAACCCGTTCGACGGCTTCGCACCCGATGATTACAAGGAATATTCACAACCACTGTTCGGTGCTACCAGGGTATTGCGCGGCGGGTCCTGGGTAACGCGCAGCCGCTATATCAACTCGAAATACCGGAATTATTTTCCGCCGCAGCGGCAGGATATTTTCGCCGGGTTCCGAACCTGCGCAATCTCATAAATTTTATATGAAAAAATTTCATATTAAATGTTTATAGGGTCTGTCTAAAAGTAGATTTAATAAAGCCCGCGGGAATAGTGGGTAAACCAATGCCAATGGGGAGATCGTCATGCAAGGCAAGATCGCGCTCGAGGAACACTACGCCATCGAGGATACGTTGCAGGATTCGAACGGCTATCTGCCGCCCGAGACCTGGCAGGAACTCTCCGGCCGATTGATGGATATAGAAGGCCGGCGGATCGACGAGATGGATCAGAACGGTGTCGAAATGATGATCCTGTCGCTCAACGCACCGGCGGTTCAGGCTATCCATGACCGAAAGAAGGCGAATGAGGTCGCGAAGAAATCCAACGACATGCTGGCCGAATGGGTCCAACGCAATCCGGGGCGGTTTCGCGGTTTCGCCGCGCTGCCCCTGCAGGATGTCGATATGGCCTGTGCCGAGATGGAGCGTTGTGTATATGACCTCGGCTTCGTCGGCGCATTGGTCAACGGATTCTCGCAGGTCGATGTCGAGGAATCCGCGCTGTATTACGACCTGCCGCAATACCGCCCGTTCTGGGACGTCGTGGCGAAGCTCGATGTGCCGTTCTACCTGCATCCGCGCAACCCGCTGCCCAGCATGGCGCAGATCTATGAAGGCCATCCCTGGCTGCTTGGCCCGACCTGGGCGTTCGGCCAGGAAACCGCCGTGCATGCGCTGCGGCTGATGGCATCCGGCCTGTTCGACGAGCATCCCAACTTGCAGATCGTCCTCGGTCACATGGGTGAAGGCCTGCCTTACAGCATGTGGCGCATCGACAACCGTAACAAATGGGTCGGCGACGAGCGCGGTTATCCGGCGCAGAAAATGCTGGGTGAGTATTTCCAGAACAATTTCTTCATCACCACGTCGGGCAACTTTCGCAGCCAGACGCTGATCGACGCGATGTTAGAGATTGGCGCCGACCGGGTTCTGTTCTCCGCGGACTGGCCGTTCGAAAACGTCGATCACGCGGCAGACTGGTTCGATACCTGCAGCATCAGTGAAGCCGACCGCCTCAAGATCGGCCGCACCAATACGATGGACCTGTTCCGGATCAATCTCTGAGGGAATGCCGGTCCGCCTGATCTCAGACGATTGGGACCCCTTCAAAGCGCCAAAACCAGACGATTCAAGCGGCGTGATGCGGTCGCCGCCGATCTCTCCGTATTGCGCCACTGTGCTCTCCGGCTGGCCGGCGAGGAGGTCCAGGAGCGCGACGATGTCATTATCGATGATCTGCTCGATCTTTTTAAGATCATCACCGGTATCTGTCATCGCGACTTCATACCGACAAACGACATCGGCAAGGCTGCGCTTGCAGGCGTCCGGATCGGTCCGATCGGTTGCTTTGTCATATGCCGAATTTATCACTTTAACGATGGCGCGAATCCGGCGCAGCCGGAAGGGGATGTCGAAGGACTGAAACAGCGCGATCTGTTTTTCGGTCAGGGCGTCTGACGACCCGCTCTGCTGGGCCGAGGCGGGTCGAGCACGTTTTCCGGCCGATCGGACATCCATAACCGGACGATGCGACGGACGGCGAATGCGTGGCGCGACTCATATGGCAGGTTCAATGCCCGGCAGGCGACATCCGTATAGACGTTGGTCGCGCGGGCATTGGCCGCTTAAAATTCAAGGATGGGGCTGACGGTTTCATTCCGTTTTTTAAGTTCCTGCAGGTTGCCGAGAATTGGCTCGTTCCGGAGCAGGCGGAACATGTTCCCCAGTATATTCTTGGTCAGCGGGCCGTTATCGGGTGACGCATTGATCTCGCGTTCGGGGTCGAGTTCGATATAGGCAATGATACGACGGACCTCGAAGTCCGCTGGTTTTGCCTCAATCGCCCGGGTAACATGGGCAAACGGACGGTTGTCGAGCACCCCGCCATTTACCATGCGGGCTTTCTTGGTATCGAAACCGCTCAGGCGGTGTTCCCGCAAATGCGTATCGGCGAATTTGTCTTCCGACGGCGCCGTCGCGCCCGGTCGTGCTTCGAGATATTTCTGGCGGATTTTCTTGTACGTGACCTACGCAAAGGCGAGCGGAAATCCGGCTGTTGTCCTGGCACCGTAGGTGAGGTCGAAATCGGTCACCCCGTGTGGGTCCGGATTGTCGGCGTGCACGCGGTAAGTCATCACATGGGCATGGGTCCGTTCGTACAGATCCGTCGGATGATAGCGACGGCTTACCGGCAGGTGGCGGGGCCAACTGTGCAGGTCTGTCCGGGTCAGAAGCAGATCGAACGTGCCGCGGCTCGCTCTTCTTGTTCTCCGACATCCGGCGCAGCGACGCTGCAATGATCGTCGTCAAGAAGTCGCCTTTCAGCGGCGATTTTTGCGAATCTTTCGTTGTCACGAGCGTGTAGACGGTGTCGCGTATCCAGGTCCATTCGACCGTCGTTTGTTCACGAAGACCCTTCCGTGCGTTCTTCAGGGTCGGAAATATACGCAGCAGGTTCTCTGCGGCCCGGAGGTACCAGGGCATACTGCCCGGGTCGTCCTGCAGGTTTTTGATATCCGCATCATTGAGCCAGACATCATTCAGCACCGACGCATCGGCACCCTCGACGATCGCCTTGAACATCGCAGCACCGTTCACGCCGCCGGCAGACGTGCCTGTCACAGCATCCAAGACGATACGCAGTTCGTCGGCATCCGAAGACGCCTTTAGGTCTGCAAGCAGGTCACGGTAGATCCCCGACGCACTGTCGAGGTTTGCATCTTCGCCATCCTGCATGGCTCGCGATGCGCGCTGCGCCTGCCAGATTTCCGTGACGACACCATTGATATAGACGGCAAGCGCGACCCCGCCATACAACACCAAGCCTATCCGTAATTCTTCCATCCGGCCCACCTCTTATGATTATTGAACCGATGCGATGCCCTCGCACCGGCGACTACCCACGCTTATTGCTTGGCGGAATTACTCGAGTAGAAACTGAGAATTTATGCCGCGGCAGGGTCGGGTCTGTCAGGCGGCGCGTCGGATGGGCAGGGCAATCGACACGACATATATCAGCGCAGAGGCAACGACGATGGCCGGTCCTGATGGCAGATCCCACAGCAGGGAGCCCTGCAGCCCCAATGCAACCGACAGCGATCCCGCAATTGCGGCAAAAACGGCCATCTGTTCTGGTGTGCGGGAAAACCGCCTCGCGGTTGCGGCCGGGATGATGAGAAGGGCGGTGACCAGCAGAATCCCGACGATTTTCATCGCCATCGCGATCACCAGCGCAAACAGAGTCATAAAGGCGATCTGGGTACGCAGCACGTTGACGCCTTCGGTACGCGCCAGGTCTTCATGCACGGTGATGGCGATGAGATCCTTCCAGAGCCACGCAAGCATGCCAAGCGCGATGGTGCCGCCGCCATACACCCAGCCGATATCGGTCGGTGTAACGGACAGAATATCGCCGAACAGATATGTCATCAGGTCGATCCGCAGCGCCGAGACGAAAGAGATCGAGACCAGCCCGAGGGCGAGCGACGAATGCGCCAGAATGCCAAGCAGGGTATCTTCGGCCAGGTGCCGCTGGCTGCGCAGAAAAACCATCCCGATGGCGATGGTAAGACAGACGCCGACGATACCGATATTGACGTTAACGCCGGCGAGAAACCCTATCGCGACCCCGAGCAGCGCCGAATGGGCAAGCGTATCGCCAAAATAGGCCATGCGCCGCCAGACGACGAACACCCCGGTCGCCCCCATGACGATGGCAACGCCGATACCGGAGACAAGTGCATAGAGAACGAAGTCAGGCATGATGGTGATCGTGGTCATGGGCATAGACGGCAACTGCCGATGCCGCGTCGCCGAACAGTTCGAGATAGGCCGGGTCTGTCGAGACGTCTCCCGGCAAACCTGAACAGCAGACATGGCCGTTCAGGCAGACGACGCGGTCGGTTGCCGACATAACAAGATGAAGGTCATGCGACACCAGCAGGATACCGCATTGCCGGTCGTCACGAATGCGCCGGATAAGATTATAGAATTCTACCTGCCCGTGGATGTCGACATTAGCAGTCGGTTCGTCTAGCACCAGAAGGTCCGGTTCGCGTAACAGCGCGCGGGCCAGAAGAACGCGTTTCATCTCGCCACCCGACAGCATGCGGATTTCCTGTCTGAGCACGTCTCGGGCCCCGACATCGGATAGAATATCTGCCAGTATTTCAGGGTCGGTTTCGCCTGACATTTCGAGAAACCGCCGCACATCCAGTGGCAGCGTGCGATCCACGATCAATTGCTGCGGCGTGTATCCGACGGTAATGCCGGCAGCTCGGTCAACCTGACCGCTCTCGGGCTTTTCCAGTTCGAGTAGCGCGCGGACCAGGGTCGTTTTGCCTGATCCATTCGGGCCGATCAGGGTGACGATTTCGCCGCGGGAAACCTGAATATCGACATCCTCGAGAACTGTCCGCCGTCCGTGACGTACGCTGAGCCCCTTGCCGCGCACCAGCAGATCGCCGATTGGGGCGCCGCCGTCAGGCATGCGCTTGCCTGGCACAATTGCAGCATAGACCGCGCACTTCGATTGTTTGATGCGATACGACGAAACCGATGGTTTTTGCTTTCTTGACGATCAGTTTTGCAATGTCGGGGTCGTCCAGTTCGCCAACCTGCTGACATGACCCGCAAATGAGAAACTGACCCACATGGTCGCCACCCGGCCGGTCACAGCCGACAAAAGCGTTGAGCGATTCGATCTTATGAACAAATCCGTGCTCTACCAGAAATTCCAGCGCCCGATACACCGTCGGTGGCGCGGCGGCGCGGGATTCGCTCCGGAGTTCGTCCAGAATTTCATAGGCCCCGATCGGGGCGTGGCGGCTCCAGACGATTTCCAGTACCTGGCGGCGCAGTGGCGTGAAGCGCAGCCCGTGCTGACCACAATGCTGCTCGGCCGCGGCCAGCGCATCGGCTATACACGCCGCGTGATTATGCTTGTGCGCTGGAAAGGCCGTCGCAGAAATATCTGTTGTCATCTCAGGTTCTCCGCAGGAGTGGGCGTCAGACTGTCTGCATTGTTATCGTCTAAATATGTAATAACATAACATAAATTGTTTGACGGACAGCACTGCTCATGGCATATGAATATGTCATATTATAACATGTATCGGCAAACCTGTGCCCCGCAGATTTTTGATATTTTTCCTCGCTGTCCTTGCCGTCGACCATGTCGCGGCAGGGCCGGCGTCGGCGGTTCCGCCAAAGGTAGTGGCGACAATCGCGCCGCTGCATTCGCTTGCGGCCATGGCGATGGAAGGAGTCGGTTTCCCCGACCTGTTGCTCAGTGGTGGGGAAACGCCGCACAGTTATGCCCTGCGCCCGTCTCATTCCCGGATGCTGGCCTCGGCCGATATCATTATCCGCATTGGTGACGGGTTTGAGGGATTTCTCAAAAAACCGCTTCGGTCGCTCGCCCGGCGCGCAACGGTTATGGAACTGGAGTCGCTTACCGGCCTTGTCACCTATCCGAACCGCCGCCCAGATGGTCATGACAGTGACGGTCATCACGATGATCACCAAAACCATGGGCAGGGCACCGATCCTCATCTGTGGCTTCATACCGGGAATGCTATCCGGATATTGCGGGCTATCTCTGCCGCATTGTCGAAGGCCAACCCGGAAAATACCCGGGTCTATCAGGGGAACGCCGCCCGCGGGGCAATCCGGTTACGTGCGTTGAAGATGGAAATCGACCGTATTGTCGGCCCTGTGCGGGAACGCCCTTACTTCGTATTTCACGATGCCTGGCAGTATTTCGACCGAGAATTCGGTCTGCACGGTGGCGGTGCGATCGCGATTAGTCCCGAACGCAAACCAGGCGCCCGTCGCCTGGTGGAAACGCGCGACCGTATCCGGACTACCGGCGCAAGATGTGTTTTCGCCGAGCCACAGTTCCCGCCTGCTCTGGTAAAAACCGTGATCCGGGGGACGGCGGCGCGGCTCGCCGTTCTCGACCCGCTGGGGGCGGGCCTGGTGAACGGTCCCGGCCAGTATTTCCAGCTGATGCGGAACCTCGCGAACGGCATCGCCTCTTGCCTGAAGTCTCCCTCCCGCTAGGCTGATGCCGTAAAAGCTGGGAGAGAGCTATATGTCCGATGACGTATTACCGAACGATATAGACCCGAATTCGCGGTGCCGGCTGCCACTGCCTGATCGCGCCGGACTCGATGATGCGGCGCGGAAAACCT
>CAJIYX010000041.1 GCA_905181725.1 Alphaproteobacteria bacterium UBA830
TCGAACACAACCAGCCGGTATCCGAGGTTGTCGGTGACCGGTTGTGGCTCAGCTTCGTGGTATCGATCACCACCATCATGTTCACCTGGGCAGTATCGTTTCCGATCGGCGTCTATTCGGCGACGCATCAGTATTCGTGGGGCGATTACGGCCTGTCGTTCCTCGGCTTTCTCGGGCTTGCGACGCCAAACTTCTTGCTGGCACTTGTGATGCTGTATCTCGCCAATCGGTGGTTCGGCACCTCGGTCGGCGGGCTGATGGACGATCAGTTCATTGGCCAGCCCTGGACGTGGGGGAAGTTATGGTCGATTTTGGAACATCTCTGGGTGCCCGTTGTCGTCATCGGTACGTCCGGGACGGCCGGCATGATCCGCCGGTTACGCGCCAATCTGCTGGATGAGCTGGAGCGCCAATACGTCACGACCGGGCGCGCCAAGGGGATGTCGCAGCGCAGGCTGCTGATCAAGTATCCGCTGCGGATGTCACTTAACCCGTTTATCGCTGATATCGGTAATCTGCTGCCGCAGGTCATTTCAGGCTCGGTGATCGTCTCGGTCGTGCTGTCCTTGCCGACAACAGGCCCGATGCTGCTGCGCGCGCTGCAAAGCCAGGATATGTATCTGGCCGGCTCGTTCCTGATGTTCCTTTCTCTGCTGACGGTCATCGGGGTGTTTGTCTCCGATATCCTGCTGGCAATGCTTGATCCGCGCATCCGGCTCAGTGGAGGAACGACACGATGAGTTCGCCACCGAAAAGTGACGAGCCCCTCGAGCACTGGGTATCAGATGCACCGTTCGACCCGCATGTCGCCGATGCGCTGACGCCCGAACAGGAACGGATCTATATGGCGTCGCAGTGGCGCATGATGTGGATCCGTTTTCGGCGTCACAAGATGGCCGTGTGGTCCGGCGCCATTCTTGCCGTAATCTATTTCAGCGTGCTGATCAGTGAATTTATCGCGCCCTACAACATGCATACCCGGCACACGGATCATATCTATGCGCCGCCGCAATCGGTCAATCTGTTCCATGAAGGCAGCCTGAAGGCGCCGTTCACGTATAGCCTGAAATACACGCTGAACATGGAGAACCTGAAGCGGGAATACAGTGACGAAACGAACCGTGTCGATGGAATCCGGTTCTTTTGCCTGGGCGATTCCTATAATTTCTGGGGTCTGATCCCCATGCGGTTCCATCTGATGTGTCCACCGCAGAACGGCACATTGTTCCTGCTTGGCACTGACAGGCTGGGCCGCGACATGTTCTCGCGCATCGTGATGGGGACACGCATTTCGCTGACCGTCGGTCTGATCGGCATCACGATCAGTTTCGCGCTTGGTATGTTTTTTGGCGGGCTCGCCGGCTATTATGGTGGCTGGATAGATAACGTTATTCAGCGCGTGATCGAGGTGATCCGGTCATTCCCCGAACTCCCGCTGTGGATGGCATTATCCGCGGCGCTACCGGTGACGTGGAGCCCTATCGTCATCTACTTCGGGATAACCATCATTCTGGGTCTGCTCGACTGGACCGGTCTGGCGCGGGCTGTGCGCTCAAAACTGCTGGCCATTCGCGAGGAGGACTTCGTGTCCGCTGCACGGCTGATGGGCGCAAAGCCCGGCCGGATTATCTGGCGCCATATGATGCCGAGCTTCATGAGCCACCTAATCGCGTCGGCGACCCTGTCGATCCCGGCGATGATCCTGGGCGAAACCGCGCTGTCGTTCCTGGGTCTTGGACTGCGTCCGCCGATTACCAGTTGGGGCGTGTTGCTGGCCGAAGCGCAGAACATCAATGTAGTGGCGCTCTATCCCTGGCTGATGCTGCCGGTCGTGCCGGTGATCGTCGTCATTCTCGCCTTTAATTTCCTGGGCGACGGACTTCGCGACGCGGCGGATCCGTATAAATAACGAGATGTCCGGTTTTGGGCTTGCGCCCGAAATCGGACAGGCCTATCAGCTGCGCCCCATGACGCACACAATTACCATTAAGCGAATTGCTATGGCCGCACGCCTTGTCAAAGGCGTGCGGGCGGATGGCCGTTTGTGTCCTGAAGGAATCCGGATGATTTAATCCAGCCCTTCTTTTTCACAGGCTGATCCGCCCGCGGGACCCCGCGCGGCGGATTTTTTATGCGTGGACTTCCGAAAGCTCTAACAAACCGAAAGGAATACACCATGGGCGCGTTAACAGACCACAGACGGGATCGGCAATTTTACCAGAGCGCCTACGCGAAGGTAACGTTCACTCGCGAAGGCGCCGACTGGGATGTCCTTGCCAATATTTACGCCCGTCCATCGCTCGCCGTGCGGACGGCCGCCGCGGTCAAACGTGCCTTTTCCAACAGTTATCTCTGCTGTTTTGCGTGGCTGGATGGGCAACTGGTCGGTGCCGCGCGGGCGACATCCGACGGTGTGTTTTATGCCACGGTTCTGGACGTCGCGGTCGATCCCGGGTTCCAGGGGGCCGGAATCGGCCGGAAGATGATGCGCGAACTTTTGCGCCGGTTGCCGGTACAAAAGGTTTACCTCACCACGACGCCCGGCAAGGAGGGCTTCTATGAGAAGCTCGGTTTCCTGCACCAGACCAACGCAATGGGCCTCTTCCCGCTTGGCGCGCGGGAAGAGGCGGTTGAACTTGGGGTGCTCGTAGAGTAGCGGTCAGCCCTCAAAGCTGGAATCGGTGGTCGATTCGAACGGATCGACATCAAGCTCGATCCCGATACCCTGTGCACGTGCTTTTTCGTAGAGCAATCGCCCGATGACCTGGTCACCGACGCCCCAGAACGCGTTCTGCTTGAAGAATGTGATCTGGTTGTCGTCGGTGCGCCCGGCATCGCCGCGCATGACCTGGGCGAGATCGAACACCTTGTCCCATGAAATGATGCCTTCCTCGGCCGCGCCCCAGACGATAGCGGTGCGGTCGAGCTTGTCCTGTTCGATCGAATTGCAGACGACGACGTCGGCCCGCTGCAACGTGGTGTTGTCAATCTCACGCCGGGCTTCGGAGATGAATCCGGCTTCATGCAGGCCCTTGTTGGACGACACGAGCGAACAGACATGGGCGCCCGGCGACAGCCATTCACCATCGAATGTCGGCACGTTGGAATTTGTCGCCGTGAGCACGATATCCATACCCTCGACCGCCTCGCGGGCGGTATCCACCGCTGTGACTTTCATGCCCAGGATCTGCGCCATCGATCCCGCGTATCGCTTGCGGTTGTCCTCGTTCGGGCTGAACACAAAGGCCTCCTCGATATCTGGCATTGCTGCTTTGACGGCGGCGAGCTGACCTCGCGCCTGACCGCGTGATCCGAGAATGCCGACGGTTTTAGAGTTTTTCTTGGCAAGCCATTTGGTCCCGACAGCTGTCGCACAACTGGTCGGGATAACGACGTTCTGGTTGACCCCTGGCAGCTCTTTGACTTCAAGTTCGCCGATCTGAATCGAGAGCAAACCACCGTTTTCGCCTTCGTAAATGATGCGGACGCGGGCGCCGCGATGGGAATAGGTCTGGCGTTTATCTTCGTTGATGACGATTTTTTCCGTGTGCAGCAGCGTGCCGATTGCGTTCGCTGAATCCGGTGCGCCGATATGAACGGTCAGACGCACGCCCTGCGGCGAGTGAATGCGCTGGCGCATTTCGGCCAGCCAGTCGTTGTTCGACCAGTCAAGAAAGCCCTGTTCCATCGCGTCGACGGCCTCTTTGATTGTGATCAGCCCCTTGACGTCTTTCGGTCCGAGTATCAGCACCATTGTTTGTCTCCTTCATTGCATCCGAATATGCTCAAATCCTACAGGCGAAAAACCTGTCTGGCTAAATCCGAAAATTGATAATGCCCATGAGAAATATACCGAAGAACTTGAACGACGCCGTCGGAAGAACCGTCCTTGCTGAGGATAATATTTCAGCGGCGCCAGTCGCCGGTTTGATGGCGGCTTTCGGATATGAAGACCCGGCACCCCGGCCCGGGGATACCCTGCCGCCGCTCTGGCACGGCCTGTTCTGTACGGCAAAACTGCCGCCGGCGCGGCTTGGGCCGGACGGCCTTGCAAAGGATGAAGGCCTGCTGCCGGCAGCAGCGGCGTATCCGAACAAGCTGTTTGGCGGCGCGCGCTTTGATTTCCGTCATCCACTCCGCATCGGCGATACGATGCGCAAGGAATCCGAGGTGATGTCTTTCGCGCTGAAAGAGGGCCGGACGGGCCCGTTCATCGTGGTGCTGATTGAGCACCGCATTTCAAATGATGGCGGGGTCGCCGTGGTTGAACAGAACGATATTATCTACCGCGCGGCGGCGGGTGCGGCAAAACCATCTTCAGGCGGTGCGGAGAAGAAGGCTGCCGGATCACCCATGGAGCCGGTTTGGTCGCGCACCATTACGCCCGACCCGGTCCTGATGTTTCGCCATTCCGCGGTGACGTTCAACAGTCACCGCATTCACTACGACCGCACCTATGTTCGGGAAAAAGGGTATCCGGGCCTGCTTGTTCAGGGGACGCTGATCGCGCGGATGATGCTGGAGATGGTCGCCGCCGAGTTGCCGGAATTCGCCATTGGCGCGTTTTCGTTCCGATCGGGCCGGCCCGTATACGACAACGGCGATTTCATGATCGGTGCCGCGCCTGTGGCGGACGGAACGCAGATCGATCTATGGGCGCTGGATCATGACGGCAATATCGGGATGACGGCACAGGCAAACGCCTGAAGTTACTGGACGTCTATTGGGCGTCTACTGGGATGCAGGGTCTTTCTTGGGATTCGCGTTCTGCCATTCCAGGGCTTTGTGGCGTGCCTCGCGCTGCATATCGCGTGACAGGAAGCGGCCGATTTTCTGGGTATA
>CAJIYX010000042.1 GCA_905181725.1 Alphaproteobacteria bacterium UBA830
GATCGCGATGGATGAAGGTTTGCGTTTCGCAATCCGTGAAGGCGGCCGCACCGTTGGTGCCGGCGTCGTTGCATCCATATCTGAATAAAAGACGATATTAGAGGAAGGCCTTTAAGGGGCGAAATTATGGAAAATCAAAACATTCGCATTCGGCTGAAGGCCTTTGATCATCGCGTTTTGGATTCATCGACGAGTGAAATCGTCGAAACCGCCAAGCGCACCGGTGCCGAAGTCCGTGGGCCTATTCCGCTTCCGACCAAAATCGAGAAGTACACGGTTCTGCGTTCGCCCCATGTGAACAAGAAATCACGTGAGCAGTTTGAAATTCGTACGCACAAGCGGCTGCTCGACATCATCGACCCGACCCCTCAGACCGTGGACGCGCTTATGAAGCTCGACCTCGCATCGGGTGTCGACGTCGAGATCAAGCTGTAAGGACAGGACAATGCGTTCGGGACTCGTAGCAAAGAAACTGGGCATGACCCGCGTCTTCACAGATGGCGGCGAGCATGTGCCGGTAACGGTTCTTCAGGTCGACACCTGTCAGGTTGTCGATATTCGAACCGCGGATAAAAATGGCTATTTCGCCGTTCAGGTCGGAGCCGGTACGGCGAAGCCCAAGAACGTGTCGAAGCCGATGCGTGGGCATTATGCCAAGGCGAAGGTTGAGCCGAAACGCCGCCTGGTCGAATTTCGCGTCAGCGAAGATGCGATGCTCAATGTCGGTGATGAAATCACTGTCGAGCATTTCGTTGCGGGGCAGAAAATCGATGTGGCGGGAACGTCTATCGGTAAGGGTTTCGCAGGTGCCATGAAGCGTCATAACTTCGCGGGCCTTGAGGCATCGCATGGTGTCTCGATCAGTCATCGTAGTCATGGTTCGACTGGTAACAGTCAGGATCCGGGCAAGGTCTTCAAAGGCAAGAAGATGGCCGGTCACATGGGTGCCGAGCGCGTCACCGTTCAGAATCTCTCGGTCGTCAGAACCGATCTGGAGCAGGGACTGATCCTGGTGAGCGGTGCGGTCCCCGGTTCCAAGGGTGGCTGGGTTGAAATTATTGACGCGGTGAAGACAGACGCACCTGAAGGTTTGCCTTTCCCGGCAGCTCTTCGTGCGGGTGAAGCGCCGACAGCTGAAGAAGAAGTCGTGGAGGCAGCCGAAGTTGCTGAAGCCGTGACAGACGCCCCGGAAGCGGGCGATAACGATGAGAAGAAGGAATAACGCGCCATGAAGTGCGACATTCTTACCCTCGACAATAAAAAGGCAGGTTCAGTCGACCTCGCCGACGGTGTTTTTGGCGCAGAAGTGCGTAAAGACATCATCGCGCGCATGGTCAATTACCAGCTTGCCAAGCGTCGGAGCGGAAATCACAAGACGAAGAACGTCAGCGAAATTCGCGGTACGACGGCAAAACCCTGGAATCAGAAGGGTACTGGTCGCGCACGTGCTGGTACGCTTCGGGCGGCTCAGTTCCGTGGCGGTTCCACCGTCTTTGGCCCGGTTGTTCGTGATCATTCGCACAAGCTGCCGAAAAAGGTCCGCAAGCTGGCGCTGCGCTGTGCGCTGTCCAGCAAGCAGGCCGATGGCAAGCTGATGATCCTTGATGATGTGACGCTCGCCGATGCTAAAACGAAGGATCTGTCGGGCAAGCTCGCAGCACTCGGGCTGTCGAACGCGCTGATCGTTACCGGCGCCGAAGTCGACGGCAACTTCGCCCGCGCAGCAGCAAATATCATGAATGTCGACGTTCTCCCGCAGCAGGGTGCGAACGTTTATGACATCGTTCGCCGCGACGTGTTGGTTCTGACCAAGGCCGCAGCCGAGCATCTTCAGGAGCGCCTTTCATGAGCTGGAAATATCATCGCCCTGTGACCATTTCGCCGGCATCTGCCTGCGACGTGATCCTCTCGCCGGTTATTACCGAAAAGGCGACCATGGGTTCCGAGCATAACCAGGTTACCTTCCGGGTTCCGCTGGACGCCAGTAAGCCGGCGATCCGTGCCGCTGTCGAACATCTGTTCCAGGTGAAGGTGAGGGCGGTCAATACGATCCGTCAGCAGGGTAAGACCAAGCGTTTCCGCGGAATGGTCGGCAAACGTCCGGATTACAAGAAAGCGATCGTGACGCTTGAAGAAGGCAACACCATCGACGTGACGACGGGGATCTGAACCAATGGCGCTTAAAAAATATAAACCTAATACCCCGGCGATGCGCGGACTGGTCCTTGTCGACAAGTCCGAGCTTTGGAAGGGCCGTCCGGTCAAGAAACTGACCGAAGGTGTTACCAAGACCGGTGGTCGTAACAATAATGGTCGTATCACGTCGCGTCATCGCGGCGGGGGACACAAGCGGCTTTATCGCGTCATTGACTTCAAGCGCACGAAGTTTGACGTGTCGGCTGTTGTTGAGCGCATCGAGTATGACCCCAACCGGTCTGCTTTTATTGCGCTGCTGAAATACGATGACGGCGAACAGGCCTATATCATTGCGCCCCAGCGGCTGCAGGAAGGCGATCGAGTCATCGCGGCGAACCGCGCTGACATCAAGCCCGGCAATGCGATGCCGATGGAGAACATGCCGGTCGGTACGATTATCCATAACGTTGAGATGAAGCCCGGTCGTGGCGGACAGATGGCGCGCGCTGCGGGCACATATGTTCAGCTCATCGGTAAGGATTCCGGTTATGCGCAGCTTCGGCTGACGTCGGGCGAGCTCCGCATGGTCCCTGCAAAATGCATGGCGACTGTTGGTGCGGTCTCGAATGCCGATAACAAGAACCAAAATATGTCCAAGGCCGGCCGGAGTCGCTGGCTCGGCAAACGCCCGAAGGTTCGTGGCGTCGCGATGAACCCGGTTGATCATCCGCATGGCGGCGGCGAAGGCCGCACATCCGGTGGTCGTCATCCGGTATCGCCATGGGGCAAGCCGACTAAAGGTGCGCGGACGCGTCGGAAGAAGAAGTCAGACGATCTCATTATGCGTCGTCGGCGGAAGAAGTAGGAAGAGGGAAGCAACATGTCGCGTTCTGTTTGGAAAGGTCCGTTCGTTGACGGCTATCTGCTTAAAAAGGCAGAGGAGACCCGCGCGTCCGGCCGAAACGATGTGATCAAAATCTGGTCACGGCGGTCTACGGTTTTGCCGCAGTTCGTGGGTCTGACCTTTGGTGTTCACAACGGTCACAAACATATTCCTGTCCTAGTGACCGAGAATATGGTCGGCCATAAGTTCGGCGAATTTGCTGCCACGCGGACCTATTTCGGTCACGCGTCTGACAAGAAATCAAAACGGGCCTGATATGAGCAAACCTTCACATCCCCGCCGTCTTGCGGATAACGAGGCAAAGGCGTTCGCGAAGACAATCCGCGTCAGCGCGCAGAAGCTCAACCTCGTTGCCCAGTCCATTCGCGGCCTGCCGGCGGAGCGCGCTCTTGCCGAGCTCGGCTTTTCGCGCAAGCGCATCGCTGTCACCGTAAGGACGGTCCTGCAGGCGGCAATTGCGAATGCAGAGAACAATCACCAGCTGGATGTCGATCGTCTGGTTGTGTCCGAAGCAAGCGTCGGTAAGGCGTTTGTCATGAAACGTTTTCGCGCCCGCGCACGTGGCCGGGTCGGCAAAATTCAAAAGCCGTTCAGCAACCTCACCGTTGTTGTTCGCGAAGTCGAGGAGGAAGCCTGATGGGGCAAAAAGTTAATCCGATTGGCCTTCGCCTCGGTATCAATCGTACGTGGGATTCGCGCTGGTATGCGAATGATGAAAATTACGCAGGTCTTCTGCTCGAAGATATAAAACTGCGCGAATTTCTCTTCGATCGTCTGTCGCAGGCGGGTATCAGCCGCGTCGTGATCGAACGTCCGGCCAAGAAAGCCCGGGTCACTATACATTCGGCACGTCCGGGTGTTGTGATCGGCAAAAAAGGCGCGGATATCGAAAAGCTGCGGCAGGATGTGGCCCGTATGACGAATAGTGAGGTCCATCTGAACATCGTCGAAATTCGGAAGCCGGAAATTGACGCGAAGCTTGTCGCCGAAAACATCGCACAACAGCTTGAGCGCCGCGTCGCGTTCCGTCGTGCCATGAAGCGTGCGGTTCAGTCGGCAATGCGGCTCGGAGCCGGCGGTATCCGGATCAACTGTGCCGGTCGGCTCGGTGGCGCTGAAATCGCACGGACGGAATGGTATCGCGAAGGTCGCGTGCCGCTTCACACGCTGCGCGCCGATGTTGATTACGGCACGGCGACGGGGCGGACCACCTACGGCGCATGCGGCGTCAAGGTCTGGATCTTTAAGGGTGAAATCCTTGCGCATGATCCGATGGCGCAGGATAAGCGTCTCCAGGAACAGCAAGTCAGCCGGTAAGAACCGGAAAACAGGAATACTAAGATGCTGGCACCAAAGAAAACGAAATTCCGCAAGGCTTTTAAAGGCCGGATTAAGGGAAATGCTAAAGGCGCAACGACCCTTACGTTCGGCTCGTATGGCCTTAAGGCATTGACGCCTGGTCGTGTGACCGCGCGTCAGATCGAGGCCTCGCGGCGGGCGATCACGCGTCATATGCGCCGGTCCGGACGCGTCTGGATCCGTATTTTTCCGGATGTGCCGGTGACGCAGAAACCTGCTGAAGTCCGCCAGGGCAAAGGTAAGGGTTCGGTAGAGTACTGGGCAGCGCGTGTGAAGCCCGGCCGTATCATGTTTGAAATTGACGGCGTGCCGCAGGATATCGCCAAGGTGGCGCTCGAGCTTGCCGCGGCCAAACTGCCGGTGCAGACGAAAATTGTGACACGTCTTGTCGGCGGAGGAGCCTAAGTCATGGCTGTAGCAGTGGATCTTCGTCAGAAATCTGACGACGAACTTAAAGATGAATTGCAGAAACTGAAGCGTGAGCAGTTGAACCTGCGCTTTCAGCGTGCATCCGGCCAGCTTGAGGCCACGAGCCGCGTGGGCGACGTTCGTCGCGATATCGCGAGAATACAGACGGTGATGACCGAACGTCGGCATGTTGCCGCAGTTGCGTCGTAAGGAACGGTAGAGACTATGCCTAAAAGAATTCTCCAGGGAACGGTTGTTTCCGACAAGGCCGACAAGACCGTAACGGTACGCGTCGAACGCCAGGTCCAGCATCCGCTCTATAAGAAGATCATCCGTCGGTCGAAGAAGTTCGCCGCGCATGATCCCGAAAACAAATGCAAAGCGGGCGAGGTTGTCCGTATTCGCGAATGCAAACCGATTTCCAAGTCGAAGACCTGGGAAGTCATCTTCGACGACGCGTGAAGCGCTGACGTACAAGGACAAGATTAATGATTATCCCTGAATCCAACCTAGAGGTCGCCGACAATTCCGGCGCACGCCGTGTGCAGTGCATACGGATTTTGGGCGGCTCGAAGCGGCGCTGGGCGACAGTCGGAGACGTTATCGTCGTTTCCGTTAAGGAAGCTATTCCGCGCGGACGCGTGAAGAAGGGTGATGTGCATCGCGCCGTTATCGTTCGGACGTCCAAGGAAATCCGCCGTGCAGATGGCACAACCATTCGGTTCGATCGCAATGCGGCGGTGTTGCTTAACAATGCGAACGAGCCGATTGGTACTCGAATTTTCGGTCCGGTGACCCGCGAACTGCGTGCCCGGAAATACATGAAGATAATTTCTCTCGCCCCAGAAGTTCTGTAGGCGGGGGAATCGGAGCAAGTAAATGGCTGCGCGAATTAGAAAAGGCGACGAGGTGATTGTCATCTCCGGTCGCGACAAAGGTAAAAGGGGCAACGTGCTCAAAGTGATGGCCGATGATAATCGTGCCCTGGTTCAGGGTGTACATATCGTGAAGCGTCACGAGCGGCAGTCCCAGACCCAGCAGGGCGGTATCGTCGAGAAGGAAGCGTCGATCCACATGTCTAATGTGGCGTTGATTGACCCGGATGGTGGCGAAGCTACCCGTGTCGGTTTCCGCTCACTTGAAGACGGCCGCAAGGTCCGCTACGCGAAGCGGTCCGGCGAAGTGATCGATTAGGGAGCCGATGATGGAAACGCGTCTACAAGAAATCTACGCATCGGAAATCCGGGCGTCCATGCAGGAACAGTTCGGGTATGTGAACCCGATGCAGATCCCGCGTCTGGACAAGGTCGTGCTCAACATGGGCGTTGGCGAAGCCGTCAACGATTCCAAGAAGGTGGACAATGCCCTGCGCGATATGACGGTTATCGCCGGCCAGAAACCGGTGGTCATCCGCGCCCGTAAGTCGGTCGCGACATTCAAGTTGCGCGAAGGCATGCCGATTGGCGTCAAGGTCACGCTTCGGCGCGACCGTATGTACGAATTCGTCGATCGCCTGGTCAATATCGCGCTGCCGCGCGTTCGTGACTTTCGCGGTTTGTCGCCGAAGAGTTTTGATGGTCGTGGTAATTACGCCACGGGCATTACCGAGCAGATCATTTTCCCGGAAATCGACTACGATACAGTTGATGAATTCCGGGGTATGGACATCGTCGTTTGTACGACGGCACCCGACGATGAGCAGGCACGTGCGCTGCTTAAGGGTTTCAATTTCCCGTTTACTGTCTAGCGGGATTGGGAGGAACACATGGCAAAGAAAAGCGCCATTGAACGTAACGAAAAACGGCGCCGTATGGCCAAGAAGTTCGAGGGTAAGCGTAATCGCCTTAAAGCGATTGCGAGTAACCGCGATCTTCCGATGGAAGAGCAGTTCCAGGCCCGGCTGAAATTGTCGAAGCTGCCGCGCAATTCGGCGAAAGTGCGGATTCAGAGTCGTTGTGAAATGACGGGTCGTCCGCGCGGCGTGTACAAAAAATTCAGGATGTCGCGTATCGCGCTTCGTGAACTGGCCTCCTCCGGGCATATTCCCGGTATGGTCAAGTCGAGCTGGTAGGGGAACGCACAGATGACAATGACTGATCCCGTCGGCGATCTTTTAACCCGAATCCGTAATGGACAGAGGGCTAATAAGAGCGCCGTGACCGCGCCGAGCTCCAAGCTCCGCGCCAGTGTTCTCGAAGTGTTGAAGCGTGAGGGTTACATTCGCGGCTTTGAGACCGAGGAATTCCGCGATGGTTTGAACCAGCTGCGGGTCGAGCTCAAATACCACGATGGATCGCCGGTAATCCGGCATATCCAGCGGGTGTCCAAGCCGGGCCGTCGCGTCTATTCGAAAATTAAGGATCTTCCGTCCGTTTATAACGGTCTTGGTATTTCGATCCTTTCGACACCGCAGGGTGTCATGTCTGATAACGAAGCCCGCGCTGCCAATGTTGGCGGCGAGGTAATCTGCGAAGTCTTTTAGGGACGCAGGAGCAATATTATGTCACGCGTCGGAATGGTGCCGGTTGAAGTTCCCAGTGGAGTTGATCTTGAGATCGCTGCGGGGGAGATAAAGGCAAAAGGTAAGCTGGGGGAATTGACGATGAAGGTTGTCGACGACGTGAAAGTGTCGCGCGAAGACAATCTTGTCTGGGTGAAGCCCGCGAATGATGGCAAACGTGCCCGTATGATGTGGGGTACAACCCGCAGCCTGCTGAGCAACCTAGTTGTGGGCGTTTCGGAGGGTTTTTCGAAGAGACTCCTGATCAACGGTGTTGGTTATCGTGCCGCAATGCAGGGCAAGGAGCTTGTTCTGCAGCTGGGGCACAGCCATGAAATCCGTTATCCGCTCCCGGAGGGCATCAAGGTTGATGTGCCGAACCAGACGGAGATCGTGATTTCCGGCCCGAACAACCAGGTTGTTGGACAGGTGGCGGCGGAAATTCGCAGCTACCGGAAACCCGAACCCTACAAGGGCAAGGGCGTGAGATATGCAGATGAGATTATCATCCGCAAAGAAGGTAAGAAGAAATAGTCATGGCCGATACAGCGAGACTCGAAAAACGGCGCAGGGCGCGCGTTCGGAAACAGATTATGCGGAGCGCGAATGGGCGCCCGCGGTTGTCTGTATTCCGCTCCAACAAATACATTTATGCTCAGGTCATCGACGATACGACTGGTGTGACCGTTGCGTCAGCATCGAGCATCGAAAAGACGGTCGCCAGCGGCGCCAATCAGAATGTGGCCACCGAGGTTGGCAAATTGGTTGCGCAACGCGCGGCTGAAAAAGGAATTAAGTCGGTAGTGTTCGATCGTGGACCCTATCTCTATCACGGCCGCGTTAAGGCGCTGGCCGATGCCGCCCGCGAAGGCGGGCTGGAATTTTAGGAGAGCGACGCATGGCACGGAATCCGAGACGCGACAATAGGCCTGACCGCCAGGAACAGACCGATATTATTGACAAGCTCGTCGATATCAATCGCACCGCGAAAGTGGTGAAGGGTGGACGCCGGTTTAGTTTCGCCGCCCTCGTGGTGGTTGGCGATCAGAAGGGCCGCGTTGGTTTTAGCTCGGGCAAAGCCCGTGAGGTACCCGAAGCAATTCGCAAGGGCACCGAAAAAGCTAAGAAGACGATGATCCGTGTTCCCCTGCGTGAAGGCCGGACACTGCACCATGACGTTCTCGGCCGCTACGGCGCCGGCAAGGTCGTGCTGCGCGCGGCGCCTCCCGGAACGGGGATTATCGCCGGTGGCCCGATGCGCGCCATTTTCGAAGCGCTGGGCCTGCAGGACGTGGTTGCCAAATCGATCGGTACCCAGAACCCGCATAACATGATCAAAGCGACGTTTGACGCTCTGTCGAACCTACAATCTCCTCGCATGGTGGCATCCCGGCGCGGCCGCAAGGTCGGCGATGTCGTTGGCCGCCGTGGCGAGGAGCAGGTGGAGACCTCATAAATGGCAGACGGTAAAAAAAATACGATCCGGGTTACCCAGACCGGTAGCCCGATTGGACGCCCGAAAGATCAGCGTCAGACGCTGGTTGGTCTTGGATTGAACAAGATGCATCGGACAAGCGAGCTCGAAGACACGCCTTCGGTGCGCGGGATGATCAACAAAGTGAGCCATCTCATCCGTATCGAAGATTAGGTCGTCGACGACCTGATCGTTCGAAATCAGTGAATATGAACGCGGCAGCGCGGAAGATGCGTCTGCAGGAGTTAGATAAATGCGATTGAACGAGATTTCCGACAATGAAGGCGCGCGCGCCCCGCGCAAACGCGTTGGACGTGGCATTGGTTCTGGCACCGGCAAAACAGCGGGACGTGGCCATAAGGGCCAGAAATCGCGCAGTGGTGTCTCGCTTCTAGGCTTCGAAGGCGGCCAGATGCCGCTTTACCGTCGTTTGCCCAAGGGCGGCTTCACGAATATCTTCCGGAAGAATTACCGGATCGTTAATGTCGGTCGTCTGCAGCAGGCAGTCGATGCGGGCAAGCTCGATGCAGAGAAAACTGTAACGGAAACTGCGCTGGTTAAAGCTGGTGTGATCAAGTCCGTGCAAGATGGCGTTCGAATCCTTGCAAAGGGCGAACTTAGCGCCAAATTAACAATAGAGGTTTCGGGCGCGTCGAAAGGCGCAATCGCAGTGGTCGAGAAAGCAGGCGGCAGCGTCGCCGTGAAGGTCATTGTCAAACCGGTTTCCGCCACGCCTAAGAAGGTCAAGGGCAAGAAAGCCGAAAAGAAAACGACGAGCACGGACGGGGGCGACGTCCAGGAGCCAGTTAAGGAATAGTTTATGGCGTCAGCCGCCGAACAACTTGCCTCGCAAATTAACTTTTCGAACTTTGCGAAGGCCACCGAACTGAAGAAGCGCATCTGGTTTACACTAGGTGCGCTGATCGTCTACCGGCTTGGCACGTGGATCCCGCTGCCCGGTATTGATCCGTCGATTCTGCAGGATATCTTTCAGCAGCAGGCCGGCGGTATCCTCGGTATGTTCGACATGTTCGCCGGCGGCGCGTTCGGCCGGATGACCATCTTTGCGCTGAATATCATGCCGTATATCTCGGCGTCGATTATCATGCAGCTGCTGCAGGCTATTCATCCTCATTTTGAAGGTCTGAAAAAAGAGGGTGAAGTCGGCCGCAAGAAATTAAATCAGTACACCCGTTACGGAACCGTCGTGCTGGCAACCCTGCAGGCCTATGGTATTTCCGTTGGCCTGGAAGGTATGTCCGGGTCCCAGGGGGCCGCTGTGACGGACCCGGGTGCATTTTTCCGGGCAACCACAGTGATCACACTGGTCGGCGGCACAATGTTCCTGATGTGGCTCGGCGAGCAGATCACAGCGCGCGGTGTCGGTAACGGCATATCGCTGATCATCTTCGCCGGTATTGTGGCGGAAATGCCCGCTTCATTGATCGGGACACTGGAACTTGGCCGTACCGGCGCGCTGTCTGCGCTGTTCATCATGTTCCTGCTGATCATGGCGGTCGCCGTCATCACCTTCATTGTTTACGTGGAGCGAGCGCAGCGAAGGGTTTTGGTGCAATATCCCAAACGCCAACAGGGTAATAAGATGTTCGGCGGCGAGAATTCGCATATCCCGCTGAAGGTCAATACGGCCGGCGTTATACCGCCAATATTCGCAAGTTCGCTTCTGCTGCTGCCGATCACGATTGCAAACTTCTCGGCGAATTCCGGACCGGAATGGCTTGGTGTCATTACCGCCAGTCTCGGCCGCGGTCAGCCGATGTATCTGCTGCTCTATGCAGCGATGATCATCTTCTTTGCGTTCTTCTATACCTCGGTTGTGTTTAACCCGACCGAAACGGCAGACAACCTGAAGAAATACGGTGGATTTGTGCCCGGGATTCGTCCCGGCAAGAATACGGCCGAGTATCTGGATTTTATCCTGACCCGGCTGACCGTTGTAGGTGCTGCCTACCTCACGGCGATTAGTATCATGCCAGAAATTTTGATCTCTCAGTACGGTGTACCATTCTACTTTGGTGGTACGAGTTTGCTGATTGTCGTTACCGTGACAATGGATACCGTGGCCCAGGTACAGTCGCATCTCATCGCCCATCAGTATGAAGGCCTGGTCAAGAAGTCCCGTCTGAAGGGGCGCAAGGGATGAATTTGATCCTGCTCGGTCCGCCGGGTGCCGGTAAAGGCACACAGGCGAAACGACTCGAAGACGGTCATGGCCTCGTTCAGTTGTCGACTGGCGACATGCTGCGTGCAGCGGTCGCGTCGGGCAGCGAAGTCGGCAATCAGGCCAAAGCAATTATGGAACGTGGCGAACTGGTGTCCGATGACATCATGGTTGCCATGATCAAGGGCCGCATTCAGCAGCCGGATTGCGCCGGCGGTTTTATTCTCGACGGTTTCCCGCGGACGACGGCTCAGGCTGAGGCGCTGGACGAGATGCTGGCCAAGATGGGACTGTCGCTCAACCACGTGGTTGAGATGAAAGTCGACGATGCCGCGCTGGTCGAGCGTATCACCGGCCGCTATAGCTGCGCCAAGTGCGGCGCAGGCTATCACGATGAATTTCAGAAACCGGCAACGGAAGGGATCTGCGATAGCTGTGGATCCACCGAGTTTAGTCGGCGGAAAGACGATAATGCGGAAACCGTTGCATCGAGGCTGGAGGCGTATCACGCGCAGACAGCCCCGTTACTGCCGTATTATGACGGAAAAGGCGTCCTCGTGGGCGTTGATGGGATGGCGGAGATTGGCGAAGTAACGCGTCAAATCGAAGCTGTTCTGGGGCCTGGCTGAATGGTTGACTTGATGCTTTTAGCCCCTATACTCCCGGCCCTTCGGTCAAAAGATCCGACCGGGAAATATTTTCATGATTTCAAAGACTTAAACGCTAAGGAGAAGGCGTAGTGGCTCGCATTTCGGGTGTAAACCTGCCAAACAAACCGGTGGCCATCGCGCTCACCTACATTTACGGCGTCGGTCGTACGTCTGCGGTTAAAATCTGTGAAGCGGCAAATGTCGCTTGGGATGTCCGTGCAAACGATCTCGGTGACGACGAATTGTCGCGTATTCGCGATATTCTGGACCGAGAATTTGTGATCGAGGGCGATCTGCGCCGCGAAACAGCTGTAAACATCAAACGTTTGATGGATATGGGTTGTTATCGTGGGCTGCGCCATCGTCGCGGGCTTCCGGTCCGTGGTCAGCGGACGCACACGAATGCGCGGACGCGCAAGGGCAAGGCACGGCCCATCACCGGCAAAAAGAAATAGCCGGGTAGAAGGAAAAGATTATGGCGAGACAAGCAACAGCACGTGTCCGTAAACGCGAGCGTAAGAACATCACATCCGGTGTTGCGCATGTGAACGCGACGTTCAACAATACGATGGTCACGATCACCGATGCGCAGGGCAATTCAATCGCCTGGTCGTCGGCAGGGTCGCAGGGCTTTAAGGGGTCGCGGAAATCGACACCTTATGCTGCGCAGATGGCAGCTGAAGATGCTGGCAAGAAAGCTCAGGATCATGGTGTTAAAACGCTGGAAGTAGAGGTTAAAGGCCCAGGTTCCGGCCGTGAATCCGCTCTGCGCGCGCTGCAGGCGGTTGGTTTGACGATCACGGCGATCCGTGACGTGACGCCGATTCCCCATAATGGTTGTCGTCCCCGTAAACGCCGGCGGGTCTAGGGCGGAATTGCGGCCCCGGTCTCGTGACCGGTTGAAAGATTAAACACAGTGCGGCAAGTGCCGCTGAAGGATAACGGTATGACGGTCATTCACAGGAATTGGCAGGAACTAATCAAGCCTTCGAAGCTCGATGTCGAAGCTGGCGAAGAAGCTTCGCGGTTCGCGGTCATTACAGCAGAGCCGCTGGAACGTGGTTTTGCCACGACACTGGGCAACTCGATTCGTCGTATCCTTTTGTCCTCTCTGCAGGGCGCGGCTGTAACGGCTGTTCAGATTGATGGGGTTCTCCATGAGTTCTCGTCGATTCCCGGTGTGCGTGAAGATGTCACCGATATCGTTCTGAACATCAAATCGCTGGCGCTTCGTATGCATGGCGAGGGCCCGAAGCGTATTACGCTGGCGGCAACCGGTCCCGGCGAGATCACTGCCGGTATGATTGAACCCTCCCATGACATCGAGATCATCGATCCTGACGTTGTGATCTGCACGCTGGATGATGGCGCCAAGATTTCAATGGAAATGACTGTTGATACCGGCAAGGGCTATGTCCCTGCGGCCGATAACCGCGCGGAAGATTCTCCGATCGGTCTCGTTCCTGTGGATGCCGTGTTCAGTCCTGTGCGTCGTGTGGCCTACCGGGTTGAGAATGCCCGCGTCGGACAGCGCACTGACTATGACAAGTTGATCATGGAAGTTGAAACCGATGGTACGATTTCGCCTGAAGATGCTGTCGCTTTGGCGGCCCGTATCCTTCAGGATCAACTCCAGATGTTCGTCAACTTCGAAGAGCCCCGTGCAATCCAGGAAACGGTCGAAGCGGCAGAGCCCGCCTTCAACCGCAACCTTCTGCGCAAGGTTGACGAGCTTGAACTGTCGGTCCGTTCGGCGAATTGCCTGAAGAACGACAACATCATCTATATCGGCGACCTGGTTCAGAAGACCGAACAGGAAATGCTCCGCACGCCGAATTTCGGGCGGAAGTCGCTGAACGAGATCAAGGAAGTCCTGACAACGATGGGCCTCAATCTCGGTATGGAAATCACTGAATGGCCTCCTGAGAACATTGAGGACATGGCGAAGCGTCTGGAAGAGCCCTACTAGGGCACCGGACAGCAAGAGAAGAAGAGGAAAGTACTATGCGCCATCGTATGGCCGGCAGAAAGCTCAACCGCACCAGTTCGCACCGCAAGGCGCTGTTCAGCAACATGGCAGTGGCTCTGATCAAGCATGAGCAGATCAAAACAACGCTGCCGAAGGCGAAAGAATTGCGCGGTGTTGTCGATCGTCTGATCACGCTCGGCAAGCGCGGCGATCTTCATGCCCGGCGTATCGCGATTTCGCGGCTGCAGGGTGATAAGAAGCTTGTCGACAAGCTGTTTTCGGTGCTGGGCGAACGGTACAAGGATCGCCCGGGTGGATACACGCGGGTCATTCGGGCGGGCTTCCGCTACGGCGATTCTGCGCCGATGGCAGTGATCGAACTTGTTGACCGGGACCCCGAAGCCAAGGGTCTTGATTCAGGCCCCGTAGAGGTGCGTGAAGAAGTCGAAGAGGAAGCAATGGCCTGAGGCCAGTCCTGTTGGCAGAATTATAGGGTGGCCTCTGGGCCGCCCTTTTTCGTTTGAACAAGATTTCTACAGAAATGATAAACTGAGCAAATGGCGATAAGCGTTTCTCGATATTTCTGTGCAGCCTTTGTCGCTGCAATGTTGGTTGGTCCCGGAATATCTGTGGGCGCGGATGAAAAACGTGTGCCGGTTTCTAGGGCTGAGGTCAGCCTGTCCTTCGCGCCCCTGGTTAAATCGGCTGCACCCGCCGTGGTCAATATTTATACCCGCCGTGTGGTCCGGGCACGGCGCATCTCTCCGTTGTTCAACGATCCGTTTTTCCGGCGGTTCTTTGGCAATCAGTTTGCGCCGGGCAGCCGACAGAACCAACGCGTGCAAAATTCCCTCGGGTCGGGTGTTATCGTTAGCGCGGATGGCCTGATCGTCACTAACCACCATGTCATTGACAAGGCCGATGAGATCACCGTGGTCTTGACCGACCGCCGCGAGTTTGAAGCCGAGGTCGTGACGCGGGATGAGGGTACCGATCTTGCTGTTCTGCGTATCAAGGCTGAAGACGAAAAACTGCCATTTCTGGAGCTCCGCGATTCCGACACGCTCGAAGTCGGCGACCTGGTGCTCGCCATCGGTAATCCGTTCGGTGTGGGACAGACGGTCACAAGCGGAATTGTCTCGGCCCTGGCGCGGACGGCGCGCGGGGTCAGTGACTACGGATTCTTTATTCAGACCGACGCTGCCATTAATCCCGGCAATTCGGGCGGCGCGCTTATCGCCCTCGATGGAGGACTTGTCGGGATCAATACAGCGATCTATTCGCGTGGCGGTGGGTCCAACGGTATCGGATTTGCAATACCGTCAAATATGGTTGCGACGGTTATCGGCAGCGCGGTGTCGGGCGGGCGGGTGGTGCGCCCCTGGCTCGGCGCAAGAGGCCAGACGATAGATTCTGATCTGGCGCGCTCGCTCGGCCTTTCAAGGCCGTCCGGCGTGCTGGTCAATTCGGTATATCCTGCCGGTCCAAGCGCGCGGGCCGGGCTTGAAGTAGGTGATGTGGTCGTCTCGATTAACGGCAAGGAAATTGCCGACGCCAATACGATGAAGTTCCGCGTCGCCACCCTTAGCGTTGGCGGATCGGCCGAGTTTTCAGTCATGCGGCGCGGGCAGCGCGTTAATATTTCCATGCCTTTGCATGCGGCGCCCGAAATTCCATTGCGCGACCTGTCGCTGATAGGCGGAACGAGCCCCTATGCGGGTGCGGAGGTTGCCAATCTGTCACCGGCGCTTGCGGAGGAGATATCGTTCGACACCGATGCTTCCGGTGTCGTGGTCATGCGGATCAAAAGAGGCTCTCCGGCTGATCGGATCGGTCTTGAGCCCGGCGACATCCTGCTTCGCCTGAACGGCGGCGAAATAGACTCTGTCGCGTCGCTGAGACAGGTAATTACGCGGGAGTATGCTACCTGGCGCATTGAAATCGTTCGCGGTGGCCGGACGCTTCAGCTGATTATCAAGGGCTAGCGGTATGTCTATGGGAACAGGCAGTCTGTTCGAGACGGACGCACCCCGTCCCCTTGCCGATATTTTACGTCCGGCGTCACTTCAGGAGGTTCTCGGTCAGGATCACCTGCTCGGGGCAGACGCGCCGCTTGGGCGAATGACCCGCGAGGGACGGCTGACCTCGATGATTCTCTGGGGACCGCCGGGGACTGGAAAAACGACGATTGCGCGCCTTCTGGCCGGCGGTACCGACCTGCATTTCGAGCCGCTTTCCGCGGTGTTTTCCGGTGTCGCCGATCTTCGAAAGGTGTTTGAGCGGGCAAAGGAAAGACGCGTCGGCGGGCAGGGGACCTTGCTCTTCGTTGATGAGATCCATCGTTTCAACCGGGCGCAGCAGGATGGGTTCTTGCCATATGTCGAAGACGGTACCGTTATTCTGGTCGGGGCGACGACGGAAAACCCTTCGTTCGAGCTCAATGGCGCGCTTCTGTCGCGCAGTCAGGTGTTTGTCCTCAACAGGCTCGGTCATGAAGCGCTGGAAGCGTTGCTGGCCCGGGCCGAGGAAGAGATTGGACGTTCGCTGCCGTTGATCGCGGAAGCCCGGAGCGCCGTTTGCGCCATGGCGGATGGCGACGGGAGATACCTGCTCAATCTTGTCGAAGAAATCGTCTCGTTGAGCGCTGACGATATACTTGATGTCGCCGACCTTACCAAGGCGATTCAGAAACGCGCGCCGCTCTATGATAAATCGCAGGAAGCGCACTACAATCTGATAAGTGCCCTTCATAAATCCCTGCGTGGCTCCGACGCGGATGCTGCGCTCTACTGGCTGGCCCGTATGCTGGCCGGTGGTGAGGATCCCCGCTATATCGCGCGCCGTCTGACACGGTTCGCCGTTGAAGATATCGGTCTTGCCGATCCGGATGCGCTACCGCAATCGCTTGCTGCGTGGGAAGCATATGAGCGGATCGGCTCACCCGAGGGAGAACTCGCAATTGCTCAATGTGTGCTGTACCTGGCGACGGCGCCTAAATCGAATGCGGTTTACCGTGCATTTTCCCGGGCAAAAAAATCTGCCTTTGAAACGGGTTCACTGGCACCCCCCAAGCATATCCTGAACGCACCCACGTCGCTGATGAAAGACCTCGGCTATGGCGATGGATACCAATACGATCACAATACGGATGAAGGTTTCTCGGGGCAGGATTACTTTCCCGAAGAAATGGCCCGAGCAAATTTTTATCGACCAGCTGACAGAGGCTTCGAACGCGATGTAAAGAATCGACTGGATTACTGGCAGAAACTACGAGAGCGTGGCCCCACCGATGAATGCTGACGCCTCATGAAAACACTTCTATTTGTCGCTCTTGGCGGGGCTTTGGGAGCCTCCTGCCGCTATGGGGTAGGTGTGGCAGCCGCTCACTTTGGCAACGGTCAGTTCCCGTGGGGGACCTTCTTCGTCAATGTGGCCGGATCGTTCGCATTGGGCGTACTGGCAGCGGTGCTGACGTTTTCCTGGTCACCGTCTCATGAGATGCGAGCGTTTATTGTTGTCGGCGTACTTGGAGGTTTTACGACGTTCTCGGCATTTTCGTTCGAAGTAGTTCTGCTGATTGAGAGAGACCGGCTTGAGCTGGCCGCCATTTATCTGCTGGGCACGGTCGCAATCTCGGTTGTGGGCCTGTTTGCCGGGTTACGGCTGACACGCATGGTGCTGACATGAGCGGTGTTGAAACGCGGCCCGTTTTAGCGGGAGATTCCGATATCCGGCTCGACCGCTGGTTCAAGCGGCATTTTCCCGCCCTGAAACATGGCCGTCTCGAAAAAATGCTCCGGACCGGACAGATCAGGGTGGACGGTGGTCGGGTAAAGGCATCGACGCGTCTGGAAGAAGGCCAGATGATCAGGATTCCGCCTATGCCCGAAGACGATCAGGCGGCGCGACCCGCCGAACGCCCGGAGATAAGTGCCGATGACAGCGCATGGATAAAATCTCTCGTGCTCCATTCCGATCGCGAGTTGATCGCCCTGAACAAGCCACCGGGAATTGCCGTGCAGGGTGGCCGAAAGGTAGCCCGTCATATTGACGGGCTACTTGGTGCCCTGGAAGAAAATGATGAAGGCCGTCCGAAACTGGTCCACCGGCTGGACCGGGATACCAGCGGCGTTCTTCTGATTGCGCGCCGCGCCGATGTCGCAGCCGCATTGGGAGAGATTTTTCACAGCAGACGCGCGCAGAAGACGTATTGGGCGCTGGTTGCAGGCGTGCCGCGCCCGCGGGAAGGCATGATAAATGCGCCTCTTGCAAAGAAGGCTGGTCATCTGGGGCGTGAGAAAATGGTTGTCGACCTCGAGGCGGGGAAATCAGCGACCACCGATTACGAAGTTATCGAGAACGCGGCCCGAAGAGCGGCCTGGCTGGCTTTGCACCCGCACACAGGGCGGACCCATCAGCTGCGCGTTCATTGCGCAGCAATCGGTACCCCGATTTTGGGTGACGGGAAATATGGCGGCGCGGAATCTCGGCTCGATGGCGTGCCCGGTTCGGATAAACTGCACCTGCACGCCCGGGCGATCACGTTTCCCCACCCATCGGGCGGCGAGCTGACCATCACGGCGCCGCTCCCGGCGGTGATGAAAAAGACGTGGGACTTTTTGGGGTTCGATCTGGATAGGAAAGAATACAACTAGATGAGTGACAGATTGAAGCTGGCAGCGTTCGATCTTGATGGAACGTTATTGAACAGTATCCCGTCGATTGTCGTCGGCGTGACCGCCTGCTGGGAGGCGCTGGGTTTTCCGGAAGTAACACCTGACGAGATCCGTAATATCATCGGCCTCCCCTGGGAGCAGAGCATCGAACTTCTCAACCCGGGTGCGGGGGAGCGCGAAGTCGCCATGATCAAGGAATACCATGCCGAAATCGCGCGCGGAGAACGCGCGGCCCCCGACCGTCCGCCGGAAACGATATTTCCGGGAGCAATCGATGCTCTCGATAGGCTGGAAGCCAACGGGTACGTTCTGGCAATCGTCACAAGTCGTTCTAACCGACGGTTTCAGGACCTGATCGACAATGCCGGTCTCGCCGGGCGTTTCGTTTCCGTCAAAACCGCCGACCAGGGCCCGGGCAAGCCGAACCCGTTCCTGCTCATTGAGGCGATGCGTGAAGCAGGTGTCGAGCGAGAAGACACGGTGATGATCGGCGATACGACCTATGACGTACTTACGGCCCGTAACGCGGGCACCGGCGCTGTCGGCGTGACCTGGGGTGTGCATCCTGAGGAGGAGCTCCGCAGTGCGGGCGCGCACCACGTCACGGACGCTTTTGAAGACCTTCACGACATCATCGAAGGCCTGACCAATGAAGGCTTCTCCGCGTGAAGAGGTTCTATAAATCCGTTGGTGTAGCCGCAGAAGAAAATGAATTTTCAGTCCGGCTCGACGATCGGCCCGTGAAGACGCCTGCGAAGAACCAGCTACTGCTGCCTAACAGCCTGCTGGCCGATGCCGTTGCCGCCGAGTGGGATAGACAGCCCGAAGATATTGACGCCCATTCGATGCGCCTGACGCGCCTGGCGAATAGCGCAATTGATCGCGTGACCGAGCATCGTCAGGCGGTAATTGCCGAGATCGCCGGGTTTGGTGACACGGACCTGGTCTGTTATCGGGCGGCGGAACCAGCCTCGCTGGCGAAACGCCAGGAAGAGGGGTGGGGCCCGCTTCTGCCCTGGGTGGTCGAGCGCCATGGCATCGAGCTTAACATAACGACTGGCCTGTTACCGGTTGCGCAAAGCGACGGCTCGGCGAAGGCCGTTCAGACAGCGGTAGAATCATTCGACGTATTTTCGCTGGCCGGGCTCCACCTTGTGACATCGGCCTGCGGTTCGGTCGTGCTGGGACTGGCGGTTGCAGACGGCCGGATAGACGGCGCAACGGCCTGTGAATTGTCGCTTATCGACGAGACGTTCCAGATTGAAGAGTGGGGAGAAGAGCCCGAAGCGACGAAGCGCCGTGCCGGCCTGCTGGAAGATGTAACTGCCGCTGCGGAGTACCTTCGCCTGTGTAAGGCAGTGCATTGAGGGCGGGTATTTGAAGGTGGGGCATTGAAATCGGTGCGCGCTGTGATCTCCGGCCGTGTGCAGGGCGTCTGGTACCGCGCCTGGACTGAAAACGAGGCAACTGAGCGCGGTCTCTCCGGCTGGGTGCGTAATTGTTCCGACGGCACCGTGGAGGCTGTCTTTAGCGGTACAGAGGCAGATGTCGATGCGATGCTGGTAGCCTGCAGGACCGGGCCGCGGCTTGCCAGGGTGGAAGGGGTCGTTGCAGAAGCGTGCGATGCACCCGAACAGCGCTTCTCTAAACGAGCGACGGCGTAACGGTCGCGCGGTCGAAAACCCGTTCGAATGCAGCCTTGAGTGCCACATCGACCTCTTCGACGGTGGCATCGATGCCGAGGTCCCGCAGTGAGGTTACGCCGTGCTGGCTGATGCCGCAGGGTACGATCCCCTCATAGTGGCTGAGATCGGGGCAGACGTTCAGCGATACGCCGTGGAAGCTGACCCAGCGCCTGAGCCGGATGCCGATGGCGGCTATTTTGTCTTCCTTGCCGGGGAGACCGCCATGACGGCCCCGGTCGACCCAGATCCCGACGCGACCGTCCCGGCGTTCACCGTTTACGCTAAAGCTCGACAGGGTAACGATCATCCATTCCTCCAGGTCCCGAACGAACTGGCGTACGTCGCGCCCGCGCTGGTTCAGGTCCAGCATGACGTATCCGACCCGCTGGCCGGGGCCATGATAGGTAAATTCACCTCCGCGACCCGCCTGGAAAACGGGAAATCTGTGCGCGTCGAGTAAATCGTCATCGTTGGCGCTCGTCCCGGCGGTATAGAGCGGCGGATGTTGAACGAGCCATACTTGCTCGCCAGCATCACCCGACGATATGCCGGCAACCTGCTGTTCCATCCCGGCGACGGCCTCCGGATAGGCGGTAAAAGTATCGGAAATACGCCATTCTACCGGCGTTGGCGCATTCATTGCTTCAGTACCCTTGCAGTCCTAACACCAATTTGGTATGTCACATCGCCTTGAAAAAGCAAGAAATTCGAAAAGTTTGGTGGAATTGCGGTCGTGGCGGAATTGGTAGACGCGCAGCGTTGAGGTCGCTGTGGGAGAGATCCCGTGGAAGTTCGAGTCTTCTCGACCGCACCAAATTATCCCAGGCCCGCCAGTTATCGTGCGGGCCTGGTTTTTTTAATGTCTGACGGCGCTTTCAGCCGTTGACTGAAAGAGAAGGGCATGGCGAACACAGCAGCCGAATCGGCGGTTAGTGACGACGTCCTGCCGATTCAGGCAAAGGACCTTCTCGGCCTCAACCCGAATGTTATCCGGGATGCCATTGTCGCCCTCGATTCCGACGACGGCGCAGCAATCCTCGAAATTGTAGAACCGCTGCATCCTGCCGAAATCGCCGATCTTATCGAAATGCTGCGTGGCCCGATGCGGACTCAACTGGTTGAGTTGCTGCGTCCGAAGTTCGATCCCGAAATTCTCGCAGAACTGGATGAAACGGTTCGTGATGAAGTTGCCGAACAGCTCGGTACCGAGACGATTGCGAAAGCCATTGCGGCCCTTGATTCCGATGATGCGCTGAACCTGATTTCGACACTCGAGGAGACCAAGCAGCGCCGCGTGCTGCACGCGATCTCCTTCGCGCTTCGGTCGATGCTTGAAGAAGGCCTGGCCTTCCCGGAAGACAGCGCCGGCCGCCTGATGCAGCGCGAGTTCGTCGCGGTGCCGGCATTCTGGACCGTCGGCGAAGTCATCGATTTTCTGCGTGAAAGCGATGACCTGCCGGATGATTTCTATGATGTCTTCGTCGTTGATCCGCGCCACAGGCTGATTGGCTATGTCGCCTTGAATCGGATTCTGCGCGCCAAGCTACCCGTAAAGGTGCGCGACCTCATGATCGAGGAATTTGTCTCGGTCCCGGTTCAGATGGACCAGGAAGAGGTAGCCTACGTCTTCGCGCAGCAGGATCTGGTGTCCGCGCCGGTTGTTGACGAAACCGAACGCCTTATTGGTGTGATTACGATTGACGATATCGTCGACGTTATCCATCAGGAAGCCGAAGAGGACATCATGCGTCTTGGTGGCGTGCAGGAAGACGATCTATACGCGGCTGTGCTCGATACCGGTAAATCACGTTTTACATGGCTCTTCGTCAATCTGATAACAGCGGTGCTGGCATCGGTGGTCATTGGCCTGTTTCAGGGAACGATCGAACAGGTCGTGATGCTCGCTGTATTGATGCCGATTGCGGCATCAATGGGCGGAAATGCGGGAACGCAGACGCTGACAGTCGCGGTACGCGCGATTGCCATGAAGGAATTGACGACTGCCAACTCATTTCGTGTCCTGTCGAAGGAAGTGCTGGTCGGGACTTTTAACGGGCTGATATTTGCGCTGATCATCGGGGTCATCGCTTGGGTCTGGTCCGGCAGCGTCGCCATCGGCGCCGTGATGGCAGCGGCCATGGTTATCACGATGATTATCGCCGGCCTTGCCGGTGCGGCGATCCCGCTTGGTCTGTCACGCACCCGGTTCGACCCGGCAATCGCCTCCGGCGTATTTTTGACCACTATTACGGATGTTGTCGCATTTTTGGCCTTTCTCGGCCTCGGCACCTGGTTCCTTGTCTAAAGACGTCTAAAGGCGTCTGAAACCTTGAGTTTGCGGCTCTTAGACGCTGCGTTCCGGTTCCCCGCGGCTGCTTTCGCTTAACCGGTTTTTAAGACCTCACGTGTAATACGATTACAGGACATTCGCTGAATTTTGGGCGACACACTCTTATCCCGCCGGTCGAGAGGAAAAGACGATGACAGGAGCGCCTGTAAGTTTCACGCAATTTGCCGTTATGATTGTAGACGACAACCGCCACATGCGCTCGTTGCTCTGTTCGATTATGCGCGCATTGGGAATCAATAAAATCAAGGAAATCGGCAATGGCGAATCCGCCCTCGCGGACATCAGCGCCTTTGAACCCGATATCATGATCAAGGACTGGCACATAGAACTGATGGACGGGACGACCCTGGTAAAAACGCTGCGCCATTCGTCGGTCGATACGATCCGCTATCTCCCGATCATCATGCTGTCGGGGCATTCGGATACGGTGCGCGTGCGCGAGGCCCGAGATTGTGGCGTTCATGATTTTCTGACCAAGCCGGTATCCGCCAAACCTCTCCTGGCCAGATTGACCAAGATCATTGAACACCCTCCGCCGTTTATCAAAACCTAACACTACTTCGGGTCTGACCGCCGCAGGCAGGACAGCGGACCGCCCAATGGCGTGGCGGAACAACGAACGGACAAAGCATGCGCTAGGGCAGCCGGGGGTGTTTGCGCGACTGCTCAAATGTCGCCGGAAGACGTCCTGGCAAGCTGAAGGGATTGTTATGAGTGGACAGACCGCCCAAACGATTACACTGCCGAACCCGCTGGGTAAGACGAAATCCGGCAATGGCCCGGTAAAGACCGATCCAGACGTTCTCCGTCAGGCGGAGCAGGCGGTAGACGACCTGCAGGGCGATTATCCGGCCTGGGCCCAGACAGACAACGATGGGCTGCGCGAAGCGATTAACTGTGCCCGGAGTGATCCTAAAACGCTCCCACAGGCTATTTCAGATATCTACAAGTGCGCGCTGGATCTGAAAGGGCAGGGCGGCGGGTTCGAGTATGATCTGATCACGTCGACCGGGGATTTGCTGACAAAGTTCATGGAAGAGCGTGAAACGGTCAGCAGCCATGACTTCGAGATCATCTATGCGCATGTCGATGCGATGCAGGCAGTAATCCGCCAGGACATCAAGGGTGATGGCGGCAAAGTCGGTAATCAGATTGTCGACGGGCTCAGCGAACTGGTCCTCAAAAAAGACTGAGGCTTTTCCACAGCTTTTTCGCTGTCTGCGCTGGTCCGGGTGCCGTCGATATACAATATTGTCGGTATGACCGTTCACCTGATCAAACTTGCAGTCGGTATTGACAGCCTTTCACACCTTTCCGAGCGTCAAACACAACGGCTGGCCGATGCGGCAGCCGCAGGTGAGACGACTGCCCTGCGCCATCTGACGCGGTCGACGCCACGTCGCAGCGATGAAGTGCTGGATGGCGGGTCTATCTATTGGGTGATCAAAGGTGCCGTCCGTGCCCGACAACGCATTGTCGATATCGATACGGCAATCAATTACAAGGGCTTGCCGCGATGTGCGCTGATATTCGATCCGGAACTGGTGCCGGTGCGGGCCCGCCCGTGCCGTGCTTTTCAGGGGTGGCGCTATCTTGAATCCGCGGATGTGCCGGAAGATGCGATAGGCGGTCCCGACCAGTCTGACGATATGCCGGTTGAAATGTTGGAAGAGCTACGTGCGCTCGGTCTGCTTTAGATCTCCGGGCTTTCGTTAGCCCTTCATGAGTTTCTGCAGCTTGATCTGCGGATTTGCCAAAGACACGGCGTCGAATTTTCTGCCGGATGTCATCATGCGTCGGGTGAAACGCAGGTCCCGTGCATTGTTGATCGCCGCGGCCCCCTGAATCTCGCCGTCTTTCAGATAAAACTCGATGAACTCACCTGCATCGCGGTCGCCGCGGATTACCGTTTCATCCCAGTCTTCGGAAAGGCCCACCATCTGGATGTTCGCATCGTACTGGTCCGACCAGAACCAGGGGATCTCGGCATAGGGCTGCAGCGTGCCAAGCATTGCCTTGGCGGTGTTGATGGCTTGATTCTGAGCATTTTCCCAGGATTCGAGGCGCACCCGCCGGCCGAGAAGGGGATTGGGGTGGTTGGTTACGTCGCCGGCTGAGAAAACATCGGGATGCGACGTCTGTCCGTGCTCGTCGACCACGATCCCGTTATCGATGACCAGCCCGGCCTGCTCTGCCAGTTCCGTATTCGGGATCAGGCCGATACCGACGACCGCGACGTCGCAGGGGATGGCTGTGCCATCACTAAGAACTGCCCGTTCCAGCCTGCCGTCGCCCTCAAATCGGTCGAATGCGGTCGACAGGCGAATATCCACCCCGTGGCCGACATGAAGCGCATGCACCCAGGCGGACATCTCCTCCGTCAGCGCACGGGCGCAGACGCGGTCGCCCAGTTCTATGACGGTGGCGTTCGCATCGCTTTTTCGCGCTGCTGCGGCAACTTCAAGGCCGATCCAGCCGGCGCCGATGACCAGAACATTCGCGCCGCTTGCCAGGCGAGCACGAATAGCTTCCGCGTCCTTGATGGTGCGCAGCGTGTAGACACCGTCCAGATCAGCCCCGTCGACCGGCAGCGGGCGCGCACGCCCGCCTGTTGCGATCATCAACTTGTTCCAGCCGATGATCTCGCCGTTGCCGAGCGATAGAGTATGTCCATCGGTATCGATGGCCGCGACGGATTCCCCCAGACGCAGCTCTATACCGGCGTCTTCAAGCGTGCCGGGCGGCCAGAGCAGGCAGACCTCCTTTTCGGCATTGCCCAGCAGAACTTCCTTGGACAAAGGCGGGCGTTCATGTGGCGCGAAATTCTCGTCACCGATGATGATGACACGCCCTTCGAACCCCTCGTCACGCAGGGTCTTGGCAGTCCAGCCGCCGGCCTGGCCGGCGCCGATAACAATGAATGTCTGGTCAGTCGTCATAGGTTCGGATCCGATCAGCCGTTCGGCAAGCCTACGAGGATATCGTCGCCATCGATCTTGACCTCGTACGTGGCGAGATCGACGGTGGCGGGCGGCGTCTCGGCCTTGCCGGTCTTGATGTTGAACTGCGCGCCGTGCAGCGGACATTCGATGCAGTCGCCTTCGATATATCCGTCGGACATGGATGCATAGGCGTGGCTGCAGATGTCGTCCATGGCGTAGAATTCACCGCCGAGGTTGATGATCGAGACCTCTTTGCCCTCGACGAGAACCTGAACGGCCTCATCTTCTTCAAGCTGGCTGGTTTTGGCAACTGTGTGAAACGTTACGTCACTCATGATTCATTCCGTTTTTGGTTGATTGTTAGGTTACACGGATCCGCGTTAAAGGCGGGCGGGAGACGGCCGGAGTTTACTCAAGCGTCGACCGCGCCTCAACCGCTATTGGGCATTTCGCTGCGTGAAAAGAGGTCGTGTAACCGCGACAGATGATCCTTCATCTCCGCCGCCGCCGGCGCGGCTTCCCGGTTTCGGAGCAAATCCATGAAACGGCGCCGTGATTTGATGATATCGACTGTATCTTCGGCCGTTATCGGGCGATGGACCGACCGCAGCAAGTCCATCAGTGTTCTCATCATCAGGACGAGTACGGGGTTTCCCGTCGCTTCCGCCAGCAGAACATGGAATTCCATGTTCAGGTCGGCTTTGGCGTCCATATCGCGGGCCTGGGTAAGCTCCTCGACCTGGTCGATATTCTGATCAAGCCGGTCGAAATCTGCCGTCGTTCCTTTGGCAGCGGCAATTTCCACGATGGCAGTTTCGATCGACAGGCGCGATTCCGTGACATCGGCGAGCTCGATTCCGCCGAGATACATCAGGTCTTCCATTGACTGCGCAACCGCGCTGGGATCGCCGTCAGTGATGAATGCGCCGCCATGTGCGCCTTTATGCAGCGATATCAGGCCTGCGTGCTCAAGCGACCTCAGCGCTTCACGGACGGCATTGCGGCTGGTGCCGAATTGTTGTGCCAGTTCCCGTTCCGGCGGTAGTTTGTCGCCTGTACGGAGTTTTCCGTCCCTGATCTGTTCGCGGACCTTGTTGGCGATGATCTCGAACGTGCGTTCTGTGCGGACGGGGGTGAAATCATCCATGGCGCGCGCTCATTGCCGGCTTGGTGTTGACGTGATCCTTCATAATGGTCTAATGGTAGTACCAATTATATTCCCGAGCAAGGCTAATGTCGAAGCAAGGGATATTGTTTTCATGGCACCATGACCGATGTACCAGAAGGCGATACACTTCCCTGCAGAAGATCGAAGAGGCAGACAAAATGGCGACGGATATCAAAAATCTCGTGACCTGGCCTGATGACGGTGTCAGCCGGATACCCATCCAGATTTATACGGATCCCGACATTTATGGAGAGGAACAGCAACGTATCTTCCGCGGTCCGATATGGAGCTTTGTCGGCATGGCCGATGAGATCGCGAAGCCGGGCGATTATCAGACGACCTATATCGGCGATACGCCCGTTATCGTGCTGCGCGACCTGGAAGGGGAGATGCAGGTTATCGTCAACCGCTGCGCCCACCGCGGCAACCTGGTGTGTATCGCCAAGGAAGGCCACGCGGAAGAGCTTACCTGCGTTTATCACAACTGGCGCTATGACCTGCAGGGCAACCTCAAAAGTGTCGCCTTCGGCAAGGGTGTCGGTAAACAGGGCGGCATGCCCGATGATTTCAATCGCGAAGAGCACGGGATGCAGCGCCTGAAGTGCGAAGTCTATGCCGGTTTGGTCTTCGCGACGTTCTCGGACGAGGTTGCACCGCTGACCGAATGGCTCGGCGAAGAGATGGTCGAGAATATAGACCGTGTCGTGGGCCGTGGCATGGTCCTGCTCGGCACCTACAGCCAGTACATGCCGAATAACTGGAAACTGTATATGGAGAACGTGCGGGATTCATATCACGCCAGTATCCTGCACATGTTCCAGGCGACGTTCCGGATCAACCGGCTCTCTATGAAGGGCGGGATCAAGTTGTCCGATGGCGGCTGGCATCACATCAGCTATTCCATCGCCGAGACCGACAAGGAAGAAGCGGAATACGATTCCAAGAAGCTCCGTGCCGTGAAGGACGGCTACACGCTGGCCGACCCGACGCTAGTGAAAGGGTGGCGCGAATTCGACTGTGGCACGACGCTGGCCATTCAGTCAGTCTATCCGAACTTCGTCGTCCAGCAGATCAGCAATTCGCTCGCACTGCGCCTATGCCTGCCCAAGGGGCCGGAGGAATGCGAGTTAATGTGGTGGGTGTTCGGAGTACCAGAAGATACTGAAGAGAAAAGAAAAATTAGAATCAAACAATCCAACATGATCGGCCCGGGCGGGGTGATTTCCATGGAAGACGGTGTCGTCGGCGGCTGGATTCAGCGGGGCACGAAACGGGACCAGGACAAGTCGACCGTCGTCCAAATGGGCGGCCGGGGTATTGAGCCCAGCGCAGAAGGCCGCGCCACCGAGGTATCTATCCGTGGTTTCTGGCAGGGCTACCGCGATTGCATGGGGGTCTGATTGTGGATGGATCCATCAGCGCCCCCGGTGATGTACGCCAGCTAATCAGTGATCTGATCATTGAGTATGCGCATGCGATCGATGACGACCGGCTTGAATCCTGGACGGATTTTTTCACGGATGAGTGCAGCTACCGGATCATCAACCGCGAAAACCATGACAAGGGCCGCGTTGTCGGCATCATGGATTGTTCCAGCAAGGGCATGCTGCAGGACCGCATCCTCGCCCTGCGCGAAGCGAACGTGTTCGAGCCGCACACCTACCGGCATATCGTGTCGGGCACGCGGGTCGTCGGGCAGGAAGGCGATGTTTTTAATGTGGAAACATCCTTTCTGGTGGTCAGGACCATGCAGGAAGGCGATATGGCTGTGTTCTGCACCGGAAAATACATCGACGAGATCGTTGTAGCCGGAAGTACGGCGCGCTTCATAAGTCGCATCGTGGTCTGTGATTCCAACCGTATCGATACCCTTATCGTCATCCCCATCTAGGACGCTCCTTTGACCGCAAAACCCCGTATCGCCATCGCCATCGGCGACCCTGCCGGCATTGGCCCCGAGATCGCGCTCAAAGCGGCGTTGAACAGCGGCGTGCGGGAATTCTGCGATCCGATCATCGTCGGCGATATTGAGGTCCTGGCCCGCTATGCGCATACACTACGCAAAAAGCCGCCCGAGAATATCGTCGATCTCGGCGCGATGAATGTGAATTTCCTGACCCCGGGCGAAAGCGATGCTGCCTGCGGGCGTGCGATCCTCGAATATGCCGGCCGCGCCATAGATATGGCCACCGCAGGAGAGGTCGATGCGGTCGTTGCCTGTCCGCAGACCCAGTCGTCGATCAAATCGGCCGGGATCGAGTTCGACGGTTATCCGTCCTATGTGGCCAAACGGACGGGAACGGATCCCGACGATGTATTCATGATGCTGGTCTCTGACCGGCTACGCATCGCCCATGTCACGCTGCATGTAGGCGTACGTGCCGCGCTGGACATGATCGACCGGGAACGCATCGTGCGGACCCTGAAGGCCGCCAATGCCGCGCTGAAGCGCATCGGGATCGCCGAGCCGCGGATTGCGGTGTCCGGCATTGATCCACATGCAGGGGAAGGCGGTCTTTTCGGCAGTGACGACATCGATATCGTCGCACCGGCCATCGAAGACGTCCGAAACGAAGGCATAGACGCATCAGGTCCATTTGGCGCCGATACGATGTATCTGGATCAAAGCTTCGACGCCTATACCGTGATGTTTCACGATCAGGGTCATATTCCGGCAAAACTGATCGGGTTTAGCGGCACTGCGGCATTCGCCATCGGCACGCCGATCCTGTTTTCATCGGTGGCGCATGGCAGTGCACTGGATATCGCAGGTAAGGGAAAAGCCGATCCGTCCGCTCTGATCTGGACGCTCAAACAGATTTCCGGGGCCGCCGTCGGCCCCGGCTGACTTTTCCGAAGAGTTATTCCGTGACGGAAAACGCGACCGAGCCCAGCCCCTGAACACTGTTGCGGACATGGACACCGGGACGCAGCGCTTCTGCGGCCGTTGCACCACCTGCCATCACAATCCAGCCAGCCTGTAGTCCTTCGCCTGCTTCGGCAGTGAGACGTGCGGCGGAGACCAGCGAGCGTACCGGCTGGCCCAGAATGGCGGCTGACGAGCCGATCTGCACCGGGCGGCCATTGAATTCCATGATCATGCCGAGGTTTTCGATATCGGTATCCGGGCGATGCCACGGGCCGACGACGAAGCTGGAGGACGATGCGTTGTCCGCGACCACGTCTTCGAGCGAGAACTTGAAGTTCCGGTAGCGGGAATCAATGATTTCCATGGCAGGTGCCACGCCGTCGACGGCGGCCAGTGCTTCTGCAGCAGTGCAGGGATAGCTGAGCGGGCGTTTGAGCAGAAACGCGATCTCCGGTTCGACCCGCGGGTGAACATAATTCTCGAGCGAGATCGTGCCACCGTCTTCGATCATCATCTGATCCGTCAGCCGGCCCCAGATCATGTCGTTCAGACCCATCTGGATCATCTTGGCGCGGCTGGTAAAGCCCATTTTCATGCCGTTGCGCTTTTCGCCTCGGTCGAGGCGCCGCTGAATCGAAGCAGCCTGAATGGCATAAGCGTCATCCAGCGAATATTTCGCCTTTTCCGACAGCTGCGGAATCGACTTGGCTTTGTGGGCCGCGGTATCGACTGTCCGTGCGAGTTTCGCGATATCCACCATCTTCATTCTCCCTTGTCGGCGGCTGCGCCGTCCCGTTCCTTGATCATATCCAGTGCAACATCGACGATCATGTCTTCCTGACCGCCCACCATCCGCCGGTTGCCCAGCTCGATGAGGATGTCGCGGGTATCGACGCCGTAAGTTTCCGCTGCCGTCTCCGCGTGACGCAGGAAGCTCGAATACACACCGGCATAGCCGAGCGACAGCGTTTCGCGGTCTACGCGGACCGGGCGGTCCTGTAGAGGGCGGACAAGCTCTTCGGCTGCATCCATCAGCCCGAATAGATCGCAGCCATGGTTCAGCCCCATCCGGTCGGCGACCGCGATGAAGATTTCAAGCGGCGCGTTACCGGCACCGGCGCCCATGCCCGCGAGCGAGGCATCGATGCGCGTTGCGCCGTGTTCCAGAGCCGTAATTGAGTTTGAGACGCCGAAGGACAGATTGTGATGAGCGTGCATGCCGGTCTCGGTTTCGGGCTTCAGCACATCATTGAAGGCTTTGAAGCGGTCGGCGACGTCGTTCATGAGCAATGCGCCGCCGGAATCCGTCACGTACACACAATGTGCGCCGTAATCCTCCATCAGTTTTGCCTGTTCGGCGAGCTGCTGGGGCGGGTTCATGTGCGCCATCATCAGAAAGCCTGCGACGTCCATGCCGAGATTGCGGGCATATTCGATGTGTTGCCTCGAGACGTCGGCTTCGGTGCAGTGGGTTGCCACGCGCACCGACCGGGCGCCGGCTTCGTATGCTTCGCGCAGATCTTCCACGGTGCCGATGCCGGGCAGGAGGAGGGTGGCGAGCTTGGAATGCTCCAGCACGCTGGCCGCCGCTTCGATGTATGCGAGGTCGGTTTCCTTCGCAAAGCCGTAATTGAACGACATCCCGGCAAGCCCGTCACCGTGCGAGACTTCGATCGCATCCACTTTTGCGTCGTCCAGTGCCTTGCAGATGGTCTTGATGTGATCGAGGCCGTACTGATGGCGGATGGCGTGCATTCCGTCACGCAGGGTGACGTCTTGAACGTAGATTTTCTTTTCTTTATCGATTGCCATATCGCTGTCCTTAAGCCGCCGCCATGCGGCGTTCGATCACGCGTTCCGCCGTGCGCATGGCGGCAGACGTCATGATGTCGAGATTGCCGGCATATTTCGGCAGATAATGACCGGCGCCTTCGACCTCGAGGAATATCGAGGATTTGATGCCCTCGAAATCGCCGCGGCCCGGAATGTGCAGCCGGTTGTTGGATCCGAACCGTTCGAACTGGACTTCCTGCTTCAGGCGGTAGCCCGGCACGTAGCTCTGAACTTCGGTCACCATCCGCTTGACGGATTCAACGATCTTCTCCTGATCGCAGTCCTCGGATAGCGTGTAGACCGTATCGCGCATCACGAGCGCCGGTTCAGCCGGGTTTAGGACGATAATCGCCTTGCCCTGGTCGGCGCCGCCGACAACTTCCAATCCCTTGGAGGTGGTTTCGGTAAATTCGTCGATATTGGCGCGCGTACCCGGACCGGCGGATTTCGATGAGATCGAGGCGACGATTTCGGCATACAGCACGTGGGCAACACGATTGACCGCATGCACCATCGGGATCGTCGCCTGGCCACCGCAGGTCACCATGTTGATGTTATTGGCGTCCAGATGCTGGTCCATGTTGACCACGGGCACGACATAGGGGCCGATGGCCGCCGGCGTGAGGTCGATGATGATCTTATTGTCTTTTTCGCAAAGTGCCGCGTTGTGCTTGTGCGCGCCGGCAGATGTCGCATCGAATACGAGCGCGATGTCTTTCCATTCGGGCATCTTTGTCAGTCCGTCGAGCCCTTCATGGGTCGTCGCGAAACCGAACCCCTTGGCGCGCGACAGGCCGTCGGAGGCCGGGTCGATGCCGACCATGCCACCCATCTCGAGCGCATCGGACATGCGCATAATTTTGATCATCAGGTCGGTACCGATATTGCCGGAACCAACGATTGCGACCTTTGCTTTGCTGGCCATCTAGAACCTCACTTCAAATCAGTCAGAGAAAACGGCACGGACGCTGCCGAGCCCTGAAATACGTGCTTCGATCACTTCGCCGGGACCAATCGGGGCCATCGGGCCCAGAGCACCGGTCATGATCACATCGCCAGCCAGAAGCGGCATGCCGACATCGACCATCTTGCGCGCAAGCCAGACGGCGGCGTTCAGCGGATTGCCGAGGCAGGCGACGCCTGCACCGATGGAAACCTGTTCGCCTTTATTCTCCATAACCATGCCGCACATCCGCAGATCCACGTCGTCGAGCAGGACGGGGCGGGTGCCGAGCACGATCTTGCCGGATGACGCGTTGTCGGCGATCGTATCCAGAATATTGATATCCCAGTTGGCGATGCGGCTGCCGACTACTTCGATGGCGGGCAGGGCGTAGGCGGTCGCCGCGATGAGGTCGAGCAGGGTGAGCTGATCGCCGTCGAGATCCTCCGCCAGCACCAGGGCGACCTCGGCCTCGGCCTTCGGCTGGGCAACCGATTTGAAATCGATCTCGTCGCCATCGACGACGGCCATATCGGCATAGATGATGCCGTAATCAGGCTGATCGACGCCAAGCTGCGCCTGCACGGGCTTTGCGGTCAGTCCGATCTTGCGGCCAATGACCCGGCGGCCTTCATCGATCCAGATGTCGGTATTGATCTGCTGGATCGCATACGCCGCATCGATATCGCCTTTCGGCAGGACATCACGGATCGGCTTTGTGGTCTTGCCGTTTTTCCATGCAGTGCGGATACGCCGCGCCGCGTCTTTTATCGTCTTTTCTTTTTTGGTCGCTGTTTTTGCTGCCATGTGCGCCTCTTAAAGCTTGATGCAGATGTTTTTCTGCTCGGAGTAGAAATTCAGTGCGTGCTGTCCGCCCTCGCGGCCGAAACCCGAAAGACCCATGCCGCCGAACGGCGTGCGGAGATCGCGAAGGAACCAGCAATTGACCCAGTTGATACCGGCTTCCATGCCCTGTGCCACGCGATGGGCGCGGGAGAGGTTCGTTGTCCACACGGTCGAAGCGAGACCATATTTGGTGTCGTTCGCCATTGATACTGCTTCGTCTTCGGTATCGAAGGGGGTGATGTGGCAGACCGGACCGAATATCTCTTCTTTCTGAATGCGCGAATCCTCGCTCAAACCCGTGAAGATCGTCGGTTCCACGAAGGCGCCGCCATCGCGCTCGTCGCCGAATTCGGGAATGCCGCCACCGGTAACCACGTTGGCGCCAAGCTCCTTGGCGAGATCGTAATAGCCTTTCACCTTGTCGCGGTGTTCATGGCTGATCAGCGGACCCATCTGCGTGTCCGGGTCTTCCGGGCGGCCGAGTTTCATTTCCTCGGCTTTTTCTTTCAGCGTCGCGACGAACTTGTCGAAAATCGGGCGTTCGACGTAAACGCGCTCCGAACACAGACAGACCTGACCGCAATTCGCGAAGACGGACCGGACCGTGCCTTCGATCGCGGCGTCGAAATCCGCATCGGCAAATACGATGGACGGGTTCTTGCCGCCGAGCTCGAAGGACAATGCTTTGACGCTCTCCGATGCCGCCCGCATGATCGCGCCGCCAGTCGTCGTCTCGCCCGTGAATGTAATCGCGTTGATTCCGGGGTGGCTTGTCATGAATTCGCCGGCCGATCCGGGACCGAAGCCGTGCACCACATTAAATGCACCGTCGGGTACGCCTGCCTCCTTCATCACTTCGGCAAGCAATGTAGCGGTCGTCGGCGTTTCTTCTGACGGCTTGAGGATAATCGCATTGCCCGACGCCATCGCCGGGGCGATTTTCCATGTCGACAGCAGCAGCGGCAGGTTCCACGGGCTGATGACGCCGACCACGCCGTGCGGATGGCGGATCGAATAGTTGATTGCGCCCGCACCGTCCGGGGTGTCCTGCTGATAGGCTTCGGTTCCGACCGATTTGACCAGATCTGCAAAGACCCTGAAATTCGCCGCGCCACGGGGGATATCGACGTGGCTTGCGAGCGAACGGGGTTTGCCGGTATCGAGCGTTTCCGCTTCGATGAATTCTTCGGAACGGGCATCGATGCCGTCGGCGACGTCGTGCAGAATTTTGCAGCGCGCCTCGGTCGGCATTTTGGCCCAGACTTTTGCCCCCGCCTGGGCGGCGATCACCGCGTTATCGACCATTTCCCTGGTGGCTTCATGTACATGGGATAACAGCGTTCCGTCGATCGGGGTCGTGTTCTCAAAGGTGTTCCCGCTGGCGACGAATTCGCCGCCGATGAAGTTCTTAAGTTCGCGGATATTACGGGTCATCGCTGTCGCCATCATCGTCTCCCCGACGGGCCCTGTGCAGGACCGTCCAATCGGCTTGTGTTCATGGATTTACAAGCTTTTTGGGGCAGCGCCGAGGGGGAGTCAAGCAAACGAAACGGGCAGGTCAATGACCCGCCAATTTTAGCTGGTTTCGATCCGGAAAGGCTCATGCTGCGCTATACGCCCTGAGCCAGTCATACAGCCTTTTCCAGCCAGCCCTGCCGCAGATCACCGAATATCTGCAATTAGCCGCCAAGTTCAAAAATTGCTTCGATTTCCATACAGAACTGCCGGGGAAGTTCGAACATACCGACGGCGGACCGCGCGTGCTGACCGGCTTCTGGTCCGAAGAGTTCGAACAATAGATCCGATGCGCCGTCGATGACGGCGAACTGCCGATCGAACCCCGGAGCGGAATTGACCATGCCGTATACTTTGACAACCTGCGTGATCCGGTCGAGGGAGCCCAGTTCGGCTTCAACGGATGCGAGGATGTTAAGCGCCGTCGCCCGGGCGGAGGCATAGGCATCTTCTTCGCTGACATCGCCGCCGACCTTGCCTTTGACCGTGACGCTGAAATCTTCCGGCGGAGGATGGCCGGACGTGTAGACCAGATGCTGTGTGACGACACAGCCGGTGCGGTTTGCACTCGGGTAAACAAATGGCGGCGGCAGTTCGAGGCCCAGTTCTTCAAGCCGTTCGCGAATTCTCATGCCGTTTCCCGCATCGGGAACTCGGCTTCCGGAATCAGCGTCACCCGGCACGGCAGACCGCGTGTGTCCGCCGAACCTGTCACCGGATCCCACGGCCCGTCATAGGACAGCGCGACGTTGATGTTGATGTCCAGCGCACCGCGCTCCGGTCCGGGCGCTTCGGGGAGCCACCAGCCCATGCCGGTTCGCACGGTGCCGGGGCCGGTTTCTTCGGTCACCGACACCTTCAGTTTGCAGCGCCCGTCTATGCCCGGTGTTTCCACCGCGACCCAGTCGCCTTCCGACAGACCCGACGTGGCGGCCGTATCGGGGTGAACCTGCAGAAGCGGGAAGGGGGAGACCTTCCGTGCCCATGCCTGATCCCGGTATCGGGAGTGGTGATAGGTTTTTTCGCGCGCGCCGGTGATGAGTACCAGAGGATAAGCTTCCCGCGTTTGTGCGTCGGCGGTTTCCGGGCGCGGCGGCACATAGTTGGGCAGCGGATCAATGCCGAGGTCATTCAGGGTTTCGGACCAGAGTTCAATCTTGCCCGATGGTGTTTTGAACCCGGCCTCTTCGAAATTACCGAGCTTGAATTCGAACGGCGCCCACCCGTTTTCCTTAAACGCCTTCCAGTCGATTTCGTCTCCGAGCAGGTATTCGTTGAATTCCTGTTTACTCTCCCACGGGAAATATTTCCGCGTATTGATCCCCCTGCTCTCAAGCCGCCGCGCGAGATCGGTGGTGAAGTCAAAATCCGATCGCGCTTCGTTCTGCGGCTCGATAACCGGGTTGGTGTAGCAGACAATGTGTGCCGAGGGCTCGAGCGAGACCTCTTCCTCTTCCAGCCCGGTGGTTTTTGGCAAAACGATATCGGCAAGCTCTGATGTCGGCGTCATCATGTGTGAGGCCACGCTGAGAAAATCGAGCGACTTCAGTGCGGCCATGACCTTCTGCGTATCCGGGTAGGTGACGGCAATATTCACGCCGGAGACATACATCGCCCGCACCGGATGAGGATTGCCAGTCAGGATTGCATCGAGCACGGTCGGATTGTGGGCGGATGTCTGCCAGCCTTTCGGACCGGCCCAGAGCGGGAACTGGTCTGCGCCGAGGGTTCGTTCTGCTACTTCCTGCGGCAGGGCGAAATTGGGATCGTGCAGAATGTCGATGTAGTTGCGGAAACCGCGCGGCCGTTTCACCCGGATATTGCCGCCAGGCCGGTCGACGTTGCCGGTGATCGCGACAAGACAGTGAAAGGCGCGAAAGGTCTGCACACCGTTTGAAAAAGCGTCGATACCGTGCCCGGACACGAAACTCGATGGACCGTCAGCATAGATTCTGGCCGTCGCAATAATGTCTTCGACGGCGACGCCGGTTAGTTCGGCGGCGCGTGCAGGGGGGAACTCCGCAGCCCGCGCCTTCAGCTCGTCGAAGCCCCGTGTCCACGCATCAACGAAGTCATGGTCGTAGAGGTTCTCTTCGATGATGACGTGGATAAGGGCGAGACCGAGTGCGACGTCCGTTCCGGGCCGCGGGCGCATCCATATATCCGCGATTTCAGCCGCTGGCGTCCGGGCCGGGTCGATGACGATTATCTTTGCGCCTTTGGCCTTGGCGCGTTTCAGCGCCATCCACTGGACGGGATCAGCCGCCGACGGGTTGCGTCCGACGATCAGGGCGCATTTTGTATCGTCGACATCTTCGCCGCCAACAATACCAAGGCCCATGATGCGGTCAGACAGGGCGCGGCAGCCGCCACACAGATCCTGGTTCATCATCCAGTTCGGCGAGCCGAGCGATCGCATCAGCAGCGAAACCATAGCACCGCGGCTGAAAAATGCGCTGGAGACCGCGCCGACCAGCGATTCAGGGCCGTGTTTCGCGCGCACTTCCAGCAGACGGTCCACGATTTCGTCGAGGGCTTCGTCCCAGGGAATTTCTTCCCAGTTGCCCGAGCCCCGCTCGCCGACACGGCGCATGGGGCTTTTGATCCGGTTCTCGCTATAGGTCAGTTCGGGCAACGCGCGGATGCCCTTCACACAGAATGCACCCTTGGATCCGGGATGGTCAGGGTTCGGCCCCACGTTGGTCACGCGGCCCTCTTTGAGCGTCACGAGCGATCCGCAGCGGGTGCTGCATTCCCAGCAGGTGCTGGCATAAGTGCCGTCTGGCCGTCTATCTGAATTCGTCATCGGAAAAGTGTAGCGAAACCTGCCCATTCAGCAAGCTTTCGGTTCAGAAGATACCGTCGAGCCAGCCCAGTTCGGTTGCCGCGCCGACTAGCAGACGAATGGCGAGCAGCGTGAGCAGGACGCGAAAGATCTGCCGGAACAATTTTTCCGGAATGCGGTTGAGTGCGTGCTTACCAAACCAGGTGCCGAGAACGGTCCCGCAGACCATCAGCGCGACTAAGGGGATGTATGCGCCGATCGCCATGCCGACAAAACCGAAGGCGACGAGTTTGGTGACATGGGAGATCGCCATGAGGGTCGCCATGGTCGCGACATGAATACGCCGGTCGAGACTGGCATGTGCGATAAAGGGCGACAGAAACGTGCCGGTTGCGCTGACAAAGATACCGAGAAACGTGGCGGCGGCGCCGAGGATGCCGAAGCGCAGCCTGTCGGGACCGCCCGCGCCGAGGCGCGGGGTCCACATCACGACCAGAATGAATACGCCGAGAATTCCCTGCAACGTCGCCGATGGCAGGGTGGCAAATATCTGCGCGCCGGCAAAAGCACCGATACACGACCCGATGGCAAACGGCACGATCAGGCGTTTTTTGACGTAGCGCCACATCATGAACATGCGGCTCGACCCTGCGCCGAGCTGGATCACGGTATGCATCGGTATCAGGACGGCGAGCGGGAAGAAGAACGTCATGATCGCGAGCAGCATCAGGCCGCCTGCGGTGCCCGTCACCGTGCCGAGAAACGTTGTAACGGTTGCCGCGATGACCAGGCCGATGGTGAGCCAGAGGCCGGTATCCGGGACTCCGAGAAAGCTCTCCATCATATGTAGTCGGCGTTTTCAGCAGCGCTATATAACAGGCGGATCGACAAAAAGACGAGAACGACCTGGAAGACTCGCCGGAATAATGCTTCTTCCATCACGTCGAGAAGCTTGAAGCCGACCCAGTTGCCGAGGAACCCGGCAGTGACCATGGCGGCCATTAAGGGCAGGTAATCGAAAAATTCGAAGCCCAGAACGGCGAACACGATCACCTTCAGACCATGGATAAACATCATGATGCAGGAATGGGTCGCGACGAATATGCGACGATCCTCGCTGACACCCCTTACCCAGGGGGCTAGGATTGTGCCGGTCGCACCGATGAACATCGAAATAAATGCGCCGACCATGCCGAGCGCAAAGAAGCGTTTCTGGGTCGGCATGCCGGCGGTGATCTTCGGCGAGAAGCAGACATAGAGCATGAATATCCCGAGTATCGCCTGCAGCAGCGACAGTGGGATGGAGACGACAATCCGCCCGCCGATCGCCGAGCCCAATACGGCCCCGATCGCAAAGGGAATGATGGCCTGCTTCATGACCAGTCGGTGCGCGATGATGGTGCGGGTAACGTTCGAGCCGGCCTGCACGACACCGTGTATGGGGACAAGAGCAACCGGGGGGAAGACGGTTGCCATGAAACCGATCAACAGGACGCCGCCACCGAGCCCTGCGACCACGCCGAACGCAGCCGTAAAGCAGGCGAGGATCGTAAACAGGATGAACGTCCAGCCATCGATCTCCGGCGTGATGGAGAGAAGTTCGATCATCCGACGACCTCGGTGCCGGCTTCGTAAAGAAGCCTCAATGCTAGAACGGTGAGTACCAGGTTAAAGCCGCGCCGGAAAACACTCTCTGCCATCCAGTTGAGAATAGACTTGCCCGACCATGTACCGACGATACCGAACAGGACCATAAGGCCCATCAGCGGCAGGTATGGCCCGAACGTAAACCCGAGAAAGCCGAAGGCGAGAATCTTCACGCCGTGCTGCCAAGACATAAAGGCAGCATGGGTTGCGACCGTCATCACCCGGTCGCTGGTGGATGCCTTTATAAACGGGGCGATCAGAGGCCCGGTCGCTCCGGCGAACATCGTCGCGAAGGACGCGATCGCGCCGACGACGGCAAAGCGGATGTTCGACGGCTCCATCGCTTTCATCTTGGGGCCCCAGACCGCATAGAGCACGAAAACCCCGATGATGGCCTGAAGCAGATATTTCGGCAGGGCGAAGACGATCTGCCCGCCGACCGCGGCACCGATAATTGTGCCGATCACGAATGTCGGCATCCAGCGGAAAAGGATGTTGCGCCACATCATCGTCGCCCGGAAGAAGTTGGAGCCGACCTGGACGACCGCATGAACCGGAATGATCGCAAGCGGCGGCATCGTCGATGCCATTACCGCAACAAGCGCAGCACCGCCGCCAAGGCCGAACGCGGCGGAGACCGCGGAGGTGAAGAAACTAAGAAGGCAAAGGGCGATGAAGGACCATTCGGTAACCCCCGGCGCGCTTGCCAGAATGTCATGGATGACGGACATGTGATTACCCCCTTTATACCCTCAACGCAGCCGGGGAAAGGGAATCGCAATGCATGACTGGTCTGCCGCCCTTTTCCCGACCGCCCGGATGGCTTAAACCACAACGCAACAGGGAGATATCAGTATGTCAGAAGCCATTGGCCCGCTGTCGGGCGTCACCGTCGTTGATCTGACCCGCGTTCTTGCGGGGCCGACCTGCACGCAGATGCTGGGCGATCTGGGCGCCGACGTGATCAAGATCGAACGGCCGGGGGCAGGTGACGATACGCGTAGATTTGCGCCGCCGTTTGTGAAAGACGATGCCGGCAACGAGACAACCGAAAGCTCCTATTACATGGGGGCCAACCGCAACAAGCGGTCGGTCGGTCTCGATATCTCGAAGCCGGAAGGGGCGGTACTGATCCGTCGGATGGCGATGGATGCGGACGCTCTGGTCGAGAATTTTAAGACGGGCAATCTCGCGCGTTACAAGCTCGCCTATGACGACCTGAAAGACGGTAACCCGAAACTTGTGTATTGTTCGGTTACCGGCTTCGGCCAGACTGGTCCATATGCGCCGCGTCCGGGGTACGATTTTCTGATCCAGGGTATGGGCGGGTTGATGTCGATCACGGGTGACCCCGAAGGCGAACCTCAGAAAGCAGGCGTGCCGATTGCAGATATCATGGCCGGCATGTATGCGAGCGTTTCGGTCAACGCGGCGCTTCGTCATGCGGCAGTGACCGGGCAGGGCCAGTATATCGATATTGGCATGATGGATACGACTGTCGCGATGCTGGCGAATGCCGGTATGAATTATATTCATGGCGACATGCTTGGACGGCTCGGCAATGCACATCCGAACATCGTTCCCTACCAGCCGTTTCAGACATCGGACGGCTACATCATCGTCGCTATTGGCAACGATACGCAGTTCGCCCGGTTCTGCGAGATGGCTGATTGCAGACATCTTGCGGAAAACTCCGACTTCGCGACCAATGCGTCGAGGGTCGGTAACCGGGATGCACTGGTGCCGTTGCTGGACCAGGTGTTTGCCACGCGGTCGTCCGCCGAGTGGCTCTCGGGGCTAGAAGAGAACAAGATCGGCTGCGGTCCGATCAATAACCTCCAGCAGGTATTCGACGATCCCCACGTGAAGGCGCGCGAGATGGTGGTCAACGTGCCGCATCCGCTGGCGGGAGATGGCGGCGCTGCTCTGATTGCCAGTCCGATGAAGTTCAGCGACACGCCCGTGACGTACCGTCATGCACCGCCGTTGCTCGGGCAGCACACCGAGGAAGTATTGCGCGAAAAATTAAACCTGTCGGATGACGACCTTTTGGCGCTCCGCGAAAAAGAGGTGATCTGAGGAAAGGCTGGTAATCAGAATGGACCGGTCGAGGCTCATATCACTGGGACTGCTGTTCTATTGCGGGATCGGCTGGGGAGCGGCTGTCGCGATTGCCAAGATTGCAACAACCGGCGGGGTGCATCCGCTCGGTTATGTCTTTTGGGTCGCGATAATCGCTGCCCTCATTCTTACCGGAATATGCATCCTTCGCCGGACTACTCCCGGGCTTACGAAACAGCATCTTTGGTACTATGTGATTATCGGCGGACTGCGTATCGTTTGCGCAAACGTCGTCTGGTACACGACGGTGAAATATGTCCCGGCAGGCGCGCTCGCAGTTGTCTTGGGACTAACACCGATCTTTACCTATGCGATCAGCCTGATGATGCGGCTGGAGCATTTTGCTGCATTGCGGGCGACAGGGCTCAGCCTCGGGTTCGTCGGCGTCATTCTGTTTGTCGCGCCCGGTGGAAGTCTGCCCGACCCTTCGATGATCCCGTGGTTACTCTTCGGTCTGCTCGCTCCGCTTACCTATTCGTTGGCGAATATCCTTATTGAACGCCTGCGTCCGGAAACAGGGAACTCGTTGTCACTGACGACGGGGATGGTCTGGTTTGGCGCAGCCGTGATGTTGCCTGTTTGCCTCCTGAGTGGTGCGTTTCACGTGCCGTCATTCCCACTGAGCGCGCCCGATATCGCCGTCTTTGGACATGCGATTATTTCGGGGTTCGCCTTTTTTGCGCTTTTCGAAATGATCCGGCTTTCCGGTCCTACCTTTGCATCACAGCTCAATTATGTCGTCACGTTGACTGGTGTGTTGTCAGGTATAGTGCTCTTTGACGAAGCACCGACTTGGTGGGTCTGGGCTGGAACAGCATGCGTCCTGTCTGGCGTTGCACTGGTGAACAAACGGCAGGCTGAAAATGACTAATCCGCCGCCAACAGAGGTGATCAGACCGCTATCAAATGCCGAGCGGGCGCAATCCCTCAGGGAGACCCTCGCAAGAGCGCCTGACCGCTCCAACTTGCGTGTTTTCGGCTATGGATCCTTGATGTGGAATCCCTGTTTCGACGTCGCGGCACAGGCAAAATGCGAGCTTTATGGATACCATCGGGATTTTTCGATCTGGTCGGTTTATGCGCGGGGAACCCCGGAATGTCCGGGCTTAGGGTTTGCGCTTGAAGAAAAACCCGGGTCGTTGTGTAAAGGTATCGTTTTCACGCTGCCGCGGACTACGACGGAAGCGGACCTGATGCCGCTCTGGGAGCGCGAAATGTGGACGGGCACCTATACGGCAGAATGGATTTCTATTTCCGTCGGCGGCGTTGAAATTCCTGCACTGGCATTCGTGGTGTCGACCGATCATTTTCAGTATGCGGGTGGTTTGCCGAGATCAGAAAAAGCGCGCTACATCGCAGCGGCATCGGGCAAATACGGGACTTGTTACGATTACCTGGCGGAAACCGTCAAAGAGATGAAAGAGCATGGTATCGAAGACGTAGAACTAGATGACCTGCTGGAGGCTGTGGAGCGTCTTCGCGGCGAATGATGGGCTTGCGTCTCACGTTGAGCCATGCCCAACTATGCTAGTGAGGCAGAATGTGGAGGGAAGCATGACCGATACTGAAATCGGCTACGTTGATTATTCAGATATGAACGTTGACAAGAATGCGAGCTATGACAGCCTGAACAAACGTGTCGTTATTATTACGGGCGCGGGGCAGGCAATCGGCCGCGGATATGCGCATTACTTCTCTGCTCAGGGAGCTATACCGATAATCGCCGATATCGATGGCGATAACGCGGAAAAGGTAAAGCGTGAGATCGAGGACAAGCAGGGAAAAGCCTTGGCCGTGCATGTTGATGTTGCGGATGAGGACTCGACTATTTCCATGGTCGACGCGGCCATGTCGGCATTCGGTCGCGTGGATATCCTGATCAACAATGCGGCGATCTTCTCGCAGATCACCATGGCGCCATTCTGGGAATTACCGGTAGATGAATGGAAACGTGCGGTCGACGTGAACGTGAACGGGGCCTTCCTGTGCTCGCGCGCTGCTGTAAAGCCGATGATCGATGCGAAGTGGGGACGGATTATCAACGTCTCGTCGGGTACAATGATGATGGGTCGCCCTAACTATCTGCACTACATCACGACCAAGGCCGCGATGATCGGTATGACGCGATCGATGGCGCGCGAGGTTGGGCCCTATGGGATTACGGTAAATACGTTCTGGCCAGGCGTGATGCAGACGGAAGTTGAGCGCCCGTCCGTGCCCCGGGAAATGTTCAAGACAATGACCGCATCTCAGGCACTTCCTCGACAGGGGACTATTCATGATCTTGCTAAAGCGATGATGTTCCTGTGCTCCGACGAGGCTGCCTATATCACCGGGCAGGGAATGATTGTGGATGGCGGACAGAATTTCATCTGACGCCGAAACTTCGGTCGACTGGTCGTCTTATTATGAAAAGACGGGCGACCGGTCACCGCGCCCGACATTGATCAAAGTACTGGATGCGTTTGCTGCAGAAGACTTTCTGACTGACCGTCTGGCCATTGATCTCGGCTGCGGTTCGGGTCGTGATACAATGGAAATATTGCGACGGGGCTGGCCGGTGTTAGCGGTGGATGCCGCGCCGGAAGCAATTGAAAAACTTCTGGCGAGGCCTGACCTGCCTAACGAGTGCGAGATCGAAACGCTGGTTTCGCGCTACGAGGACATGTCTCTGCCGCCCTGCAATCTTGTGAATGCGGGCTTTTCATTGCCGCTCTGTCCTGCGGATGTCTTCCCGTCGGTCTGGGCGAAAATCGTGAGCGCGCTTGCCCCAGGCGGGCGGTTTTCGGGCCAGCTTTACGGCGACCGCGACGACTGGGTGGACCTTTCGGGTGTGACGTGCCAATCCCGCGATCAGGTCGTTGAACTTCTCGAACCGTTCGATGTCGAGTTTCTGGACGAAGAAGAGGACGATTCTGTCACGCCGCGCGGTGTTCAAAAGTACTGGCATATCTTCCATATCGTCGCGAGGAAAAGATGAAGGGACATAACGCAGGCCATCAGGCGCTGAGGGCGGAAATAGCTGCCTGCACACGGATCATGAATATGGATGGGTTGATCGACTATTCGGGACACGTCAGCGCGCGTCTGCCGGATGGCAGTGGCCTGCTTATTCAGTCGTTCGATGATTCCCGGGCAGCTCTGGAACCGGAAGACCTGCTCGTTTGTGACTTTGACGGAAACGTTCTGACGGGTAAGGAAGGCAAAAAATCGCCCCGCGAAATTTATATTCATTCCGAGATCATGCGGGCACGGCCCGACGTGAATGCGGTCGGGCATTTTCACCCGGAAACGGCGACGATGTTCACGCTGGTCGAAGATCGCCCGCTCATCCCCGTTAAGAACCATGCGGCACGATGGAGTGGCGGCATCCCAGTTCATCCTGATCCCGGTCATATCAATTCAGTTTCGTTGGGGAAGGAGTTGGCCGACACGCTGGGTGCCTGCCACGCTGCGCTGATCCGCGCGCATGGGGTCGTTGTTACTGCGGAGAGTGTTCCTGCCCTTCTTGTCGATTCAGTGCATTTTGAAGAGAATGCGAACACGTTGTTTCACGCCGCAGCACTCGGCACCGTCCGCGGGTTGTCAAACGATGAAATGACTGCATTCATGTCGCGGTTCAATCGACCTGCACATATAAAAAAACTTTGGAAGTATTATCTTGGACGCGCCGTAAATGAAGGAAAAATTCCTGCTGCGTGGCTACCTGACCTTTGAAGATGAAGGTCGCAGGGGGCAATCCACGAAGGGGGTACCGGCCCATTTTTGTCTGAAGTATTTTCTACCTTCTTATTTTGGAGGGTGTGGCGAATAAGGCAGTATACGATTTTATCATTGTCGGGCTGGAGCGGGTGAAGGGAATCGAACCCTCGTCGTAAGCTTGGGAAGCTTCTGCTCTGCCATTGAGCTACACCCGCAATTTACGCAGTCTACGCCGCTAGTGCTGCCATTCAAGCCCCCCAATTTGGGCTGGACCGGGAGATGCGGGAGTGCGATTACCAATGATCAGAGCAATCTAGTCAGGGGATCAAGGAATGAAAATTTGTCGTTTTAACGACGATCGACTTGGTGTTGTCGATGGGGAACACGTCATAGATGTCACCGGTGCGTTAGAAGTAATACCGCAATCGGGGTGGCCGGCGCCGATTGGTGACACACTGATCGCCAATCTCGATGCGGTTTGTGCGAAGGCGTCTGCTCTGGCCGCTCGGGGGCAACAGCATACGCTATCTTCGGTCGTTCTGAAAAGCCCGGTTGCCAACCCCAATAAGGTTATCGGAGCCCCGGTGAACTATTATGCTCACCAGGACGAAGCGATTAAAGATGAAGGCGTTAGCTTTGGCCGCGAGATAAAAACGATCGATCATTACGGCCTCTTCCTGAAGAATCCTGTGCTTGTTGGAGCAGGCGAGGGCGTAGACCTTCATTTCACGGATAGGCGAAACGATCATGAGGTTGAAGTCTCGCTCATCATCGGCAAGACCGCAAAAAACGTTTCCTACGAAAACGCCCTCGATTATGTTGCCGCTTATTCGATCGGTCTTGATATGACGGTGCGCGGCACCGAGGAGCGTAGTCTGCGTAAGGCTATCGACAGCTATTCCGTGCTTGGTCCGTGGCTTGTGACAGCCGATGAAATCGCAGACCCTGATAATCTTGATTTCTCGATCCATGTCGGCGACGAAGAACGCCAGAATTCGAATACCAACAAACTGATTTTCGACTGCCGCAAACTGATCGAGTACGGGTCGTCATTCTATACCCTGCATCCTGGCGACGTGATAATGACCGGTACGCCCGAAGGTGTTGGACCGGTTGAACCGGGCGACGTCATGCATTGCTACTGCGAAGGCATCGGCAGCATGGATGTCGACGTCCGCGCTGCCTGATGAAGGGCGAGAAGCTCATCGGTCGGCTGGCAACCGGCATCGGCATAGGGACGACGTTCACCCAGCTTGATTGGGCGAAGGACCAGTTCAGGGAGCGCGTTGGTGTTGACCCCTTTCCGGGAACCGTCAATGTGATCATCGATGATCCGGATTCGATGCCGGTCTGGGTGCGCCTGCAGCAGACCGCCGGCATCCATATGGATAATCCGAATGACGGTCCGCACGATTGCGACGCGAAATGCTGGAAAGTTTCCATCAATGATAAAATCGATGGTGCGATTGTCTTTCCGCTGGTCGATGGTTATCCGCCGGTGCAGGTAGAAGTGATTGCTGCCGTCGCTGTCCGCGATACTTTCGGGATCGAGGATGGGGATACCGTTACGCTGACTTTGAAAGGCTAATCTATGACGACGACGCTAAAACGGGCGACCGCCGAGCTTTGGGACTTTCCCCTGTCGGGACCAACGGGTGGTTCCGGGATCACGGGTGTCGACGTGATCGTCGTCGATCTTGAGGACTCCGACGGCGTGACGGGCACAGGTTTCTCCTATGTTCTTGGCCGTGGTGGAAAAACGGTGACCCACGCGGCCCGGGATATGCTGTCGCGTTTTGTCGAGGGGCAGGAGATTGTACCGCCGCAGGCGTTGTGGCGGCGCTTGGCCGGCTCGCTCAACCGGTTGGGACGGGGCGTCGGCTATCTTTCGATCGCGGCTATCGACGTCGCGATGTGGGATCTGTATGCTAGGAAACAGAAAATGCCCCTGTACCAGGCGCTGGGCGGTGTGGCGAAGACGCTCCCGGTTTACGGATCGGGCGGGTTTGGTCCAACCCAGGATCCTGACGCCGCAGTGGACCGCGCGCTGGAATATGCAGACATGGGATGCACGGCGGTGAAGCTGCGGGTAGCAGGCGCACCGGCAGACCTCGCCCGGATACAGGCTGTCGCAGAAGCGCTGCCTGACGATGTCGATATCATGGCCGATGCGAATGAGAAGTGCGACCTTGCCCGCGCTCAATGGCTCGCCAACGTTCTGGGGGATGTGAACGCCTTGTGGTTCGAAGAACCGCTGCCGGCGCACGATGCGAACGGTTTTGCGACATTGGCGCATACCTGCAGCGTTCCGATAGCCACCGGCGAACATCATCAGGGTGCTTTGGAACTGGCGCCGCTGATGGCCGATCGGGCGGTGTCGATCCTTCAGCCTGATCTCGCGATGATGGGCGGCATCACCGAAAGCCTTCGTCTCGCGCAGGTCGCGGAACACTTTAACCTGGTCGTCTCGCCGCATTTTCTTCCGGCCCTGTTTATTCATCTGGCGGGCGCTGCGCCAGCTATCCGCTGGATGGAGCACTTTCCGCTGCTCGAGCCGCTGTTCGACAACCCGGTATCCATGGACGCGGATGGCAATATCTCGCCGTCCGATAAACCGGGTCACGGCATCGTCTGGGCGGATGGCGCCCGCAAAGAGTTCGGGACCGAATTATGAGAATTTGCCGCTACAACGATGACAAGCTGGGGCTGATTAAGGGCGACCAGTTGATAGATGTCACCATCGCGCTTGACGACATTCCCAAAACCGGCTGGCCACGGCCGCACGGTGACGCCATGGTCGCAAATATTGAGGCGATCAGTGTCGGGATCGAAGCCAACCGCAAGATGGGTTATGTGCAGGGTGTTAATAACGTCGTCCTGAAAAGTCCGGTCGCGAACCCCACAAAAATCATCGGGGCGCCTGCAAACTACCGGGATCATGTCGCCGAGGCGCAGGACGATGCCGAAATTAATTTCGGACGCGAGATCAAAACGATCAATGAATACGGATTGTTCCTGAAGGCTAATTCGGCTCTTGTCGGTCCGGGCGAAGGGATCACGCTTGGTCATACCGACCGCCGAAACGACCATGAAATCGAACTGGCGGTCATTATCGGCAAGACGGCGAAGAATGTTGCCTATGACGATGCGCTGGATGTGGTCGCCGGATATTCGATCGGACTCGATAATACGGTTCGCGGCGTTGAAGACCGCAGCCTCAGAAAGTCGCTGGATTCCTATGCGGTACTTGGCCCGTGGATCACGACGGCGGATGAGATCGACGACCCCGACGACTTGGATTTTCAAATTACGGTGAATGGCGAGGTTCGTCAGGAATCGAACACGAAATATCTGATTTACGATTGCCGAAAACTGATCGAATATGCGTCGAAGTTCTATACGCTCTACCCGGGGGATATCTTGATGACCGGCACGCCCAAGGGCGTAGGCCCGATCGAGCCTGGGGACCATCTGGTCTGCCAGGTAGATATCATCGGCAAGATGGAGGTCGAGGTTCGGTAGACATGGCGTTCAATCCGCGAAAACCCGGCACGTATTGTGACCGCGTTGCTGCGCGGCATGTGCTGCCGCTCTGGGTGGATACCGAGCAATATGTGCCGAAGGAACCTGGGCCTCCCTACGCTCCCGCACTTTGGAAATACGAAGACATCAGGCCGCTGCTGGTGGGGGCCGGAGACGTCGTCACGCCGGAAGAAGCGAGCTGCCGTGTGCTCGTCCTGCAAAACCCGGCGTTGACCGGTTTTCAGCGAACCACCCGCACAGGCTCTATGCCTGCCTGCAGCTGATCCTGCCTGGCGAGCAGGCGTCCGAGCACCGTCATACGCAATCGGCTCTGCGGCTGGTGCTCGAAGGGAAAGGGGGCATCACAACCGTGAACGGCGGGCGGGTGCGGATGATGCCGGGTGATTTCATCATCACGCCGTCCTGGGTGTGGCACGGTCATACCCATGAGTGCGATACGCCGATGATCTGGCTGGACGACTGGAGGTAACAAAGAGGCGGGTAAATACCCGCCCCTTTTCTCGATCAGTCGTTCGTTTTACTTGCTGAAATCGAACAGTCGTTGGGCGTTTCGGCCGAGAATATTCAGTTTGGATTCTTCGTCCAAGAACGGAAGGTCCCAGATGACACTGGGCGTATCGAAATCGAAATGCGGCCAATCGGATGCATATAGCAACTGGGTTTTCGCATTGATCATTTCGAAGGTCAGTTCCGTCGCTTTTATATGATCCGTTTCCAGCGGTTGGCAAGTGTAGAACATTTCCTTCATGTACTCACTCGGTAGTTTCTTTAGCAACGGCGCTTCGGATGACCGCATCAGATAAGTATGGTCAAGCCGCTGCATCAGCCAAGATACCCACGCCAGACCGGATTCAATCCAGACAACAGGCAGACCGGGGAAACGTTCGGGTAGACCGTTCATGATCCAGTTGGTCATGTGAACGACATTGCACCACACGAAGGATAGCGCATGCATCGAACCAAAACGGTTGATCTGCATCATGAAGGGGTCCTGCCAGTAGTATCCGGCGTGGAACCCCAGCGGAAGCCCGCGTTCTTCAAGGGCACGATACACTTTCATATAGTGGTTGTGATGAACCGCTTTGTAACGAACCGACGTCACCATGAAGCCAACGCAACCGGGAGCGTCGCCGAATTCCTCAATGGTTTCCAGTGCCGATTCTGGATCATTGAACGGCAGAAACATCATGGTTTTTTGCTTAGGGTCTTTCTTGAGGATGTTCTCTACCTGCCAGCGATTGTAGGCTTTCCCGAGAATGGCCTCCATATCAAATTGGGGGTGCATTCCTAGAAACAGCATCGGCGTTGGGAACACGACCTGGATGTCAATGCTCATAGCTTCGTAGGCGCGTTTCGCAAGAACGATGTCGCGATGGCCTACTTTCTTGATTTCGCTCTCGTCGACCTTTTCACTTCGGGCGGCCTGATGCGGGATACGGCCGCCGACGTCCTGATAGCGAAGCGCTAAGTCACCGTTGAGGCCGTAAGGCGGAGTGCCTGACCGATGCAGAACCATTTCTTCTGCCTGTGCGCGGACAACCGGATCATCGATATAGGCGATAATCTCGCGCCAGGATTCCGTTTCTGTGTGGTGAGAATCGATATCCGCAATGAAGATATCGTCGAAATTGCGTTCGTCCGCCTGCTGGCGGGCCTTTGCGAGAATATCCCGTGAATCTGTATAGGTCGTGATCTCCTTGATAGGGTTCTCTTTGACCTGCTCTATTCCGGTATCCATCATGTCCCTCCTGACTACAAAAAAACAAATTGAGCTAAAACTATATATTGTCGCCGGGCCGTGGGCGTTGGAACCACATGGCAAGATCGAACGTAGACAGATTGACTGCTCTAAGCATGTCTGAGCACGTCATTACAACATCGGTTGCCGTAACGGATTCTTGGTCCGTGTAAGGTGAGAAGAAGCGTTCTTCCATTTCGACTTTATTAGCAAAAAGCCTAGTTCCGGCAGTTAGAAGACGCTGAACAGTCTCGTCAGAAATCCCCTCGGTTTCACCCCTCATGAGCGCCGCTTCGGCAACTTCGATTGCCTTTGTGGCAGCGGCTTCCAAGGCCGCGAAATCGGGTTCAGACGACGACATAAACCTCTCCGTCCTTGATCTCTACCTTGAACGGCCGCAGACGGATATTCTTGTTTCCTGGGTGGCGCCCGTCACGGACATTGTATTCGTACCCGTGCCACGGACAGACGATATGGACGTCGGTTTCCGAGAATTTCAGGCCGTGAGCCGTCTTTTCGGTCTCATGAATGACTTCTTCGACACGATTGATGATTTTGCCCTGGCACGCTGGTCCGCCCTGATGAACGCAATTGTTCTCATAGGCATAGAATTCCCCATCGACATGAAACACACCGATCTCGAGGGTTCCCTGCGCGATGATTTTGCGATCACGGTCCCCGAATTCCTCGGTCTTTCCGACGTACAAATCCGCCACGTTTGTTCCTCCAGTGTAACTTGTTGATATTATTGGCAAAAAGCGCACATCTGCCTGCTACTTAGTAACCCTATCGTATTGAGCTGGTGCCGCCAATGGAATTCGCCTGCGACGGAAAGTCGCCTAGTTTCTTGGCCGTAACAGTGGTTTCGGTATAAGTTCCGGCATAATTCGTAGTGTGAGTAAGTTCTGAGGAATTGATATGGCGAAGAACCGAAGCTTGGGTGAGGTTCTCATTATTCTCGGCGTGCTGGTGAATAATTATGTCTATGTGACTGATGTCGTGGGTAATTCTCACGAGGGTCTGATATAAATGGGGTCTCGTGGGATTGTGGCTGCTGTGTTGGGGGTACTGGTCATCGCGCTGGGTGTGGTCGTTCTGGTTCGTGCGGCCAATTCGGACGCACCATAGAGACCTGCTCGTCGGAGACTGAGGTCGAATCCAGGCGTTTTCATGGATTTTTGACAGTTAGCGTTGAAGATAGTGAAACGAACGGATTAGATACGAGGGAGACCGCCGGGGGCGATGTCCAAGTTACAGAAAAATAAGTCAGAGTTAGCGCAACTCCATCGTCGGATTTCGCGCCATACGAGGCCATCCGCGCTCACGGACAGGCATCTGAATCTGCGATCACATGGCCGGACGGCTTATATCAGAATTCCCCGCCTTCTGCAGGCTATGGGGCTTCTGGCAGCTAGTGCGTTTGTCGCGTGGGTTGTCCATACCAGCTATGTCTATATCAGCTACGACAAAATTGTGTCCGCGAAAGATGCGGCGATCTCGGCCCGGGACCAGGCGTCATTGACGCTGCGCGGAAAGCTGGATGATTCGCGGCGCAGTTTTGCCGCAGCAACGGATTTGCTCGAAAAAAATCACAAGGGGCTTGTCACCCTGATCGGTCAGAACCAGTCGCTTAAAAGCAATCTGAGCGCGGTCCGTCAGGATCTCAAGCAGATAGCGGAGGCGCGCAGGAAAGCCGAGGATGCCAAGCGCGAGATCTCGACGCGTCTCGCAGTGCTGGAATCCCACCTGGAGAATACACACCGTCACAACAAAGCGCTGGCGCAGGACCTGAAGACGACAGGCTCGGAGCTGACTGTCGCCCTGGCGGAGAAAAATCAGGTTCAACAGACTGGCAACACGCTGAATAATCGTGTGAGTAAACTTGAAAAGCGTCTTGTCGAGGCGCAGGAGGCGCAGGCAGCGCTGCTCGACCGCGTCGCCGATACGTCTCATGCCGAGGCCAAGCGCCTGACGAAGATACTGGTGTCGGCGGGGCTGAACGTCAAAAAATTGCTGCGTGCGCAAGGTGTGGGGCCGGCGCCGCAGGGTGGGCCGTTCGAGGCCGCGCCCAAATCGAGGGGCAGCAAGGAAGAAGAAACCATTGAAGCATCTCTGACCGGCGCAAACGGGATGATCGATCATCTTGAGGGCCTTCAGCGTATTGTTCGGGGCCTGCCGTTAGCGTCGCCGCTGGACTACTACTACGTCTCGAGCAGGTACGGAATCCGGAAAGACCCGATTAGCAATACGAAGGCCATGCATCGGGGCGTCGATTTAGGTGCCAAACATCGCGCGCCGGTATTTTCGAGTGCGCCGGGCAAGGTGATTTACGCCGGCTGGAAAGGCCATTTTGGCAGGTTTGTCGAGATCGACCATGGCAATGGCGTCACCACGCGGTACGGTCATTTGCGGCGCATAAACGTTAAGCGCGAACAGACCATTACGTATCGGACGAAAATCGGACAGATGGGAAATTCCGGCAGAAGCACCGGAACGCATCTGCACTATGAAATTCACGTGAACAAGCGAAGCGTTGACCCACTCAGATTTATGAAAGCAGGAAAAAATGTTTTCAAAGGATAAAGCAGTCACCGAGTGCCGGTCATCCGGTGCTCCGTCTATCCTCAGTGCCGGTATGCAGGTGACCGGCGATATCGTCAGTGATGGCGAGGTGCAGATCGACGGTGAACTATCCGGTGATATCCATTGCGCCAAACTCACGATCGGCGAAACGGGACGCATCAACCGATCGGTTGTCGCCGACGACTGCCTGGTGCATGGAACGGTTGTAGGACAAATTAAGGCCGATGCGGTCAAGTTGTCCCGGTCATCCCGTGTCGAAGGGGATGTAATGCATGATATGCTGGCGATCGATCCCGGCGCGCGTCGGGACGGTCATTACCGCCGGCTCGACAAGTCAGAGACAGACGATCCCAAGCTCGATCTGGTGGTGATAGATGTGGATCGCGGTTCGTTCTAGGCGGCCCTTATCAGGGACGCGCTCTAGGCCGCCGCGGCTTCGTCCCTGAGACTTTCGGTGCGGATAATTTCGGCAAAGAGTGCCGGATCGGCGTTTCCGCCGGATAGCACGACACAGATTGTCTGACCGGCCATCCGGTCCTTTTCATTCAACACAGCTGCGAGACCAGCTACCCCGCCGGGTTCCACGATCAGGCGTGTGTCGGCAAACGCGGCAAACATTGCCTTTCTGACCTCGCCGTCAGTTACGGCCAGTCCACCGGCAAGCAGCTCCTTGTTAATCCTGAACGTCCGCTCTCCCGGTGTTGGTACGAGCAACGCATCGCAGATAGAGCCAGTGGCCGGTGGATTCATAATTCGCTTGCCGGCGATCAGTGATTTTGCCGTATCGTCGAATCCTTCGGGCTCCGCAGCCAGAACGTTGATCTCCGGGTACGCGCTTTTCAACGCGATCGCGCATCCGGCGATAAGACCGCCGCCGGAGCAGGGTATGACCGCGGTATCCGGTATGATGCCCAGCGCGGCGCATTGCTCGGCGATCTCGAGGCCGACGGTGCCCTGACCGGCGATAATGTCTGGATGATCGTAGGGCGGCACGATAACGGCACCACTATCCCCGACAATTTCGCGGGCAATGTCTTCACGGTCGTCGTTCATCCGGTCATACAGCCTGATTTTTGCGCCGAGCGCTCGGGTGTTTTCGATTTTGATTCTTGGCGCATCCTTGGGCATCACGATGGTGGTAGCCATGCCGAGGCGTCGTCCTGCCCAGGCAACCGCCTGAGCATGATTACCCGATGAAAAGGCAACGGCGCCGTTCGCGCGGTCGCGCGCCGACAGCTGGCTCATCAGGTTCCATGCCCCGCGGATTTTGAAGGCGCCGATAGGCTGGAACATCTCGCATTTGAGCAGGACGCGTGCCCCAAGGCGCTCGTTCAGGCGCTCCGATTCAAGCAAAGGTGTGCGAAGTGCGACGCCCGCAAGCCGGGCAGCGGCAGACAGGATATCCTTGAGGTCCGGGTGGCCCTCAGTGGCTACCAAGAAACGCTTCCAGCGCGGCGCGGGATTCTGGTTCCGCCATGGTCGGCACATGCCCGGCCCCGGGAATTTCGACGCCAATCATATCGGGTTTGACTGCCTGCATCTCGGCAAAGGTCTCGGGTGACAGAATGTCGGATTCTGCGCCGCGCAGCACCAGGGTCGGCACGTCCTTCAGGGCACGAAAAAGCGGCCACATATCTGGGATCGCATAGGATGAATCCTGCATTGGTTTGACGATGTTGACGTCCCAGTCGAAATAAAGTTTGCCATCCTCGCGCTCGCGAAATGTGTTCTGCGCCATTTTCAACCAGATGCCGTCATCCTGAAAGGTCAGGTTCGGCAGCATCGTTTTGATGGTCGCGACCGCGCCGTCCCAGTCATCTTGCGGGCGATCTTGCTTGATGTAGTTGATGATGAAGTCGAGCCCACCGGTCTCCACTTTTGGGCCGACGTCGTTCATCACGACAGCGGCAAGGGCAGTTGGCATGGCGACGGCCATTCCCATGCCGAGAATGCCCCCAAGCGACGTGCCGACCACAACGACATGATGGAGATTAAGCACCGACAGCAGGTCCTGAATATCGCGGATATA
>CAJIYX010000043.1 GCA_905181725.1 Alphaproteobacteria bacterium UBA830
AACACTGATGCTCTGGCGATCGTTCACCCAAAGGGGACCCTGTCGGCACCGCTCAACCTGCTCCCATCCACCTACTGGCCGCAGGCCACCGTTAAGCAGACCCGGATGATTGATTCATCCGACGGTGTTCTGATCAGCGTCAAAACAGTCGAGGCGGCAACCGAAGACCTGTCCATCGATGGCCGGACAATAAGCGCCAAACGCTACGTCATGTCCGGCGATGCGGTCCGGGAGCTCTGGTATGACGCCAAGAGCGGCATCTGGCTCAAAATGAAGTTCGAGGGCAGCGACGGGTCCACCATCGAAATCGAACGGGACTGGCCGCCGACCTGGAAACGCGACCTGCTTTAACGCGGCCGATAAGTCAGGGGCGCGTACATCCGCACGAACAAAGCAAACGCCGCGGTCTAGAACCCCGCAGATGCCCAGATAAGATCGACCGTCGGCGCAAAGGCGTAGGCGACCCGCAGGGCCATCGCGACGGTCACAAACGTAAAAATCGCCATCGTCCCCGGCCCGGCATGCAGATCGCGTCCCGTATGGCCGAGGATCGCCCGGGTCATGACGGCAAGCGTCATGGTGCCCATCGTACCCAGCGTCAGCATGTGCAGCGCCGCCGCAGTGGTCATCGCATCCTGCAGCATCGATACACCGAGGAGGATCAGCCGAACCGCTAGCCAAAGATAGCCGACATGCAGGATCATCACGAGGCCCTCCCCCATCGTCGCCCAGCCGCGCCAACGTACAAGCCGTGCCAGATTGAGCAAGCCGGCAATAGCAAGTCCTGCACCGACGGCCTGCCCTTCGCCCAGAGCAGTCTAGGTGGTGAGCGCGACGATCAAAACCGCAAGCACAATACGGTCGAATCCGACCATCGGCCCGGCGATTTCAGGCCCGTAGTTCTTCCTGAACCAGTTCCGCGTGAAGCTCGGCACCACGCGCCCGCCAATGAGCGCAACCAACAGCGCCATGACGGCTATCGACAGACGGATCGCGATGTCGCCGGTTTCCGCAATTTCGGTGGCTTCTAGGTAAAACAGGCCGTTCGCCCCGGCCAGCAGCGCCAGGGGCCACCAGCACCGGCACGTTTTTCCAGTTACGTCCGGCAAAAATCTCATTGGCGACACACATGAGCAGCGCGGTCAGATAGAGCAGATCAATCGCCGCCGTCGCGATCGGCCCGATCGACGCCAAAAACCAGACGGCCACCCGTCCCACCAGCCAGAAGACGGCCAGCCCCGCAAGCGGAAGACCCCGGACCGGCAGACACCCCGTCTAGTTCGGCACCGCCGTCAGGGTAAACCCGCCGACGGCCGCCGCGATGAAGCCGAACATCATCTCATGGATGTGCCAGACCTGCGGAGCAAACGCGCCGTCATAGGAAATTACCCCGGTCCACAAGGCTACCCAGAGCGGTGCTGCCAGCGCCGCCCAGATACCGGCGGCCATGAAAAGCGGACGAAAGCCCTCTTTCAAGAATTCGGGGCCGGCATAGTCGCGCCGCCAGTCGAGCCGTTCCTGATTAGTCGCCATAGTGGACACCCGTTTATTATATCACTTGATATAAAAGCAAGTCATTGCCGGGTCGAAGGAAGAGCGTCTGCCCGGGCCTGCCAATGTGTCGCAGGCCAGCTCTATCCCGGACTAGTCCGTGAACCGCGCACGCAATGCGTCCGGCACTGCAATGGCCTTGATCCCGCGTTCGAGCGCCGGGTCCTTGATCACAAAGATGCGGCGTTCGAACCCTTCGAGTGCTTCGCGGCCATCAGCGTGCATGATCCGGTGCCTGACGACAAAGGTCTTGCCTTCCCACGCGTCAATCCAGCTCGTGATGGTCAGATCAGCGCCCAGCTTGCTCGCATTCTTGTAGGCCGTCCCGGTCTCCAGGAGCGGCATGCCGTCGATCCCGAATTGCTCACCCAGTTCGGGATAAGAAAGACCGTTCGCGCGGAACAGCCGCTCCGTGCCCTGATCGAACCAGATATAAAAGGTCGGGTAAAAGACAATTCCTGCAAAATCGCAATGCGCCCATTCGACCTTTATCTCACTAACAAATTCTTTCACGTCGCCCCCGGCGATTTTTGATTCCTTGACGCACGATTTTAGCGCATTTTGCCCACATATGATCAGAATCGCTCCTTTCGGAAAATTGCGCGGCATCGATGCAGCCGGGATTCGCATCCGCGACCATTTTCGCGGCTCGCCCGAGAACGCCGATACACCCGTTTTTGGCCTCGGCCCGATGCGGGTGTTGGCCGACACGCAGATTTCGCCGCAGACCGGCTTTCCAATGCACGGCCACCGGGATTTCGAAATCGTCACCTATGTCTGCGAAGGCATGATCGCGCATGAGGACACCACCGGCGCCAAAGGCACTCTGCGGATGGGCGACGTACAGGCGATGACGACGGGCAGCGGCGTCATGCATTCAGAATCCAACCCGGGCAGCGATCCTACCCGTGTCTACCAGATGTGGTTTCACGCCGACGAAGCCGGGCTGACGCCGGACTATACCGACCTTGTCTCCCCGCCCGCCGCCGAACCCGGCGCTTTCACCGTCTATGCCTCGGGCGCGGCGCATATCGACGGTCTCATCCGGATCCGCCAGGACGCCGCGGTGATGGGTACCAGCCTGCAGCGCGGTGAATCGATCCTGCGGGAACTTGCCCCCGGCCGCCTCGCCTATGTGCTTGCCGTAGACGGCCCGCTCGCGGTCAACGATTCCGGGGTTCCACAGCGCGGCGGCGTAGAAATCCGCGACGAAAGCGCCATCCGTATAGCCGCCTCCGAAACACCGACACGGGTGCTCCTGATCGACGTTGCCGAAAGTTATGTCAGCCCGACAGGCTGAACCTGCCTCTGCACCCTCTCCTGCCTTATCGCTTTGCTTTGGCGCAAAACATCCTATGCTATCGACTCGCTACCAACATCAGACCGGAATCGAAATATGTTCATCCAGACCGAAGAGACCGCTAGCCCGGAAATCGTCCGTTTCATGCCAGGACGTGACGTCTACGCCGTCGGTGTGGACTTTACCGCCGCAGATGCCGCGCGCTCCCCACTGGCGCAGCGCATTTTCGATCTCGGAACCGTGACCCGGGTCTCACTCGGCGCCGATGACATCAAAGTCACCAAATCGGCCGACGCCGAATGGCACATCCTCCGCCCCCGGGTGCTCGCCGCCATCATGGATCATTTCATGTCCGGTGCTGACGTCGTCAATGACAGCGCTGCCGCAGTAGCGGCACCGTCTACCGATACCGCCGATGAGCCTGCCGAAGAACTGACCGGGCCGGCGAAGGAAATTCAGGAAATCGTCGATACGCGTATCCGCCCGGCGGCAAAGGACGGCGGCGGCGATATTACTTTCAAGGCCTTCAAGGACGGCATCGCCTATCTGCGTTTCGAAGGCGCGGCCTATGGCCTGATGCAGCCGATCCAGAACATGCTGAAGCACTACGTGCCGGAAGTCGAAGACGTGCGCGACGCGATCGACCTCGAAGATCGCCCCGGCCTGGAGACGCCCGAAGGCAAGGCAATCCTCGAGCTGCTCGACAGCCAGATCAATCCGCAGGTCGCCGCCCATGGCGGCCACATTTCGCTGATCGATATCAAAAAGGACACCGCCTTCGTCCGCCTCGAGGGCGGCTGCCAGGGCTGCTCATCGTCATCGGCCACCCTGCGCCAGGGCGTCGAGGTCGAAATCAAAAAGCTGGTCCCGTCGATTGCCGAAGTCGTCGACATCACCGACCATTCGGCCGGTGTGACGCCTTATTATTCGTAAGCGCTAACCCAAAGAACTTATTCCCTCGGTCTTGTACCCGGGCGCATAGCAGATGCATGCGTGGTGGATAAATGAACCCTCGGTACAAGACCGAGGGAATTTATTACTTGTGGATTGAAGACCCGAATCGGCGTCAGCCCTAGCTTCCCGCCCGCACCTTTTCGACAATCATCGACGGCGTAATCGGCGCACCGGATATCACCACATTCCACGGCGATAGCGCATCCTCGATTGCCGACATAATGGCGGCGGGTGCCGGGATCGTGCCGCCCTCGCCTGCCCCCTTTACGCCGAGCGGATTGATCGGACTGGGCGATTCAATATGGACGACGTCGACATTGGGTGTCTCGGGCGCAGATGGCAGCAGGTACTCGGCAAAGCTTGCCGAGACGGGGTTCGCATTGTCGTCGTAAATCATCCATTCAAGCAGCGCATTGCCGACGCCCTGCGCAACCGCGCCCTGGACCTGGCCATCGACCACGAACGGGTTGATCAGCGTGCCTGAATCGTGGGCCATGGAATATTTCAGAATATCGACCCAGCCGGTTTCCGGGTCGACCTCAACCTCGACCACCGCCGTGCCGTTGCAGTAACACGACTGCGACGGCGAGAAGTAATGCGTCGCTTCCAGTCCCGGTTCGACCCCGCCGGGCAGTGAAAAGCCCGGCATACCCTGTACCGCGCGGGCGATCTCCGCCAGCCCGACCGATAGATCCGCCCCTTTGACGACCACACGGCCGTCCACGATATCGAGATCTTCCTCCGCGGCCTCTAACATGTAAGCCGCCACCTTCAGGGCCTTTTCGCGCACTTCGGTCGCCGCCAGATGAACCGACGATCCTGCGTTTACAGCGATCCGGCTGGCAAACGTGCCGACGCCCGATGCGATCTTCCCGGTATCGCCCTTTTGTACGTCGATATCCTCGATGCCGACGCCGAATTTGTCGGCAGCTACCTGCGCCAACGTGGTCCAGTGACCCTGCCCGGAATCGCCGCCGCCGGTATAGATACAAATACGCCCCGACGGCTGGATACGAACGGTAGCACCTTCGAACGGGCCAAGCCCGGTGCCTTCGACGTAATTGGCGATACCGAGACCGATATGACGGTCCTCGGCGCGCGCCGTTTCCTGGCGTGCGCGGAACCCTTCGTAATCGGCGATGCGCAACGCTTCGACCTGACATTTGGGATAATCGCCGGAATCATAGGTCATCGGCTTGCCGTCGCGGAAGATAAGGCCGAGCGCGTAAGGCATCTGTTCGGTGGGTATCAGGTTGCGTCGGCGGATTTCCACCCGGTCGATGCCGAGCTTGTCCGCGGCCCGGTCCATCAGGCGTTCCATGGCGAACACCGCCTGCGGGCGCCCTGCACCGCGCACCGGCGTGACCGCCACCTTGTTGGTAAGTGCTACCCGTGTTTCAAGCTCGTACGCTGGCAGAATGTAGGGCCCCGGCAGCGTCGTCGCCGAGATATAAGGCGAGATAATTCCCCACGGCATATAGGCACCGCTGTCATGGGTCATCTTGCCGCGCACGCCGAGCAGCTTGCCGCCGGCATCGACAGCGATTTCCATATCCCAGTACTGGTCGCGTTCCATATTGGTCGCGAGGAAGTTTTCACGCCGGTCCTCGACCCATTTGACCGGGTGGCCCAGTTCCTTGGCGACCAGCGGAATCAGCGCTTCCTCGACGTAGTAGATGGTTTTCGGGCCAAACCCGCCACCGACATCCGGTGCGATAACGCGCACCTTGTCGGATTCCCAGCCCAGCATATCGACGACATTCTGTTTCACCAGGAACGGCGACTGCGTTGCCGACCAGATGGTGAGCATGTCCTGTAATTCGTTGTACTCGGCGACCACGGCGCGGTTCTCGATGGCGAACCCGCCACCGCGATGGATCCAGTATTCCTCGCGATGCGTTAAATGGGCATTGGCGAACGCGTCTGAGACATCGCCGTAGCCGACGGTGTATTTCGCCCCTTCATTATTGGACGAGTTGGCATGGCACATCGGTGCGTTGTCATCGAGCGCGCTTTTGCAGTCGGATGCACCAGGCAGAATATCAAAGTCAATTTCGACCAGGGTCGCCGCGTCTTCGGCGTTGTAACGGGAATCCGCGACCACCAGCGCAATCGGCTCACCCGCGAAACAGACTTCACGGTCTTCGAGCAGCCTTTGCTGGAACGGTTGAGAAATCGCCGGGTTCGGCACCTGGAACGGCACCGTCATATCACGCAGATACTCCGGCAGATCGGCCACGGTATAGACTGCGACAACACCTGGATGCGCCTTGGCCGCCGCGGTATCGATACCGTTGATCTTCGCGTGGCTGTGCGGGCTGCGCACGAACGCCGCCTCAAGCATGCCCGGCAGATGAAAGTCGTCGGTATAGCTGCCGCGCCCGGTCAGCAACCGGGGATCTTCCAGCCGCGCAACCCGTGCGCCGAACATTTTCGCGCCCATGGGACTACGCTCCGGCTGTTTCTTTTCCCTTTAAACGCTTGGCCGCATCGAGCGCGGCGGCAACGATTCCCTGATAACCGGTGCAACGGCAAAGGTTGCCACTGATAGCTTCGCGGACTTCCCGTTCGGTCGGGTCCGGATTGTCACCGAGGAATTCGATCAGGGTCGTCAGCATGCCCGGGGTGCAGAAACCGCATTGCAGACCGTGATTATCCTGGAACGCCTGCTGCAGCGGGTGCAGCTCGGTATCGTTCGGCGCGATGCCTTCAACCGTCATGATCTCCTGACCGTTCGCCTGGACTGCCAGCATCAGGCAGGAACGCGCGGTCCGCCCGTTGAGCAAGATCGTGCAGGCACCGCAGACGCCGTGTTCGCAGCCCACATGAGTGCCGGTCAGCAATACTTCGTGGCGGATGAAATCGGCGAGCGTCAGTCGTGTTTCGACTTCGCGCTCATAGGCTTCACCGTTGATGGTGACGGATATCGTTCTGCGGTCGCTCATCTGAGGGTCATCTCCGTGCCGTTGGCCGCCCGGGAAAAAGCTTTACCCAGTGCGCGCCGTGTTAGAACCGATGCCAGGTGCTGGCGATACCAGGCAGGCGCATATACATCTTCCATCGCGTCGATTTCGCGGCATTTCTCCGCAATTTCGGTAAACAGTTCGACCGAGCCAATCTCGCCGGTCAGACCTTCTTCCACTGCCGTTACCCGCAGTGGCGACGGACCGACGCCACCGACCGTGATGCTGGCGCGCTTGATCCTACCGCCCGCCTCGACATCGAGTAGAACCGCCGACGACGTAATAGCGAAATCGCCGTGACGCCGGGCAAATTCAACAAACGAATAACCGTGCCCTTCGGGCCAGAGCGGCACGCGAATGCTGGTGACCATTTCGTCCAGTTCAAACGAGGGCATCATGTAACCCATCGGGAAATCCGCCATCGCGATATCGCGGATGCCGCCCTTTTTCTGGACGGTGACAACCGCATCCTGCGCCATCGACACACTCGGCAATTCGGCACTGGGATCGAGATGCGACATCGAACCGCCATAGGTCCCCCTGTTGCGCGTCTGGCGATGACCGACGTTGAGAATGGCCTCTTTCATCAGCGGGCACCGCTGTGCGACCAGATCGGAATATTCAATATCGCGCTGGCGGGTCATGCCGCCGAAGACCAGCGCATCGCCATCGTCACGAATATCGGCAAGGCCGTCGATCAGATTGATATCGATGACATCGTCGGGCAGCACGAACCGCATATTGAGCATCGGCATGAGCGACTGACCGCCGGCAAGCAGTTTGGCGTTGTCCTTCTCGGCGAGAAGCGCCACAGCGTCTTCAACGCTTCTGGGATCGTGATAGGTAAACGGAGGTGGTTTCATTTTACACCGAGAAAATGTGAATGGAGCACGCACCATGATCGAAGCCGGAAATGCCCCCACCTGTGCAATGTGTGAGGCCGACCTTGGCGCCGTCGACCTGACGGTCGCCGCACTCGCCGCGCAGCTGGCGAACGACTTCGGCGATCTGGGCGGTACCGGTCGCACCGATGGGATGACCCTTGGACAGCAGACCACCTGACGGATTTACGGGAATTCGCCCGCCGAGGGACGTCTCGCCGTCTTCGAGTAGTTTGGCCGCATCGCCCTTGTCGCAGAAACCCAGCGCTTCGTAGTACAGCAGCTCGGCAATCGTGAAGGCATCGTGCACTTCGGCGACATCGACGTCATCGGGACCAATACCCGCTTCTTCATAGGCTTGCTTCGCGCCACGCACCGTGATCTCCGGTGTCGTCATATCGCGGAAGCCGGTCATGTATTTGCCCGAGTTCACTTCAGAGCATGCCACGCGAACCGGACTGGTCGTGTATTGCCGCGCCTTTTCGGCGGACGCGATGACGACCGCCGATGCGCCGTCACCCGACGGGCAGCAATGCAGCAATGTGAAAGGCTCGGCGATCTGCCGCGCGTTCATCACCTCGTCCAGCGTGACCTCGTTGCGGAACTGCGCTTCGGGGTTCAGTGCGCCATGCTTGTGCGCTTTGACCGCGACACCAGCGAGCTGCTCTTCGGTCAGCCCGTAATCATGCATGTAGCGCCGTGCGCGCATGCCGTAGAGCGCAGGCATAACAAGGCCATGTGTGACCTCGAAATCTTCTTTTTCCAGCGGCAGCGTGCCGCCGCCGAATTTGGTCAGTTTCTCGACGCCCATCACCAGCGCGACGTCATAGACCCCGGCGGCCACCGAGATATAGGCCTGGCGAAACGCCGACGAAGACGACGAGCAGGCGTTTTCAATATTGGTGATCGGCAGGCCAGTAATACCAAGCTGCTTCATCACACGCTGGCCGGACATCATGCCGCCAAGCGCGGAGCCGCAATAGGCCGCCTCTATATCCTTTTTCTCGACACCGGCATCTTCGATGGCCGCCTTGACGGCCGGCCAGCCGATATCGGCAAGCGTCTTGTCCCGGTACTTTGCGAACGGCGTGATCCCGACGCCGATGACCGATACTTCTCTCATATCCTCGTCCTCAGCCCTTTACCGGTGTGAAGGCGTAGCTTTCAACCGGCACACCATCATCATCGCCGAGGATCGCCGTCGTCAACGATACCGCCATATCCATTTCCAGCAATGATGCATCCGTACCGGTAACGTGAGCAAACACCCGGATCCCGTCTGAAAGGTCGACATAGCCCGCGATATACGGCGTGTTCCAGCCGCGCGGCGCCACATGCACCACCGACCAGGAATACAGCGTGCCGTCGTTCGCCAGATCAGCCGCAGCGACAGCCTCCGACATGCATTCCGGGCAGACATGCGCCGAGGGAAAGAAGAGTGTTCCACAATCGTCGCAACGGCCGCCCACCAGCCGGACAGAGCCATCGGACTCGTTCCGGACTGACTCCCCAGCGAGAAGCACGTGTGCTTCGGTATGTTCAGCGGTTTGCGCCATCCTGATCGTCCTTATCTGCTCACTTCTTTTATCAACCGGCCATCGGTGCGGCAAGCGTCACCACATCACCCCGCCGCCATCGATCACGAGAGTCTGCCCAGTGATGAAATCACTCTCCGCCGAGGCGAAGAAAATGCAGGAACCGATCAGATCATCGGGTTCCTGCAGGCGTTTCAGCGAACGGCCAGCCAGTTTTGCAGCCGGCCCGCCATCCCGCCAGTCGGTGCGGGCTTTGACGTTCTCAGACATCGTCGATCCTGGGGCGATCGCGTTGACGCGAATACCGTCATCGCCAAGCTCGTTCGCCATCGCGCGCGTCATCCCGAACACCGCGCCTTTGGACGCATCGTAATGCACATAGAACGGCAGACCGGCGAAGATACGGCTGGTCGAGATGTTGATGATCTTGCCGTAGCCCTGTTCGCGCATCACCGGGATCGTCGCCTTTGTGCACAGGAACGTGCCGCTGACATTGACCTTCATCACGCGCTCGAACAGTTCGGGCGAAATCTCGTCAATAGACGCCCGTTCCAGGTTCCCGAATATCGCGGCATTGTTGACGAGCACATCGACCCGGCCGAACTTTTCAACCGTTTTTGCGACCATTTCCTGGCACGATTCCCAGTCGGAAACGTCATTCTGCAACGCCAGCGATTCACCGCCCGACGTCACTATTGCCGCCGCCACCGAGGAGGCATCGTCGATGTCGGAGACGACAACCTTCGCGCCCTCTTCCGCTAGTGCTTTCGCATATGTGGCGCCAAGCCCCTGCGCCGCGCCGGTGACAATACAGACCCGGCCCTCAACCCTATTGGGCATTCATTTTCCTGTTCGTATTTATGATTAATTATCTAAGGTTATCGGTGCCCGAATGTGCTGTAAAGCATCAAAGCCCGCCGATGAACACTGCCATTCTATCCACAGCATCCATCCAGTTTTCCGCGCGCGTTCGCCCCGATGCCTTGCGCGGTTTCAGGTCGTGATCGCCGTCCGGCACGCAACCTACCTTGATTGACTTTGACAGCGCATATCCCACGACCTCGTCACGCTTGCCGAACGGATCGCGCTCTCCCTGCAGGATAAGTGACGGCGTTTTCAATTCCACCAAGTGTTCCGTGCGCAGTTTGTCCGGTTTGCCCGGCGGATGGAACGGGTAGCCGAGACAGACAAGACCCGCAACACCCGCCTCATCGGCGATCATCGAGGCGATGCGCCCGCCCATGGACTTGCCCCCGACGATGAGGTTTTCGGGGCCAAGCTCGGCGGCAATATTCAGATAGGTTTCGAGCAGCAGCGGTGCGCGGTCCGGCGGGCGCCGTTTGCCGTCTTCCCGGCGCTTGATCATGTAGGGAAATTCGAACCGCGCAACCCGCAGCCCCTGTTCCGCAAGACCGGTCGCAAAGAATTCCATGAATTCAGAATCCATCGATTCGCCGGCACCATGAGCGAGCGCAACCGTCTTGCCTGCGTTCTTCGGGCCGTTAAATAGGAACTCGGTCATGGCCTGACGTTATTGGAGAAGAAGCGGGATCACACCGGCTGCCTGCGCCCGCGCGAATAGGGCGACGACAATCCCGACAACAATTATTAGAAACAAGCGGCGTATTCCCATGATGGGCAGAGTCCCGGATCAGACGAGTCGCGTCAATTGGCCGGCGGGCGGAGCAGCGGGCGACGCACCATGACGGTATCGTCGGAAGAAAACACCATCGTGCCCGTCTGATTGGTCAGTTTGAATGCCCAGAACACGAGGCCCCGGTCAGGCCGGGACTTTGACTCCCTCGTACCGGTGCAGACCTGATACATGGACAATGTATCACCGGGGCGGACGGGTTTGAGAAACTGCTGATTATCGATGCGCACCGCGCCAATGATCGCGGTATTCCGCTCAATGCTCATGATCAGGCGCTGTTTGAGCGCGATGGTCAGGACTCCGGAGGCGATCAGGCTGTCATGAACGGTATCCTGTCCGCCCGAGGCGCTGAGATGCATGGGCAGCGGGTCGTAGCGTCTGGCAAAGTCGATGATTTCGTCCGCCGTAACCGTGATCGGTCCGGCTTCCTGAACATTGCCTTCCCGATAGGCCTCGAGAAACCGCTCGACCACGGGACCGGGCTCAACGTCCATGATGTCTTTTGAATTTGAAGTCATGGGCCGGACATAGCCGACGACCGACCCATGCGCAATTGTGAAAAGTTTACGCGATTACAACACCGTCAGCATGTCGCCAACCAGCGGATGACGCACGATATCCGTCTGCTCCAGCCGAACCACCGAGATATTCTTCAGCGGCTCGAGCTTGTTCGCAATATCGGCGAGGCCCGAAAGCTCGGGCAACAGGTCCGTCTGATCCGGATCGCCGGTGATCGCCATGGTCGCATTCCAGCCAAGGCGCGTCAGCAGCATTTTGAGTTGTCCGTAGGTGCAGTTCTGCGCTTCGTCGATCACCACGAAAGACCGGCTGAGTGTCCGGCCCCGCATGAAGGCGACCGGCGCGATCTCGATCCCGCCGCTGGACATCAGCGCCCGCAGGCGTTTGCCGCCGAGACGGTCGAGCAGCGCATCGTAAAGCGGCTGCATATAAGGGGCGACCTTGTCATTCACATCGCCGGGCAGAAAACCAATACTTTCGCCCGCCTCGACCGCCGGGCGCGACAGCACTATCCGCTCTACCTTGTTGGCCTCGAGCGCCTCGACCGCCGCCGCGATGGCAAGATAGGTCTTGCCGGTTCCCGCCGGGCCAAGCGCCAGCACCATCTGATACTCCTGTAGCGCCGTCATCAGGCGTGCCTGGTTCGGACTTTTGGGTTGTATGTGCCTTACGTATCGCTTGACGCCACCGCTACACCCTTCCAATGGGGTCCAGTTACTTCCCGGCAATGTGCATACATTGCTGTCAAACGCTGCTCCGCGCGATGCGCGAGCGGATCTCTTTCCCATTGAAGTCCCTTCAGGTTCAGGTGGAACAAGACGTCGGGCCGCAACGGCCCAAACGACAAACGCCTTCCCGAAGGAAGGCGCGCATAGAGTTTAGATTTAGGGTCGGAATTGGGGTCGGACCGGCGCTTTCCGAGACCGGCGCCGGGCGATACGACGACACTGCCGCGCTTCCTGATTTGCGGTATGGGAACGAACAACATCTAGGGGTTATTCATCACTTTTTTCACTCACAATCCGAATTTTAGCATTCATTTTTGACCAAAAAAACACAGCTAGCCATAAAAATTCACACACCACATTATTTTATCAGTGCTCACTGATGCTCAACACATCGCGGATGAGCCCTATGATATGTGGATAATATCCGAATCGGTGACCGTTTCGGTGCAGGCATCGCTAGTGCCACTGGCCCGCGTCAGAATAAGGGAGCGAGTGAGTTAGGGCCGCCGCAGCCTGACCGCGCGCGGATCGTACGTCGCGCGTGCGACGGAGTATTGCCGCGCCGCAGCCGCCCGCTTTGTCCGGCCAGCCGCCTCCAGTGCATTTGCATAGGCCACCCAGGCAATCCCGCGTGCAGGCGCGTGGCGCAAGCCATTGGCAAAGGCGTCGGCCGACTTCGCCGGATCACCTGCCTTCAGGTGGGCATGGCCAAGGGCGAACCAGCGATCAGCGGTTGAATATGACTGAAGACTTGCGGCATGCGTTCGCAGCACACGCGCCAGTCCGTGCGCCGGAATGGGCTTGCCGTCCGTTAATTTTTTTGCGCTCAGGGTACCTGGCAGCGCGATCAGGTCGGCGGGCAGGCGCACGCCGCCAATCGCGAGCAGCACCAAAGCGACGACGGCGATCACAGCCGGCATCCGGTTTAGGCGCGACAACGTGACTGCGCGCAAATTCAGAAGAACCGTTCGGGAACCCGGATGACTTCGCCGGGATAGAAAAAATCATCGGGTTTTGCTTCAGTTTCGCTGTCCTTGGGCGCGCCAGCACGGCGTACAAGAAACCGCTGTTTTCGGGCCCGGTAGGTAAAGCCGCCGCTCATCGCAACGGCGTTGACGATCTTCGTGCCTTCGACATAGGCGTAACTGCCCGGGCGTTTCACTTCGCCGAGGATATAAAATGGTCGGTTATTAGTAACTTCGATCGAGACCCGCAGCTTGCGGAGATAGCCGTTCCGCAGCTTCATGACGACATTCTTTTCGAGCTCGCGGATTGTCTTACCGCCGACCTCGACATCGTCGATCAGCGGATACGCAATCCGGCCCGTGCCGCTGACTTCAAAAACACCGGACAGATCGGTCTCGCCATAAACCGTTATTTTCACACGATCGCCGGATCCGAGCGTAAAGATATCCCGCACGGACTGGTTCCTGTCGGCGCTATCCGCTTCCGATGCACCGGCCACCATAAAAAAGATGACGGCGATCATAACGTAGAACCGCATGTCGTTCCCCCGTCGCATCAATACGTTAGCTCTTGCGACGCTGGGAACATGGTTACCCATTACGCTTAACGATCGGTTAAGCGCCACAGGTATGCCGTTTGTCTCCAGCCATGCTATGAAGGCACTTATGACCGACCAAACTAAACGATCCGATCAAGCTTGGGTAAAACCCTTCTCCGATTACGGCCCGATCGTGGTGTTCTTCGTCGCGTATCTGGGTTGGGACCTTCTGGTTGCAACGGCGGCCCTGATGGGCGCAACCGCGATTGCGCTTGTCATTTCGCTCGCCATCAACAAGCGCGTGCCGCTGATGCCGCTGATTACGGCGGGTGTCGTCGGCGTTTTCGGCGGGCTCACGCTATGGCTGAATGACGACACATTCATCAAGCTGAAACCGACAATTGTTCAAACGCTGATCGGTGCCGTTCTGCTGGGCGGGTTGCTGTTCGGAAAAACACTGCTTAAACCAGTTATGGGAAGTGCGTGGCCGATGGATGATGCCGGCTGGCGCAAGCTGACCCGCAATTTCGGTCTGTTTTTCCTCGTTATGGCCGTGGCCAACGAAATCGTCTGGCGTACACAGACCACGGATTTCTGGGTAACTTTCAAGGTCTTCGGAATTATGGCGCTGACATTCGCGTTCAGCATGACCCAGATTCCGATCCTGAACAGCCATCGTATCGAGGAAGAGTCAGAAGGCTGAATAACCGGCCCCGATCAAGGCCGGCCCACGGCGCGGCAATATCTAGGCGGCGCCTACGTGGGGCTCATCCCCACGCTGTCCGAAAGATCTATCCAGAATCTGCGTGGAATTCTCCGCAAGATCGATGCACTTGATCAGTTTCTGCAGGATATGCATGTTGTTCGCGAGCACCTGACGGGCCTCGGGGCGTTTATCGCCCGCAATTTTTCCGGGAGGGGCCATGATGTCCTGTCGCACGCTCGACAAGATGTCTTCGAGTTTGTAGCCGTCAGGATTCTCATCGGTAGAGAGAAAATGCGTCATTCCATGGTTCACGCAATTTGGTCGAGGTTTTAAGTATCGACCGCACTGGTTAAGGTTTTCTGAACAAGGTCATTAAGGTCTGTTTCAGTTCCTCCCGGAACACCCAGAGTATCAACAAAATCCGGCCTTTGGGCTAACTTCCCGCTTTGTGCTAAAATTGCGTCACATCACTGCAGTTCGTCCGAATAAAAAGCTGCCGCAGGGAATTACCGGGCTCATGAAGCCACCAATAGGTCAAATCACCAGACTTCTGGGTGCTGCCGTCTTCGCAATGTTGATGGGCACATTCACTGCCGCCAATGCGGCAGTGCCTGCAGATATTGCAGAAAGGCTGCGCCAGACGGCAGGCACATGGCAGACCAGCGTCGACCGACAGACGCAGATGCAGCAGCTCACAGGAAATACCCCGTCGACCGCGATGGCGGGCGAGATGAACCGCCGGGTATATTCATCAATGATCGCGCAGGCCGTTATGGAAGCGATTACCCGCAACCCCGCCGATGCCCGTGACGTCACGAATGCTGCCATTAATGCGGCACCCGACCTGAAAGCGAGCATCCTCTCCAACCTGTCGATCGCTTTTCCGACCATGGCAGCTACATTTGCCGGCTCGGGCCAACCGGTTCGTCCAGTCCGGGTCGTGACTGCAGCAGTCCCACGAGCGCCCCCCGCCGCACGGCAACAAGCCGCACAACAACTAAGCGAAGCCGATCAGGTAGTGGGGGAAACCAGCGGCGACGCTGCCGACTACGACCCTCTTGAAGGCTTCAACCGCGCGATGTTCGCGGTCAACGAATTCCTCGACAGCTATCTTCTGGTGCCGATCGCCAGGGTATACCGAGTGGTAATGCCCGAAACGGTGCGGGAGATGGGCCGTAACTTTTTCGAAAACCTAAATGAGCCGGTCGTTGCAATCAATGACCTGCTGCAGGCAGACTTCGAAAATGCCGGTGTCTCGGTCGGCCGGTTTTTCGTCAATTCCACCGTTGGCCTGTTCGGTTTCTTCGAGGTTGCCGAGAGGCTCGACCTGAAAGAACACCCTGCCGATTTCGGACAGACATTGTACACCTACGGCGTCGGATCCGGGCCGTTCGTTATGCTGCCCTTCTTCGGGCCGTCGACGTTACGAGAGACTGTCGGCACCGGCGTTGACTCGTTTTTCAATCCAATCGGCTACCTGCTCGATTTCGAAACGCGCATGTACCTCAAAGCCTCTGAAATCGTCGTCAAACGAGAGGCCGTCCTCGACCCGCTAGACGAGTTGAGAAAAGGCTCGGTAGACTATTACGCGGCCGTCAGATCGGCATGGCAGCAGAACCGCGCAAGGGTATTGCGCAAAGGCGAGCCTCCGCCTGTGGAAAATCTCGATGCATTGTTTAACGATGTAAAATAAGAAGCCCGTTAGCGCGTGTCGGACACGGGTCCGACATAGCGTGAACACCTGTCCAGAACGGCGGGAGAAAAGAAACAGGGAACTGATATGGGGCATCTTCAGGATGGCACCTGGACTCACGATGAGCAGCTTGTCGAACACGATGGCAACGGCGCCTATGTCAAACAGCCTTCGCAATTCCGGAACTGGGTCACCGCCGATGGCGAACCCGGGTCTACCGGCGTCGGCGGATACAAAGCTGAACCGGGCCGCTACGTGCTCTTCGCCGCGACCAGCTGCCCGTGGGCGCATCGCGCCGTGCTCTATCGTGTCCTCAAGAAGCTCGAAAGTCACATCGTTCTCGTTGATACCGAACAGAAGGTCGATGGCGAAGGGTGGGGATTTTCCGAGGGCGGGCATCGCGTGCCCGGCACCAGTCACACCGCCAACTGGCTGCACGAAATTTATACCCAGTCGGACC